>CALKLC010000197.1 GCA_937991975.1 uncultured Spirochaetales bacterium | reverse complement strand
CCCCAACTTGCAGAGACTTCTGGAGAAAGGACAGACTGCCTTTCGAAATGTAAGGAAGATTACAGGGTTCGAGACCATCGATCGGGTAGTGTTGGTGGATCAGAAACCAATTGGGAAATCGAGCCGTTCCAACCCGGTGAGTTATATCGGCGCCTATGACGGAATCCGTAAACTCTTTGCCTCCCTTCCCCTCGCAAGAGAACGAGGATTCAACGCAGGTACCTTCAGTTTCAATTCCGGTACTGGCAGATGCCCTACCTGCGAAGGGAAAGGATTTGAACGGGTTGAGATGCAGTTCTTGAGTGATGTGTACCTCCGATGTCCCGACTGTGACGGAAAACGGTTCAGGGAGGAAGTCCTGGAGGTTCTGTATGAAACTGAGGAGGGGGGTTTTTCCATAGCCGATATCCTGAATCTGACTGTCGAGGAAGCTCTTGCAGTTTTTAAGGGGAGAAAAGAGATCACAGAAAAACTTTCCATACTCCAGGAAATAGGGCTCGGCTATCTAACCCTGGGGCAGGGGGTTCCCACGTTGAGCGGAGGGGAAGCCCAGCGGTTGAAATTAGCCGGTTACCTCGCAGACACGAGAGGAACCAATGGATACAGAGGGAATAAAGGGAACCGATCTTCCCACATCCTTTTTCTCCTTGACGAGCCCACCACAGGGCTTCACTTCGAGGATATCGCTGTACTTGTTCGAGTGCTCAAAATCCTCATAGAGGCGGGTCATTCTCTCATTGTGATCGAACACAACCTGGATGTGATTGCTTCAGCTGACACGATCATCGATCTGGGGCCTGAAGGAGGAGAAGAAGGGGGAAAACTCGTTGCACAGGGGCCAATCGATGCGATCCTTTCATCCCCTATAAGCCATACGGGCCGTTCCTTGCGGGCCTATCTAGCGGCCCGCCCTGTAGAGCCTAAAAAAGAAATGCAGGCGACCGCAACAGCCACCTCTACCGTATACGCTGAAAATCGTGTTGCTGAATCCGCCTATCCCTATGGAGCCTCCCAGTTTTCCTCCTTGTCTCAGGTAGAGGCTAATCAGGAATCGTTCGACATGCCCTACCGGGACTCCCGGAGGTTCCTCATGCATCAGCCGGATCGAAAGATCCTTGTACGGGGAGCTAAGGAACATAACCTGAAGCATATCACTACCACCATTCCTCTCGATCGGTTTACGGTGATCACGGGGGTCAGTGGAAGCGGGAAAAGTACCCTGGCTTTCGATATTCTCTTTGCCGAAGGGCAACGCAGGTATCTGGAAACCCTCAATGCATATGCCCGGCAGTTCATCGAAGTGCTGCCCCGACCGGATGTAGAAGAAGTACTGGGAGTTCCTCCTACCGTATCCATCGAACAACATACCAGCAGGGGCGGTAGAAAGAGCACGGTGGCCACAGTTACTGAAATCTACCACTTTCTCAGGCTCTGGTTCACCAAACTGGGAACCTACCATTGTCCCCGCTGCAAAGTCCCCATTGAAGTCCAGACCCCGGAAAGTATCATAGAATCAATTTTAAATGAACTCAAAAACCAACCCACCATTCCCTCCCTTGATACATCCATAGACCCTGATACCCAGCTTCCCCAAACCATCCAACTATTTGCACCCCTTATCGTAAACCGTAAAGGGGTCTACAAAGAACTGGCTTCCTGGGCTAGAAAACAGGGGTACACATTCCTTCGTGTGGATGGAGAACTGTATCCTACCGATTCATGGCCTACCCTTTCGAGGTACCGGGAGCATTCCATCGATCTTCCTGTGCCCCTGGATCCAGGCATGCCTGTCAAGGAAGCTCTGCGTTCTACAATCCCGAAGGCCCTTCAATTAGGGAAAGGGAGCCTGCGTGTGTCCTTCCAGCAGGGAGAACGATTCTACTCGATCAAACGGATGTGCCCTTCCTGCGGAGAGAGTTTTCCCGATCCAGACCCTCGCCTATTCTCTTTCAATAGTAAACACGGATGGTGCCCCCGCTGTTACGGAACCGGTCTTGTCATACCGGGATTCGATGAATCCCAGACAGGGGAAGAGATCTGGTGGAACGAGTGGTACGAAGGGGAAGAGGTCACCTGCCCTGCCTGTCATGGGAAAAGGCTTAGACCTGAGGCGCTGGCGGTTACCTTTAAAGGGTTTTCTATAGCGGATATTACGGCGATGTCGATAAAAGAAGCTATCCGGTATTTCTCCACCATCCAGCTGGAAGGCCGGGATCTGGAGATCGGAAAAGAAATCCTGCCAGAGCTTCTTTCACGACTCTCCTTCCTGGAAGAGGTGGGGCTTTCCTACCTAACGCTGGATCGGTCAGCCCCCACGTTGAGTGGGGGAGAAAGCAGGCGGGTCCGGCTTGCCGCTCAACTTGGTTCCAACCTCAGAGGGGTATGCTATATTCTGGATGAGCCTACGATTGGCCTCCATAGTCGGGATAACGAGCGACTCATTACCACCTTGCGCATGTTACAGAACAAAGGGAACACCCTGCTGGTTGTAGAACACGACGAACAAACAATTCGGCAGGCCGACCATATAATCGATCTCGGCCCTGGAGGAGGAGTCCAGGGAGGGTGGATCCTTGCCGAGGGTTCACCCCAGGCCCTTATGCAGGTCACTCAGAGCATCACAGGAAGGTATCTAACCAATCCCCTACCCCACCCCCTGCGAAAAAATCGACGCCCTGTGGATAACCATACGCCTCGACTCAGGATCCGAGGTGCATCCCTCCATAACCTAAAAGGGATCGATGTGGCTATCCCCCTTGGTCGGTTTGTGGTAGTCACCGGCGTCAGTGGAAGCGGCAAGAGTACCCTGGTGCGTGACATCCTTCGTACGTCCCTCGAACGGCTCCTTCGGAATGGTTCTCCATTCCAGAAGAGTGTCTCAAAGGGAAAGCATACTTTCCACACAAAGGAAAGGTCCTCCCTCTTTTTTGGCTGCCAGGGAATCGATGGGTGGGAACGTATAACACGGGTGCTGGAGGTAGACCAGACTCCTATTGGAAAGACTCCTCGTTCCTGTCCTGCCACGTATATCGGTTTCTGGGATCCCATACGTAAGTTCTTCGCCGAACTGCCCGAGTCCCGGATTCGTGGATACACCCCCAGTCGATTCTCCTTCAATGTGCCCGGCGGAAGATGCCCCACCTGCGAGGGGCAGGGAGTAAAAAAAGTCGAGATGAGCTTCCTGCCCGATGCACAAGCCCCCTGTGAAGCCTGTGGTGGAAAAAGGTTCGAACCGGAAACCTGCTCTGTTTTATTCCGGGGTAAATCGATTGCTGATGTGCTATTGATGGATGTAGATGAGGCGGTTGATTTCTTCTCCTTCCATCCCACAGTTCACCATGCATTGAAACTGATGCAGGAGGTTGGACTGGGATACCTAACACTGGGGCAACCGAGCCCCACCCTGAGTGGAGGTGAGTCCCAACGACTGAAGCTGGTCACAGAACTTGCCAAGATCGGACGAGCAGTAAAAAAAACCACCCCTTCCACCCTCTATATCCTGGATGAACCTACCATCGGTCTCCATACAGCGGATATTGAGAAACTCCTCACTGTTCTGCACCGGCTGGTGGATGCGGGGCACTCATTGGTCGTAATTGAACACAACCTCGATTTTATCGCAGAGGCAGATTGGATCCTCGACTTAGGCCCCGAAGGGGGGGATGAAGGAGGGTACCTCGTAGCGGAAGGGAGTCCAGAGGACCTGGTGTATGGAGTGGAGAAGGAAACCCTATCCCCTTCCCAGAAATCTCATACCCGGAGGTACCTCACGGAAAAGTTAAACATCAAATTGTAGAGAAGGCCGTTGTAGAGAATGTCGGTACCCCTATCCTTTTTCCCGTACTACAAGGTACTCCTGGGGGTAGTTGGTAATGAGAATATCCACACCTGAACCGAGGTACTGTCTCGCCCTTGTTTCATCGAACCGTTCCCGGGAAAACCACCCATGCACCGAAAGACCTGCTTCATGAGCTTCCTGGATAACCTCAGAAGAGGCTAGATGCATGGGAGGATGCAGGGCATTTACCCCTAGCGAAGTAGCGTACCTGTGAGGCTCGTAGAGGTGGCAACTGTACAGAATCCCCGTGCGAACCCTGGGAGCGAGACGTTTGAATCGGAGCACTGTATGGTGATTGAAAGACGAGAGGATCACCCGCTCTTCCATCCCATACGTATGAATCAGAGAATAGGTCTCCTCTTCGATACCTGGATAGAAAAAATAATCGGTCTTTAGTTCGATGTTCAATGCCAGTGTCGTTGGCTTTAAAAGTGCCAGGACTTCTTCCAGCAAAGGTATCCGTTCCCCTTTGAATGATCTTCCAAACCATTCCCCCGCATCCAGCTGGGAAAGGTCCTTCACTGTCATCTCCTGGATGATTCCCTTCCCATCGGTAGTGCGATCCACCGTTTCATCATGGCAAACCACGAGGTGTCCATCCTTCGAGCGGTGGACATCCAGTTCAATCCCGTCTGCACCGACTTCGATGGCTCTACGAAAAGCAGCAAGGGTGTTCTCCGGGCATTGGGAACTCACTCCCCTATGGGCAAAGATCAATGGTTTTTTCATGAATATGTCCTTTTCCAGAAAGATTCTATCAGAAAATTTTTCATCTGGATATGGCTAAAGATTCCAATCTGTGTTATATTAAAAGCAAACATCACTTCTCGAATCAAGGAGAGGTTCTTATGACAGTTACACAAGATGAACGAGATCGGGGTATACTGGTACTGACCTCTATGAGGTTGGACGAGTTTTTGAAAGTGATCGATGCAAAGATCAGTGAATTGAACGACAAGGCCAAAGTGTACATGGAAGAATGTATTGCCGATTACCACGAGTACAAGGGAGCTACTCCCCACGAAATCGAGACTGCCATTGAACTCCACAAACAGTATGTGGCAAATTTAAAAAACATGCTGCAAGACCTGAAGGAGACCTGTAAGAAGAATCTCCACAAGGATTATCTCGTACCATCAGTAATTGTAGAAACTTTCATTGAATTAGCCCGAAAGGCAACTGCAATCAAATACGTAAAGATGCAACCGACTGTTGTCCGGTTAGCCTGACAACCTGGCTTTGCACGGTAAACTCTCCCGCAAAGGGAGAGTTTTTTTTATTGAATTCGAAAGTAAAACAGAATCAAAAACAAGCTTAACTCCGTTAACATAAGTAGATGAAACTCTACCTGAAAGAAAAGATCTTGAGTCTTCCGGCAGAGGAACGTCCCCGGGAAAAACTCACCTTCCAGGGGGTAGCCTCTCTAACGGATGCGGAACTTCTTGCCATCCTTATCGGTTCAGGGAACAGGGCTGCAAGGGTAGAAAAGATCACTACCCAGCTCCTGGATTTTCTGGATCGTTCGAATGGGAATATTACAGTGGATGGATTGATGAACATTCCAGGTATCGGGAAGGCCAAAGCAACCCTCATTCTTGCGTCTCTAGAGTTTTCCAGAAGGCGGCTGTGTCCCGATCGGAAACGAATTGGTTTTCCCAGCGATGTACTGCCTCTGGTATCCCATTATGCCAACCGCAAACAAGAATATTTCTTATCCATTTCCCTCAATGGAGCCCATGAAGTTATCGCTATCCGGGTTGTTTCCATTGGACTTGTCAACCGGTCACTGGTGCACCCGCGGGAAGTGTTTGCAGATCCCTTGCAGGACCGGGCGGCAGCCTTGATTATTGCGCACAACCATCCTTCGGGAAATCTAGACCCCAGTGTAGAGGATAAACAGGTAACTACGAGGCTACGAAACGCGGCAGAGCTTCTAGGGATCGTCTTTCTAGATCACATCATATTCAGCGAAGAGGGTTACTACAGTTTCCTGGAACACGGGGAATTAACTGCTCAATGAACGATAATCTTCTGGAAGACTTCGAGGATCATCTCGGTAACCTTCTGCGCATCCGCGCGTGGAACCCGCGCTTCCTTCCAGATGGACTTCATGAAATAGTCCCGCATTCCATCGAGAATATCGTCTGTCATATAGAAAATGTAGGAATAGTTCTGGCCAAAGGATTTCAATACTGTGAAGGAGGTATAGGTCATCACAGGTTCTTTCCCGATCATGATCCGATCCTGTCTGGCACTGGTATAGATATTCAGTTCCCTGAGCCGATACGGAATTCGCTGGAAATTGTTGCGATAGGCCGGTTCGATATGTTTGTTGGGATAGTTCGCAGGTTCGACCAACACGAATACTTTCTGTCCATCTGCTTGAAACACGAGACCTTCCTCATTAATGTAAATATCTTTCACATTGCTGAAAGATATGATCTCGTACTTTGTGTACGTGGAAGTGTCATCGAAAAAGGCACTCACTATATAACCACCTGTAGTAGGAAGTTCTTTCTTGTTGTAAGCCTCGAATAGTTCTTTTACTATAGCCATACACTACCACCTCTTTCTGTTTTCTCCTATTGTAGGATTTTCTCTCTATTCTGTCAAATATTTCTGCTGATCTTTTGGAAGATTTGAATTGCGCCTTCTAGAAAACCTGCCCAAAACCTGCCATACAGACTTCAAGCTCGAATCCCTTGTCCATTCCCCGGCCACTCTCTATAATCATAGAAAATGACTCTATCTGAAGCTCTTTCCTTTATGCGTATCTCTTTCCCCACTACGTTGCCTGACCTGGAAGCGACCTATAGAAGTCTGATCAAACAGTACCATCCGGATCGAAACCAGGACAGCCTCCAATGGTCTCACGAAATGACCCTCAGGCTCAATGAGGCTTACACATTGATCAGAGAAGCTCTCACTACAGGAGGGCCGGAAGCGGTAAACCCAGTCGAACATCCTATCCACCCCCGGATCTACTCAGAACTGCAGCGAGCCTGGCATAAAATCGAGAACGGAATTCACCTTTTCTATACTTTCGGGTTAGAAAATCCACACATCAGGCAGGAAGGGCCTTTCCATATCAAGTTCGTCCTGGCTCAGAAACAGATCAAACAGGGCAAAAAGATCCTTGAGCAGTGGAAACATGAACCTCTCGTCCCGGAGGATCGAGAAGAACTTTCCCTGCAAGAAAGCTTCTGTGAAGCATTTTTACAGAATATGCGGATTCAGAAAATCTTTGTAGCGGATGGGTCCATCCACCATAAAGCGTACAAACACTATTACAACGGGAGTCGCCTCCTCGATGCATTCTTGAAGAAACTCCTTTTCCCAGAGGACTACTCCAACTTGATTCTTCCTCCCAAATGCGCCACCCTTTGTCAACAGGAGTTTCTCACCGTTCTCCTTCACTTTCACCAAAGCACATGGGTAGGAGAAGCTACGATCAAACTGGCCTTGTTGGAAAGTTTTATCAACCTGATGAACTTCAGAAACGATCGGGATTCTTTCAACCGGTCTTTCTTCCATAGGTTCTAGGAAGGTAAAATATAGAAAGTGGTGCCAAAATTTTGGTCGCTGCAAAGGCTCTTTCAAGAGGCGCATTCTCTGTACGCCCATGTTATGTGTGGGCCCTTGTTCAGGCGGGCCCTGTCCGTGTATGCAACGCTGTAATTGGATACCTTTTTACCCTCGCCACAATTTTGGCACCACTAAATAAAATACATAAAAAACCTTCCTCTCGGAAATCCACGGGAATTCCTTCGAGGAAGGCGTTATCACTACTGGTTGATAGTTCGATTAGATGGATGCTTCCAGTAGATGGCCTACAACTAAATTGCTCTCAATTCTGCCGTGCATCCTTCTGCGCTAGGTTGTACTGAGCAATAGCGAGTTTCGCTATGGGAATTCCATAGGGTGAACAGGACACGTAGTTCATTCCGACTTGCTGAGCAAAAGGAATGTTCTCCGGTTCTGCGCCATGTTCCCCGCACAAACCCAGCACGATATCGGGGCGAACCAACCGGGCCCGTTCCGAAGCAATCTTGATCATTTCTTTCACCTGATCTCCCAATACCTTGAAGGGGTTCTGTGGAAGGAGGTCCAGCTCGTTGTAATCGGAGAAGAAATTGTTGAAATCATCCCGGGAAAGCCCATTGGTAGTCTGGGTCAAGTCGTTCGTCCCGAAACTGAAAAATTCGGCATACCGGGCTATTTCTCCCGCTTGAAGAGCTGCAGCAGGTAGTTCGATCATGGAACCCACCCGATAGTGGAGGGGGTCTTCAAAACCAAACTGCTTCCTTACTTCTTCTTCGATATCCCTGATTCCTACGATGGTTTTCCCTTCGATCTTTTTCCCATTGCGGATGATCTTGACTTCTGAAGCGGTCATGACAACCGGAATCATGATCTCTGGTATTACATTTACCCCTTCTTTCTTCAAGCGATACGCTGCTTCGAAAATAGCCCGCACCTGCATGTTGTAGATTTCCGGGTACGATATGGCAATTCGAACACCTCGATGACCCAGCATAGGGTTTACTTCCCGGAGCAGGTCACACCGTGTCTTAACCTCCTCGGGAGTCATCTTCCGTTTTCGCTTCTGAAGATACTTCACGAAATCGGCCATCCCTTCCTTCGTGTGAGGTAGGAACTCATGTAAGGGAGCATCGAGAAGCCGAATGGTTACCGGATAGCCCTCCATGATCTTGAACAGCTGATAGAAATCTTCCGATTGGTCCTTCTTTAATTCTTCAAGCACTGCCAACCGCTCTTCCTGAGTCTCTGCAAAGATCATGTAGCGGAACCGGTTGATCCGATCTTCGTTGAAAAACATGTGTTCTGTGCGGCAGAGTCCTATTCCCGGTGCCTTGAACAGGCGGGCCAGTTGTGCATCTTTCGGTTGATCCGCATTCGCATGCACATCGAACCCGTAAATATACTTCTGGACGATTTCCAGTAGTTCCAGCAAGCCGGAATCTTCTGGCGTGGGTTTTGTGAGAGTTCCCTTGCCTAGATAAATGGCAGGTGGATCGTAGTAGGGAACATTCAAAGTGATTACATCCCCCTCTTTTACCAGGTTTCCCCCTACCTTCATCCCTTCCTTGGTGAACTCGATCTCTGGATACACTAGTGCAACCTTTCCCAGGCTCCGGGCCACTACCGGTGCATGAGATGCATACCCTCCCTCGGAGGTAAGTACCCCTTTTGCAACTTCAATTGCTTTCACATCTTCTGCAAAGGTAGCCGGCATCGCCAGGATAAAATCGGTTGATTGGTTCGTCTGCACTGCCTGTCGGTAGGCTTTCAGGAGAGCATCGGTCGAGAAGTATACTTTCCCGATAGCTGCTCCCACTGCTCCAGCGATACCCCCGGTAACCTTCGGATACTTTTTGACAGAAAGAGGATCCAGAGTAGGATGGAGAATCTCTGAAAGCCTCCCGGGTTTGATCGCCTTGATGATATATTCTTCGTCCACAATTCCTTCATTCAACAGATCGAGGAGACTTTTGATCTCCGCCTGGGTAGATTTGTTTGCCGCAGGTTGCTGATCGATGATCCAGAGTTCCCCATTTTCAACCGTAAATCGTACCCGTCGAATCTCCTTGAACTTTCGCTCCAGTTGTTTGCCTATTTCTTGCAAACGGGTAAAAATTCTCGGTTCTATTTTCGCTAAGGGAGTTCCTGCCTTTTCCCGTTCATCGAAGGCCTGGGTAAAGAACTCGCCCATCAATGCATTCTCACCGGTAATGATATTGTGGGTGAAGAAACTACCAAAACAGCTCTTCTCGTTGAAGTTGCCGAACACCATCGTTTGAATCAGGAGGGCTGAGTCTTCGCTGGTAGTGTTTTCTTCAATGACCTTACGGAAAAGGTTGATTACGAACATGAGCTGCTGGTACGCATCTGTGTAGATTTCTTCGGGATAGAGGGACCTGAAGTTTTTGAAAGCCCGCTGAAGGGCAATTTTTGTTTCCCCTTCCAGGGCTTTACGATACGCTTTTAGCTTAGATATGCGATCCTTGTCAGTTTGCGTAAGGAGTTCTAGATCTATAATATGTTGAATGACGTTACAATACTCGTGGTAGGCAAACTTATCTCCCACAAATGCCCCAAACCCATCGATAGTGGAATCGCACAACCCAATGTTGTGAATGGACTGCGTATTGACAATATTCAGCATGGGGCTTTCCACTACCTTTACCAGAAGGGGATTAGAAGGGTCGTTAAACCCTTTGCCGAAGGCTTTTTCTGTCTTCGCCAAAGGCTCCTTCAAGACTTCCCATACTTTATCCGTGGTACGGGGTAAAGAGCGCACTGTTGCGTTCGGAAGGATGAATCCAGGAGATGTGGGGATATTGAGAGTGGCCAATTCTACGATCCGCCTTCCACGATTCCCGATAGCTTCAACAGCCTCAGGACTGTCATCGTATTGGCCGTTACAGAAAAAGTAATATTCTGCCATAATTAACCTCAGAACAGGTCCAGAACGCGGTTCACCGCGCCCCGAAGGAATACTTCGAATCTTGGGCTTGCGCCTTCATACAGGTATTTTTGAAGCTTTGAAACATCCTTGATGTTATCCCCCACCACGCTAATCATGATGGGAGTACCGTGCTTCACTTTCCCCCACTTGAAGAGAGCGTTGATGTCGTTGATCCGTTCATTTTCGTACCAGATCAATACATCCAGATCAGGATACTTTGCCCTGTAGCTCTCGATGATCCGTTTCCAGGCCTCCACATTCCCATTGTGGAACAACTCATTGGTAACGAGGACCCCATACTTGGGTGTCATGCGTTTTTTAACAGGAGCCGCTTTGGGAGCTTCCGGAGCAGAAGGAGCCTTGGTGACTCGTTCTTCTGCAAAGGCTGCTTCCTTTCTTTTGGGCGCCCTGTATTCTGGCCTGGGAGGAACCTTACCTCCATCAAGGATGGTGATGACGTCATTGACAGCCATCTCCAAAACCTTAACCTCAGCTGTATCGCTACCCACCGGGCCTGCATACACCACCACTAGTTCATCTTTTATAAGGGGAAGAGCCTGTTCCCAGTGTTCGGCTTTTTTGGGATTGATAAGGAACGTTCCAGCTTGTGGGGAAGCGTACATCAAGACAAGCTGGATCTTATCCCACGGTTGAAATGCAGTGAGAAGTTCCTTTGCGTCTTCCCATCCTTTTTGTATGTTGTGGGATTTATAGGCGTAGGAAAACTTATCGATGAGAAGAGCGCTGAGGATCGTCTTTACCTGTTCCCGCCTAACTTCGCCGTTCTCCAGCGAGTCGTTCAGGAGATTAGCCAGATTCACACCATCCTGCATTTCGCTCACATAACGATTTACCAGTTTAAAATGGCGCAAAGCCGTGTTGAAACCGGCTTTGCGCGCGAGAAAATTCAGTTCGTTTTCCATAGGTTAGAGCTCTTGTAATTCGTCAGACCCACCCCTTTTCCTGGGAGGTGTTACATCTGCTTTCCCTTTTACCTCTTCGGATGATTCCTCACCTGTCCCATACTTGGGAGTTTCCTTTGGAAGGGATTTCACGATAGGTTCATCGATTTCAGAGGTGAAATGCTGGGTAATATCTTCCCGGACAGTAGAACGTCTGCGCTTGAACGTAGCAAAGGCAGCATCCTGGAACCCTTTGGAGATTCCATGGAGGAATTCGTTCAACACATTGGCCATTTGCATCAAGGTGTATTTCTTCCGTTTGATGCTGGTGATGTTGATATCGAGAAGGAGTCCGGGCTGGATATGATAGGGATTGATGAGGTAATCGAAGGCTTCGAACTCTTTTTCCAGGAAATCTACCCTCTGATCCAGGATGACCCGAGTTTGAGGATTCTGGTATCCGTAGATGATTTTAATCTTTTCCCTGCACTTGGCCAGCATTTTCTTATACAGGTTCTTCTCGTACAGGTACGTTCGGTTCAGCCGTTCTACATCTGTTTCCTCTGCTTTGATTAGGGTGATCTCGTTCCAAACCTTTTCGATTTCTTCATAGAGCGGTTCGGTGCTTTCCTTTTTCGATTTGTCCCTCCGAATTCTTCCCGCTACCTTTCGGCTGAGATCTTCGAAATCATTCACTTTGAAACTGGATTTGCTGCCCTGATAGATCGCTTCCACCACGTCCCATAGATGCTGGATTTCGTTTTTGAAAGATTCCATCTGTTTGTCGTACGCAGCCTGTTCTTTCTGGAGTTGTTCTGCATCATAGTACTTCAGGCGTATTATGTACCGTTCATCCGGCAGGTTCACTTCGTTGACGTCCTCGTACTCGCGGATGATCAGTTCCCGAGCGTTCTTCAAGTTTTCGATGTACTGGTACCCCATCTTGCTGGTATCGAGGATAGAGGTCAGGGAGTTGACAGCCGTGTTGAAACCGCGGTTCCGGATGTTCTCTAGATCGACGATCTTTTTTAGATTCTCCCGTATATTGAGAGGATCGAACTCCTTCGGATCGATCTCTGCTCGAAGCCCCTCGATTTTGTCCATCAGGTTTTTGGCCAGGAAGGTATACCGTTTGGACTTTTCGTTCTCCACATCGTCGTCCGTATAGTTGGGAACTCGTTTCATTTTCTCGAAGAGAAGCTCTGTATCCTGCAACTCTTCCTTACCTTCATCCACCAACTGTTCCTGCAGAGCTTCCACTTCTTTTTCGATGAAGTTGATGATCGTGCGAGAAATCTGATCCTTGATGATGTACTCGACCGTTGCCTGGTACTGGAAGATCGGACTTATGAGTTCGGAATCGAGGATATTCACCGAGAGTTTTACATCCGTAACAGTTTTAGGTTTGGTAAGGTTGTCTTTGAACGCACATTTTACAACGGAATAGGCATTCTCGCCCCTGATGAAGGCGCCGACGTCTGTCTTTTGCCGCAACAACGAGTTCGTTTCGTTTTCCAGGTCATTCAGTCCCCTCTGGATATGCCCATGGAGGTGTCCATACATGTTCACGATGGACTTTTCGATTTCACCTGTGTTGAACTTGTCTGCACCGGCAATTTGATCCAGCATCTCGGCAATTTCTTTCGGAGAATACCGGGCAAGAGTTTTGCTTTCTTCCTTGTCGATGAAGTTGCGGATCTTTTTTACCATCTCGTCTTCGGCGGTGACGATGTACCGGTTGAACATGTTCTGGTAGTTCTGGTTGAAGTAGTTATAGAGCTTCTCTTTCAGCCCCCCCATTACGTCCAACTTTTCCAATACTTCTTTGGGGAGTTTCGTCTGAATGACGTTTAGAATATTCTCTGTTTCTTCCCGGATTACTTGTTCAAATTCGTCTTTCTGCCTTCGGCCTTCCTGGGCTAGACTGTTCCTGGACCCTACAGCCGATGGTTTGGTAGGATGAAATACATTCGGGCTCCTGGATATATCTGACATATGCAACTCCTCCCTAAAAAATTTCTGGGGTATTCCCCGAGTTTCCTAATACAGTATAGTACATCTATATAGAAAAACAATACAGTACCTTAAAAAACATCTATCGATACACCACCTCCTCTTTCTTCCGTTTAAGATACTCTACAAAGGCCTTACAATGGGACCCTTGCTGAAGATCTTCCATGATTCTTTCTAACTCAGACTTTTTATCCTTCGGCACTGTAGATTCTAATGCAGGTCCCAGGTAAGATTTCAAGACCTCTATTCCCTTTGCCACTTCCTGTTCGATATATCTGGTAGTAATTCCCCATAAAGTGTCACCGCGCTTCACGATGTATACCGATGAATCGGGAAGCTTGAATCGATTTTCCGGATAGATCCAGTTGGGGTCGGGCCGCAGGTCTTTCGGAGAATTCAACCTCCGATACCCATTCGCATCTGCGATCTCGTTCACCAGGTGGAACACATCCAATACCGTGATCTGGATAGCACCCAGGGGTGGAATGGATGCTGTATAGGTGGAAGGGAGGGAATTGTCTTGCATTCCAGGAATGGTTTTCTGTATTTCTTGATTTTTCTGCTGGGCTGCATCCTGTTGGGGTACTTTTCGTTGGTCCTGTCCTGGTTGCACCTCCCTTCGTTCCTGTCTGTCTTTTTGTCCCCCTGCTACATCTCCTTCTTTTAAGGTTAAGGACTGGGTTGGGGCTGGTTCCTCGATTTTAGAGGTTGGAAGGATGCTCTCTTTCCCTTGGGTAATGGGTTCAGTTTTTCCCCCAGGGGGTTCAGGGGCTATCGATCGTTCCGTGGGCGTTCCGGTGATCGGTCTGTTGCCATTTTTCCTATGAGGGAAAAGATCGAAGTGCCAAAGGGCTAGGATCAACCCCATGAGGAATACCCCTCCTAAAAGGTAGATACCCCAACTTCGGTGGAAAAGACTTTGAAAAACAGATTCCCTTCCCTTCGAAGTTGCCCCGATGCGTTCCCGCTCCGAGGATGTTACCGAGAAAGGAGTTTTCTGGGTAGAGAGTCCTGCCAGGTCTGTATGCATGCCCGTAGCCCCGGGGTGTTCCGAAGTCTGGGCAGAGGGTTCTGGAGACTGGGCAGACGAAGGCTGGAGGGTAGACAATGATGGTTCTGGTTCGTTTGAGGCGGGTGCTTGTGTTGCCACTGCTTTTTTTACCCGCTTGGGCGGTACCTGATGGAGTTGTTCGAGGAACCTTAAAAGGCGTTCTCGTTCCTGTACGAACTGATCCTCCTTCAGTACTGAGGCACGCAACTTTTCGATGTTCTCGATAGATTTAGTAGCCTGCAAAAGTCTAAGGGGAGTGAGACGCCCTTCGATTTGGTAAAAAAGAGACATACCATTCGGGAGTGACCAGAAATCTCCTACAAGGGGAATACACCCTCCCCTTTCTTCGGGAAGCCGATACATATTCGGATCCCCGAGCTTCTTCCGAAGGCGTTCCCACACACCCCCCCGCTCTCCGACCGATGGATCGACGACGTTACTGAGAGTTCCGAGATTCCAGATCAGAAAAGGAAAGATATTTTTTGTCGCTTCCAGTGAGTGCCCCTGGGTTAGCAAAGGTTCCACAGATTCAAAGGAAGAGATACGGGGAGAAGCTTTTTTCCATTGTTCCTGTATTTGAGTCAGGGTGGAAACCAGCGCTCTCCACCAATCCTGTTCCTTCACATCCCCCACTTCGGTACAATTCTTCGCTACGTTGATCCCATACATAAGAAGGAGATTCGAAGGGGAAGGAAGGGGCGATGTCTGGAACCGGTAGGGGATGTTCCCTATGAGCTTGGTTCTTGCAGGTAACCCCTTTTTCTCCAACGCCTTTTCTACGATGTTTTTTATTTCAGTAAGTGTAGGCGGAATACGAAAGGTGATTCCCAGCGAAGAAGGGAACTCTACTGTCAGTTCTTCTCCACAGAATGTGAATCCCTGTAGATGGAAACAGCCTGCAGGATTCGGTTCCACGGCGAATAGGGAGGCTCCCATTCCAGAAAATAGATTTATCATACTGCGAAGGTGTACGCTCCGGTGGGAGGCCACACGTAGCTCCTTCTTGATAGCCATCGAACGTTTCAATTTTCGGAGAATTCCCTCTTCGAACTGATCTTCGATAGCCCATTGGAGTAAGTCTGGATCGATCCCTCCGAGAGAGAGATCATAAAGAAAATCTTCCGGTACATGCACAACCCCCAGTCGACCTTCGTTGAAAAAATAGAGTTGTTTTCCAAGGAAGATGAATCCAGGATTCTGGAATGCCTTGGACAAGTATCGGAGAGGATTGTCCTTTATGAATGAGCTTACCCGCTCGGCCAGATACACAAAGTGAAGATCGTCGATCTCGCGCTGCCGGAGGTTGTAAAGCTCATCCCCGTTATGGTGTACGTGGAGATTTCCGTTTTTAAAAAAAAAGACGATGGACCTGCCTTTTTGGGGTGGAGATTCGACTGTTTCGTATTCGTATTCGGCAACGGGGAGGTTCTTTTCATTAAGGAATTGTTTCAACCTCTCGATCCTGGCAGGATCCCCCACGAAACGGGTTTCCCCATTGAGAGGTAACTCCAGGTTCTCGTGTTCGAGGAAGGGATTCCCTGTATAGTTGTCCGTTACAAGAACTGTGGATATATATTTCTTTACCTCTGCCGGCAACTTGGTACTATTGCCGATCCGTAGAAAGGGGCGGTATTCCGTATGGGAACTACCCAGATACACGAGGTAACATTCACGATCGATATGGAAAACCCGTTCAGCCGGATTTTCTATCATAGAATATAGTATACAGCATTTTCCTTCTTTGGTCATGAGGATACTGTTAATTTTTGGGCAGAAATACTACAATGCTTCTATGATTCGTTGCGAAAATTCCTACAGAAAAATCATACCCATTGCCAGCGGCAAGGGCGGAGTAGGGAAAACCGTTCTGGCAGCCAACCTGGGCATTACCTTAGGAAGAGGAGGCTTTCGAACGATCCTGGTGGATCTAGACCTCGGAGGGTCCAACCTCCATTCCGTACTGGGTATCAAGAACAAGTTTCCCGGCATCGGGAACTTTATCTCAGGAAAGGCGTTGTCATTCAAAGAGATCATCCTTCGCACCGAATACCCGAACCTCTTTTTCATACCGGGAGATGTGCTGGTACCGGGCACAGCAGATATCATCTATATCCAGCGAAAGCGTATCATAGACAATCTCCTGAAATTAGAGACTGATTACATCCTTCTCGATCTAGGTTCTGGGACTCATGCAAGTACCCTCGATTTCTTCCTCAGTTCGAATGCGGGGATCCTCGTAGCCGTCCCCCAGGTGCCTTCTATTTTGAATACCTACAGCTTTCTGAAGAACGCTCTTTTCCGACTGCTAAGCCGGCTCTTTGCGAAACAGAAGGGTATCTCCGAATATTTGAAGTCCCTCCAAAAAGAAACACAACCTAATTCTATTCCCAGTGCGAACAAAATTCTGAAGGAGATAGAACGGATGGATCCCGAAGCTTGTTCCACCGCCAGACAGGTGCTGCAGGCCTTCAAACCCCATCTGATCGTAAATATGGCAAAACATCCGGACGATCTGGCGATCGTGGAGAGCTTGAGGAACCTTGTACAGAGGAATCTGGAAATACCCTTTGGATGTCTGGGAATCGTGTTTCGGAGCGATCAGGTACATGAATCGATCGAGCAGATGCGTCCCCTCCTCCAGTTGTATCCCGAAAGCCTTGTTTCGAAGCAAATTAGCCGGATGGCAGAAAAGATCCTGCAGTCGAAGAACTTTCCGGATCTTCCCCTGGACCTATCGCAGTACAAAGACTCCTTTGAGCTGGCAGAGATCGAGGCTCATTATGATCTGGCAGAAACCACAAGCGCGGATACCGCTAAAAAAGAGGAAGAAGCGTTGACTCCGGAAGAGTTTCTCACCGTACTGACTGCCCAACAAAAGAAAATCAACGAACTCCAGGGCACCATCCGGATGCTCACCCTCAGAGGCAGGCAGGAGACTTAACCTGAGTTACCAATTAGAAGTGTCTTCCAGGATATCAACAACGGGGCGGTCGATGGGAAAGGTCTTGCTAGCTGGCAGAGATGAGAATACCGGTTTTCTACTGTTTCCAGAGCCGTTCCGGGTACTCTCCTGAGGCGACTAATTGATGGATTCTTTCCTTCACAAGAGGCTTATCCGCCTGATAGGTAATACCAAACCAAAGAGAGGTAGAAGGAAGGACCTTCACCCTGATCTCGCCCCCTCTGACCAGTTTCCCTACCACGCGGGGGATATAACATTCCGCCTTGGGATCTTTCCCCTCTGTCTCCAGGAAATGGATGAACTCCCGCTCCAGAAACGGGAAAAGAGCAGGGGTAAAACCAAACATGTTCATGGAGGCAAACTCTTTTCCGGTAAAAGTTCCTGGTTGGGAAGGTTCGATACTCTCGATACGACCGTTCTGCCTCACGATTTTAACGTATTCTTCTACCGAAAGGAGGAAACCCTCATCGTCCACCGAACAGATTCCACGGCTCACGCTTCCATGCTCCGAAAGGGTATTCTCCAGCCGGTATCCTACCAGGGCAAAATCTTTCGAATCCTCCGGTAAGCGTGAAAGGTAGGATTGAAGGATTTCATATGCGTTCCTTCCGTAGAAATCGTCCGCATTGATTACTGCAAAAGGCCCTTTCACAACCTCCCGAACCCGCAGGATCGCATGGGTGGTACCCCAGGGTTTGGTCCGCTCTGGGGGTACAGGAAATCCTTTCGGGATATCTTCCAGTTCCTGGTACACGATTCGATAGGGGACATGAGCGAAACGTCCGTTACAGAAGGAGCGAAAATCCTGTTCGATTGCCTTCCGAATGATGAACACCACATCCTGGAATCCGGCTCTCAGGGCATCGTATACCGAATAATCCAATAACGCTTCACCACCGGGGCCTACAGGGTCTATCTGTTTGATTCCCCCATACCGGGAACCCATTCCCGCAGCCATAACAACTAACGTAGGTTTCATACGGTTCCTATACCTGAAAATCTACATCCTTTCAAGAAGCTTGGGATTTACGAGGAGAGTTGGGCTTTAAAAGAGGCTTCCATGCGCATCCGATGTAGCATAACCCTTTACACTTCGTGGTGTGACATCGGAAAAACTTGCACAATTCCTCATATCCAATCTTACGCTTTACCTTTCTTCTTAGTAGGAGAATGTGGTATAGGAAATTCCACCCTGGCATGATTCCCACGAGTTCTTTCATCTGGAATCCCAGATCCTGTAACGCCTTCTCGAGTTCCTCTGGTTTAATGAAGCTTTCCCAGCAATGCACATTTCGAGGAATGATGCTGAATAATTCACACTCCTGTAATAGAAATACCACCACGAAAAAGCTGAAAAGGGTTCTGTTTACGGTTTCGAAGAATAACCAACCCCCTGGACGTAACACCCGACCTACCTCTTTCAACACGGCTTCAAAATTATTCACATGTTCCAACACGTCACAGCAGAACACGATATCGAACGTTGAATCGGGGAATGGTATGCTCTCTCCACACCCCTCCATATACTGTATCTTCAATCCTATTTTTTCAGCGTGTTCCTGCGCGGCTTTTATGCTGGGAATTGAAGGATCGATCCCGACTGTCTTCAATCCATACTTGGCAATTTCTTCCGTGAGAAATCCCCCTCCACACCCCACGTCCAATACTTTTAACCCTTCGAAGGACAGGTACTCTTCTCCTAAATGTTTTAGAACATACTCCAAACGTAGAGGGTTCATCGTATAGCGGATGAGCATCAAGGGGCTATCCTTACCCGACCACCAATGCTCCGCTTCTTTATCATAAAACTTGTTGTCGATCATACAATATATCTTTTACAAATGTGTACATTCTTAGTATATTTCGCCTGTATGATCCTTTACAACCCTAACTGTATGATGCCTCTACTAGACTTTGGAATTCTTATACCCATCCAGTATGACAAACAGGAGCGGGTGTACCGAGCCCTGAAGGAAGGCTCCCTTGCAACGTTTCCGGAAACCCGTTGGCACCGTATACCTTCCTGCACAGGGATCGATCGAGAAGACCTTCTACGGGTCCATACTCCTTCGTATGTGGATCGCCTCTTCTCACCCAATGTGAAGAACGAAACGATTCGAACCTTCGAACTGGTAGACTCCGCAGGCAATTACCATCGATACGATCCAACAGTAGCAAAACGACCTCTTTCCGACCTTTTTATCCGGGCCCTTGCCATCGTCCAAGGTACTTATGAAACCTGTTTGACGGCCCTGGATGGGGGGTTCGCCTATTTTTTGGGAGGAGGGATGCATCACGCGGTTCCTGACTATGGATCCGGCTTTTGCCTTGTGAACGATCTTGTGATAAGCCTCCGTAAATTACAGGCCCAGGGCAAGATCCATCGGGCTTGGATCATCGACGTGGATGCCCATAAAGGGGATGGCACAGCTGTAATTACCTATGGGGATCCCACCATTCGAACCCTGAGCATCCATATGGCCCATGGGTGGCCCCTTGATACGCCAGAGTATGATGTTCAGGGTAGATACAACCCCTCCTACACGCCCAGCGATATTGACATCGGAATCGAAGCCGGAGAGGAACCTCAGTATGTTACGAAACTCAAAGAAGGATTACACACACTGGAGAGGTTTGGACTGCCTGACATAGCCCTTGTAGTGGATGGTTCGGATCCGTACGAAAAGGACGAACTCGAATCGACCCGATCGTTAGCCCTATCCGAAGAAACTTTATTGGAGCGGGACTTGTTGATCTATCGTTTTTTAAAGGAACGAAACATCCCTTCTGCCTGGGTTATGGCCGGCGGGTATGGGAAAGATTCCTGGAAGATCTATGTAAACTTTCTCGAGAAGGTCCTCCCCCCAAGGCTAATAGGAGATATGGGTCTTTAGCTCTACAGGTCATCTTTAGACCCAGAAGGCACCTTTTAGCCAGAGGGGCACGCGCTGCTCGCCAAAGGAGCGAGTATTACCCCTACATACTGAAAAGCCTCAATTGCTCAGGAGCCAGTGGGAAGTTTCTGGCCAACCGATCCGTTTCTGTTGAAAGATCTTCTGTGCATCTAACGGTACGAATAAAGGTTCCCCCCCCAACAGGATAGAAGGAACCTGTTTCCAATCGGCTGCTACCTCCGCCTCATGGCGCTGTACCCACATAGCCCCCCAGTTGCCCCTGCCTCCGGAACGGTAGAGCACCATCAGGAACGGATTTTCTCCCACAGATCTGCGAACACCGAGAAGCCTTGTTTCATAGCCCATTCTTGTCAACACATCGTAGTAGAGTAGAGTCTTCTCTTCATCTTTCCCTTTCCCACGGGGGATAAGTTCTTCAGGAAGCTGCAGCCCTCCGATATCACCTGTTTCGAGGATTCGATTCACTTCATTCCATAAGTTCTTTGGAAAACTACCTGCAAGGCGATGTACTCGGAGAATAAAGGCATGATACTCCGATTTATGGGACTGTAGCGGCCTATAGTTGATCAGGGAAAGGGAAGTTTCCGCTTCTACCCTGTCGGGAAGGGGTTCCAGGAGTCCGCACCCATCGTGGATTCCCCATAAAGGTTGAAAAGTGTTCCCCACCAGGGTAGCTGCCAAGAGTGCCTCTTCGAATGTGATGGTATCCAGCCAGGGTTCGAAGATGTTTTCTGCCGCATGGATCCGAACCACATAATTCTTTTGATACATCTCTCGAACTTCTTTTCGCGTAGCAGGATCCTTTGCATAGGTACGATCGATCAGGCTCAGTAGCTTTTCGTTCGGTTTTTCCAGAGAAAAAGAAAATTGCAACCGCAAGGCTGGATCGAAATAGGTATAAATCGTACGATTCCCCCGCCTTTCACCCCAAAGCCATGCAGGATCCATCCATCGTTCCTGGAAGCCTTCGAGAAATCTCTTTAATGCTTGTTCTACCCTCCCATCTAAAACCACTGCGGTGAGCACCCCATCTGGATCTGCTACCGCGAGGGTCCGGGAGGAAGCGAACTCAGGGAAAGAAACGATACGCACCCCATGACGTTTCCATGACTTACCGAAGTCTTTTGGAGAAGCATCGGAATAGATCACAACCCGATCCTCTTCTTTACTCCAGAGGGAAGAAGGATCCACGATAAAGAAACTTAAAAGGAGAAACAGCATCTGTACCATTCATCTATACTATAATTCCATCCGACCTACCAAGCAAGGGGAAGCAGGGTGGGAACTGGTGTTAAAGAAAAGTCTTGCTTCGCAAAGAGGGTTGCACTACATTTAGTGCCATGGGAATTACCTTCTTTTCCAGGGGCGCAGTGCAGGAAGTTACGGGGTCCAGGCATTTCCTTTCAATAGACGGAAACAGGATCCAGATAGATTGTGGAGCCTTTCAGGGAAAACGGAAAGAGACAGACGAGAAGAACCGAAGTGGCTTTGAGGATGTGGAGGAGATTTCTGCCCTCCTTCTTACCCACGGCCATTACGATCACTGCGGACTTATCCCTTATATGGCAAAAAAAGGGTACAGGGGAAATATCTATGCCACCCCCGCATCTAGGGATATTGCATCCCTCATCATGATGGATTCTGCCCATATCCAGGCCCGGGATAAGGAATACCTGGATAAACAGGCTAGAAAAAAAGGGGAAAACTTCTCCTGGGAACCCTTATATACGGAACAGGATGTGGTACAGGCCACAGAGCTGTTTGTGGGAGTTTCCTACCACCGGCCCTTCCCCATTCTTCCAGGTGTAACGGCAGAGTTCTACGATGCCGGCCATATTCTAGGATCAGCCCTGGTGCTGGTCTCTATCCAGAAAAAGAATGGCCCTAAAGAGAATTTGAAGATCCTATTTACCGGAGATTTGGGAAGGAAAGACAAACCCATC
>CALKLC010000196.1 GCA_937991975.1 uncultured Spirochaetales bacterium | reverse complement strand
CCTGCCTTGAAAAGAATGGATGCCAGAGTTTTTCAGCCTGAACGAATGGGTTTGGAGGGGCTATTGGGACGCAGGCAATCGCAGGAGAGATGATATGGTACAGTTGAAGGATGAGGGAAGAGGCCTGTTCGTTGTTACGTTGAATAGACCCGAAGTTTACAACGCGCTGGATTTTGATACGTTGTTTGAATTGACCTCTATTTTTCATACACTGGCCACAGAAAGCACAGCCCGGGTGGTGGTGTTAACAGGGATGGGAAAATCCTTCTCCTCAGGGGCGGATCTGAAGGAAATTGCCCAATTTTCACCCCAACGGGCGAGTGAGTTTTCTCTGGAAGGGCATCGAGCGTTTCGGACTATTCGGGAGGCCCCTTTCCCCGTGATTGCCGCGGTAAACGGATACGCTCTCGGCGGCGGGTTGGAACTGGCTCTGGCCTGCGACCTGGTGTACGGCTCAGACCTATCCAGGTATGGACAGCCTGAGGCCAAGGTAGGGATGATCACGGGATGGGGAGGATCCTTCCGGCTGTCAGAACGGGTAGGCTTGGCGAGGGCCAAAGAGCTGGTGTTTACCGGTAGGATCATCGAAGCGGAAGAAGCCCTCCGCATAGGTCTGATAGAGGGTGTATTTCCGGCTTCCGAACTCCTGGAAAAGGTGAAGGAAATCGCTTTTTCCATTGGCCGGAACGCTCCCATAGCGATTCGGCTGGAAAAGTCTCTTCTCCATTCAGAGGAGCCTGTAAAGAAACGAATCGAACTAGAGGCAGAGGCTCTGTTCCAATGTGTGTCCACGGAGGATCAGAAAGAAGGAATACGGGCTTTTCTGGAAAAAAGGCCTCCTGAGTTCAAGAATCGATGATGTCCAAGACGTACCTGCACCAGAAAATCAAGGATGAGATCATTCGAAGGATCGAATCAGGACACTACCCAGTAGGAGAAACCTTCCCTAGCACAAAGGAACTCGCGGTTGAGTTTTCCACCTCATCGGTCACCATCGATAAAGCCCTCGCAGGCCTGGTGGAGATGGGGTACATCAGCCGCAAAGCTCGGAAGGGGAGCGTGGTGAATCCGCGGGAATCGTGGAAATCGGAACATGAATCTTCAAAGGGACACGTTCGTTTGTACAGCCTGATCATGCGGGATTCCCCTTCCCCTTATTTCTGGAAGAACACGATCAAAGGAATCTATGATAAGGTACACTCCCATAACGCGGATATTCTTCCCTGCTACATTGATGAAAACCTGTCCAGCGCTCTGTCTGCCATTCGAGAGTTGAAGCGGAAGGGTGTGCAGGGAGTGATCTTCGCGCCTGTCAGCATGAAGAGCGAAGAAGAATACTACCGATTCAACCAGGAACTCCTGGTCGCCATCCGGGAATGCGGCTTCCCACTTGTTATGATCGACCGGTATCTGAAAGGAGAAAAGACGAACAATATCGTCTCAGACGATTATGAAGCTGCGGTATACCTTACCGAGTATCTGTTTTCCGTGGGAGTAAAAAAACCTATCTGTATAACCCATCTGTTCAATACAGCGTTCGAAAGCAGGATAAACGGATTTATGGATGTTTTACTGAAAAGAGGTTTCAACAAAAGCGAGGCTCGAGAGAGAGTCGTAGACATCGCGCCCGATCGGATCCTTATCGACGGAACGGATACAGGATCCACTTGCAAGGTGTTGAACGGGTCTCCCAGGTTCGACGGGATCTTTTCCGTGAATGCTATTAACCTGTTCACGGTAGTCAACGCTCTGCGGGAGAAAAATCAAATACCCATGACGGCAGAATCCCCTGATCGCCTCCGGTTCGTGAACTTCGACGAGATCGGGATACTGAGGATCGACGGGCTGGTTCTTTCCGCTATCCAGGAGTCGCATAAGATCGGGCAGCTTTCCGCGCAGATCCTTTTAGAGTTACTCCCCCAGTGGCCGGATGCCGTGTTTCACGTGGTGAAAGGGTACCAGTTCAGGGAGTACCCGTAAGATTACTATCACAAGTGGTGCCAAAATTGTGGTGGCGTTAATTCTTATTGTTTCTTGTCCGGGATCTTGCCTTTTGTATCAGGGCGTCCAGGTTCCGGAAATGGTCTCCCTTCCAATACACCTTTCCGCAGGAAGGACACTGGTAGAACTTCCGGTACCGCCGGGCTACCCGCGGGGGTAGGGAGGGAAGAACAGCTTCTTTGGGGACCTGCTCGATTGGAGTTCCGCAGAGGGGACACCGGCTGTATGGCTTTAACCGCCTGCGCAAATTGAACTGGTCCAGTACCTCCTGCAGTTGCCCCTCGGGGTCCAGGCTCTCCACAAGGTAGCCGAGGAGTACTGCTTTCCGTTCCAGGAGGCCCCGGTCCCGGGTAAGGATAATGCGCTGTTCCTTCCGGGCCCGTTGCACAATCTCCGGATCGTCCCAGTGGTTGGCATAGGCAACATCGAACCCCAGGAGACGGAGGTACCGGGCAAGTTTTCCCAGGTGAACATCGAGGATAAAGGAGGGAGGTTCTTTAGGGGCCTGGGTTTGATTCCGCATGCACCCTGGATTGTACTGAATGTGGCGGCGAAGCGTCCATAGATGCAGGAAAACCCCTGGTGGAGTTCAAGACCTGACCGAAGGAAGGCTCCACTGAGGCTTCCCTATAGTCTATTATAAAAAATCCATTTCCAGGAGCCCTGCGATGCGGATAGGTTGTCGCCTTCCATATTGTCACCTTACGTCTCTTGACTTGTAATACGTATTGTTTTAAATATTATACGTAAGGAGGCGGATTATGTCAAAAAAGCTAACCTTAAACATTGATGAAGAATTGATTACTTTTGCTCATTCTTATTCCCAAAAAAATGGTGTGTCCATTTCTAAACTTTTTGAGCAGTATCTTGATCGCTTGAGATCAACTGATCAAAATGAGGAACTAAATTCTAGAACGACTGCTTTATACGGTCTTTTCCAAGATTCTCTTATTCCCGATAAGAAACAACTAAGAAAAAAATTTCATGAAAAAGATTCTAATTGATTTAAATGTTATTCTTGATTTTTTAAATAAACGAAATTTCCACCGGCAAGCTGCTAAACTTATTAATATGTGCGTGGAAAAGAAATTTTCTGGATATATTTGTGCTCATGAGGTAACCACTTTATCGTACTTTCTTTTAAAGAATCAAAAGG
>CALKLC010000195.1 GCA_937991975.1 uncultured Spirochaetales bacterium | reverse complement strand
GCAAGATGCGGATTATCACCGGGGAATAGACGAGGTCAAGAAAAGATTTGGCGATAGAATCATCCCTCTGTGTAGCTGCAATACCTGGTACTATGATAACTGTATTGATAACTGTATTTATTGCGTTGTTCATTTCATTTGGTGAGATAATCAAACATGACCGTTTTTTTGGATTTCGCTACCCTCGGGAGGATCTAACTTGATCAGGAATACTTCTTAATTGATTATCATTCACCATTCCCAATCAAATTCTTTTGATTCTTCCGTGTCGGGAATAAGAATGGAGTCCTCATTTCCTGTATGCATTTTTTTCAGCGCTTCTTCCCAACCCTTAAGGGGCAGTTTTCTGATGGGCTCTAAAACAATTTGCTTGTTTTTAACTTTCAATTCAACTTGATCATGGATCTGGAGTTGTTCAAGAACTACTTTGGGTAACCGAACCCCTTTTGAATTGCCTATGGCTACAATAGAAACAATCATAATCAATTGTTCACCTATTCAACAAGGAAACACAACCCGCACTTTCATCCCTTCAGAACCGTCAACTTCTACTGTGCCCTTCAACTGCTGGGCCATAGCATGAAGAATTACCAATCCCAGGCCCGAAGAGTGTTCTGTGCTGTCTTTAAGTCCAACGCCTGTATCCTCCACAGACAATAGGATTGTGCCCGACGACTTTTGAATCCTCACCCGGATCGTTCCCCCTTTTCCGTCCAGGAAAGCGTGTTTCAAAGAATTGGTGACAAGCTCGTGCACAATGAATCCGCAGGATTGGGCCCGTTTCATATCCAGGAATAGGTCATCGTCGATTTCTGTCTGAATAGAGATTTGTTTTTCATTCAAATCGTAAAGCTCCAGGAGAGTGGTAAGAAGGTTCCCGCAGTATTCTTTTAAACGAACCTCGCTGAGGGAATCTTGACGGTACAGCTCTTCGTGGAGTTGGGCGATTACACGAAGGCGGCTAATGGCAAGGGAAAAAGAATGCTGTATTACCGGATCCTTCGTACCCTCCCGCTGTAAGTCTAAGAGACTGCTGATGGTCTGGATGTTGTTTTTGATCCGGTGATGGGTCTCCTGAAGAATGGTTTCTCTAACCTTAAGTTCCCGTGCCTGGGATAGGGTTTTCATCTTGTATCTAACGAGGAACCAGACAAGGAAAAACAACAAAGTAGCGGCACCATATCCTCCTGCGTATACATGGGCGGAAAAGAGCCGGTATTGGGTGTGGATCCTGTTTACCCCGGCGGATAGGATAACTTTCAGAGGCAAACTCTGGATAGTATCCCAGCCCATAAGGGTATCTGCGGAGAATTCGATGCCCGTTCCCTGGGGCCCTAAAGCTTTTCCCAGGGCAGGCTCAATGGACAGGCGCCCCTTAGGGTCGGCAGGCGCCTGGTAGAGGAGCATGTACTGCTTCGAAGGTTCCACAAGAGAAATCCATTCCAACGGGTAGGGAAACAAACCATGCTCAGGCAGGAGCTGAATAGAGGATAGGAGGAGGAGAATCCCGTGTTCTTCTTTCATGGAACCACGAGTGGAGAGGGGTAGAGCGGAGGGGGCGCGGTAAAACAGAACATGCACCTCCCCGTCAAAAGGGAAGAGGGAACACTGGATTGTGCCGCCCGGTGCCTTCGGTTTTTGCATGAGAAAATCTACAGCTCCTTTTTCACAGGATCCGGCAGGATAAAGGGCCTGGAGGATCCTCAGTTCTCCATCCAGAAGGAGGACATTCTTGATCTCCTGGACCCGGATGACATCTTTCCGCAGAATTTCCAGGAAAGTGGCGAAGTTCATGGAATCTAACGGAGTTTCCAAAAGAAGTTCATACTGTTTAAGATGGTAATTGAGGTATTCAGAGAGGGAACGAAGGTAAATGAGACTCTCTGTTCGAAGGGCGGTGAAAAGGGTTTCCCTCTTCTGACTACTTATGTTGTAAAGAATCGGAAAGATAGATAGATACACCAGCACAAGGGACGCAAGGGTATAGAAAAACCTTCTGCGGTTCATCAGCGGTTAAGCTCCCCCTCCACATAGCTTACAAGGGCCGGATCGATCCGCATCTGCTGGCTAATGGAGGGCTGGGCAAGCTGGAAGGCTTTGCGGATTCTATCCAGTTCAGATAAGGGTGGAACGAACACCTTGCCTCCCTTCTGAATGAATAGATTTTTTGCTTCTGTCTGCGCCCTATAGGCTTCTTCCCGTTCCACAAGCACGTGGGTGTTCCATAGTTGTGAGAACCGGGATTGCTGTTCCGGTGTCAGGGTTTTCCAGAATCGGCTGTTCACCAGGGGAATGTACATGGGAAAGTACTGGTTGTCTTCGAAGGCGTACCGGATTCCGTGGTTCCAGAGTTCGGCGCTCCGTATGGTTTCATAGGTGGATAGAATCCCATCGACTAGCCGAGTTTTAAGCCGTTCGATCAGTTCGGGCCAGGGGACCGTGACAGCATACGAACCCAGGGCAAAGAGCCGGAGTTCGTTTCCTTTACCCCCGGGAACCCGTATCCGTAGGCCCTTAAAGTCTTCCAGCCGAAGGATCGGTTTTGCAAGGGTAAACACCTGGGCATGCCCCAGATCCATCCAGCGGCCAGGAACACACACATCGTACAGAGACTCCAGTGTGTCCTGGATTTTCTTTCCCACCCCTCCATCCGCAAGGGTATGGTTTTCTTCTCGAGCTCTGCCGTAAAGGAAGGGCAGTAGGAACAGCCCCAGATCCGGCACATAGGGCTCCAGATTCCATGTGCCCGGAACGGCCATCTCCACTTTCCCCGTATGCACTGCATTCAGTACATCCCGATCCCGAAAGAGCCGTGCCTCCGGGTACACTTCCACCTGAAGGGAAGGGAATTGAGCGGATACTGCCTCGGCGAAGCGGTACACGTTTTGAGTTTGCACGTGGCTACGGGTATTTTCCAGGGAGATCCGCAGGTATGTTTTCTGCGTCTGCGCATCGAGGGAAGTAAGGAGGAGAAATACGAATAGAGGGATGGCGAGGCCTCTCATCTTACGGCCATCATACGACAGGAGTTGTAAGGCGTCAATCTTGGAGTGGTTTTATGGTGTGGTTTTATTCCTTGACCGGCACCTGGAATCCCATTAGCTTTCTAGTATTCCATAAGGGAGGCGGTATGAACACTGAAGGTATTTTCCATAGTTTTCATTCCAATGTAGGATCCATGCAGGAAGGTGTGTGGAGGGAAGCTTCGCGGTATCCGGATCCTGCCGTAATCGTCCTGGACGATCGGTTCGCCAGGTACAGGATCCAGAACGCGGCGGTGGAGCGCCTCTACACAGGGTGCCGGTGGGCAGAAGGCCCGGTTTGGTTCGGCGACGGGAGGTACCTCCTCTGGAGCGATATCCCCAACAACCGGATCCTGCGATGGGACGAGGCAACGGGAACTGTTTCGGAGTTCCGGAAGCCCTCGAACTTCGCCAATGGAAACACGAGGGACAGACAGGGTCGCCTCGTTACCTGTGAGCATGGGGGACGGAGGGTGGTGCGCACAGAGTACGATGGCTCCCTCACCGTGATCCTCGACTCCTTTAACGGGAAGCGGCTCAATTCACCGAACGATGTGGTGGTAAAGAGCGATGGTTCCATCTGGTTTACCGATCCCACCTTTGGTATCGGAGGATACTACGAGGGGTACAAGGCAGAACCGGAGTTGCCCCAGTATGTGTACCGGGTGGACGGACAAACAGGGGAGGCGTCGGTTGTAGCGGATGATGTTGCCGGGCCCAACGGTCTCTGTTTCTCGCCGGATGAACGGATCCTCTACCTGGTGGAATCAAGGGGAAAACCGAACCGGAAGATCCTTGCCTTTGATGTGGATCCCTCGGGGAAAACGCTATCCAACAAACGAGTATTCATCGATGCAGGACCCGGTACCCCGGATGGGATCCGGTGTGATGTGGATGGAAACCTCTGGTGCGGCTGGGGGATGGGTTCGGATGAACTGGATGGGGTAATGGTCTTCGCGCCGGACGGGAAACCGATTGGCAGGATCGCCCTGCCGGAACGGTGCGCAAACCTTTGCTTTGGGGGAAGATTCAGGAATCGCCTGTTCATGGCGGCCAGCAGAAGTCTCTATGCCCTGTATGTAAATACCCAGGGAGCCACGTTGGGATGAAAGGATAGGCAGGGGTGTGATCGAGAGGGGGCGGGATCGAAGGGGAATCTGAGTCAGGTAATAAAAAGTGGGGCATGATAAGGCGGATCAGCATGATGGGGTAGGGGGAGGCGCCTCCCAGGTTAAAAGAGTAACACGGGCCCTGGAGGAACAGAAATGCGTTTGATCCAGATCGGGAAGTTGAGGCCGGTGCTGATTGAGGAGGGAAGGTAGGTGGTAACAGGGGGCCGGTTCACCGGAAGGGGACAGCGAAAAGGTTCTCTATCGTATGGTGGTGGACTTCCCTTTGGCCGAACGGTGATACTGTTTTTCTTTTCTGGTTTTCTGATGGCAGCCTGTACGACGACTCCGCCCCCGGATCCTTCCGCATCCTACCGGGAACGGTTATGGGCCGAGGTTGGAACCTTACCAAAAACGATCGAGGAACTTCTCCAGTCCGTTGAAACTCCCGGGGATGAACTCCGGCGCTACCTCCGAACCTACAATTTTGAGCCGTCCTATCCTGTTGAGAAAACGCAGGAGATCACTCGTCGATGGAACATTCGGCTGGGGCTCTTAAGGGATCAGGGCACCGCCGGCAAAGTACTCCCTCCTCTCGGTGTGCTGGTGGGTGTCCCGGATCCTGTGGTTGGCGGAAATCCTCAACGGGGAACGGTGTTTCTCGTCCATGGGTACCTGGATCATAGCGGCTCCTGGAGCCCTGTCATCAAGAGGATCCTGCAGGAAGGGTTCATCGTCATAGCCCTGGACTTGCCAGGTCATGGATTCTCAGGCGGGGTTCGGGGGGATATCGAGGATTTTTCCCGGTACGGGGAAGCAGTTCGGAAGGTGGTAGGGTGGGCTCTGGAAGGATCTATCCCCCGGCCCTGGATTGCTGTGGGACATTCTACCGGAGCAGCGGCGATCTGGATGGAACTGGTGCGGCAGGCGAAAGAAAAGCAGCGAAATACGCAAACGATCCCCTGGCCCGGCACAGGCGCAGCAGGGGGTACATCGACCTTTGACCTTGTCTTATTCCTTGCCCCGCTGGTTCGTTCATCCCATTGGCGGCTTAGTATGACAGTGGCGGGTATAGTTGGATGGGCAATCCCTTATGTGAAAAGCCGCACGGTGGAGGATCCCCTTTTTCCCATTCCCTACTTTCCCCTCCATTGGGCCGAGAAGCTCAAGGAGTGGGAACGGACGGTGGGGGAATACCCCGTCCTCCCGCAGAGGGGTTGGATCCTCCAGGGTACTGCCGATGATGTGGTGGATCATGCCTACTCCATCCCCTTCCTCTGCTCCAAGTTGCCCAATTTTCAAGTTCGATACATAGAAGGTGCCGGACATGTACCGTACGTGCAGGCTGAGGCAGAGAGAAGGTTCATAAGGGAACTAATCGAACTAATTGATCAAAGGATCATGGCCGACCGTGCCCAGTCGTAGTAATGCTGCCTGAGTTCGGTGATAGATTTCATCGGGTAGAATAAAACAGTTTTTCCTTCACCCACGTATATTCCTTGATCAATTATTTGATACGAAAACCGATCCACGTAGGACCGATCTACAATTTTATTTGGTTTTTCCTTGTTTCCTGTAACCTCTCGAATGCAGTCTTGTAGGTGTTCCAGGTTGCGATCGTAAGCAGGTCCAATACTGCCTGTGTTAGGTTTGGAGAAATCAATCACCTTCAAGTCAGTGAAAATAATTTTGGGTACCCATGTTTTATTTGATTTGTCCGTCATGTAGGAAGAGAACTCGATTGGATTCAGTATGCTAACCGCTAGAGGTCGGATGGGGCACAACTCCTGGTACACCCAGAACTCCCGTTTAGGGGGATGTTCGGTTAATTCGGATCTCTCTAATTCGAGAGTACGCCCATCTCGGGTTGTAAGGAAAAGGGAACGCATGACAGAGAGGGGGATATGCTCCAGCGTCTGGTATACAGATAGGTAGAGAGAGTTCTTAGGATCTCCGTTTGGGTGGGGGACGCACTTTTCCTTGGCGTAGTTCCAGTCGAAATAATTTCCAAATTGGCCTTCCACCTCAATAAACATGATATTTTCGAAAGAACCTTTTTTTGAGCCAGTGGCCATATAGGAACCAAACTGGTGTGGTGTTAGTTGGGATGCAATTAGCGCTTCTACAGGAAAAATAGATAAATAGTAATGAACATCCATATCAACCCCCTTTTCTCTAGTTTATAGGAGAGCTACAAAAGTGTAAAGTATTTTTATAAGAGTACCAACCTAATGCGAATGTGGACTGGATTGCAAAATAGATCTCTATGTGTTATTTTATTGCAATCTTTGTATAATTATACATTTTATACTATGTGCATATTGTAGGAGAATCGTTATGTGGGGAATAGTGGTTATTGCAGTAGTGGGTGCTCTTGGATTCGCCTCCATCAATTTCTATGCAGTAAAGCGAAGAGATCCAGGTACTTTTCTGATGCAGGAAATCGCACAGGCTATTCAGGAAGGGGCGGATGCCTTTATAAGACATGAGTATAAGATCATAGCTTCTATCAGTGCCTGCATCGCTTTGCTGTTAGGGGTTCTTGTATCCTGGTACACAGGCGTGGCGTTCCTCTTAGGTGCTTTCATGAGTGGTAGTGCCGGATGGGTAGGAATGAAAATCGCCACCCTCGCCAACGTGCGAGTATCGAATACCGCTCGTGTAACGTTAAGTATGGGTGAAACGCTCCGAGTTGCCTTTCAGGGTGGGAGTGTGATGGGGCTCTCGGTTGGCGGGTTCGCCCTGCTGGGCCTGGCCCTTGTGTATGGTGTATTCGGATTCCTGCTAGGGCAACTAAGACCAGGCCAGCTCACCGTGGTCACCAACTGGATGGGTATCAACTTCATTCCCTTTACCATGAGCGTGTCCGGTTACGCGCTTGGATGTTCGATCATCGCTATGTTTGACCGAGTGGGGGGAGGTATTTATACCAAGGCAGCTGATATGGGGGCGGATCTGGTAGGAAAAACAGAAGCCCATATCCCGGAGGATGATCCCCGAAATCCAGCCACCATTGCAGACAATGTAGGCGATAACGTGGGGGATGTAGCGGGGTTAGGGGCGGACCTTTTAGAAAGCTATGTGGGGGCTCTGATTTCTGCTGTAGTGCTTGTGGCGTATATGTACCATACATTGAGTGGGTCTACAACTCCCCTTTCTGCTACCCTTGTGAGTAAGCTCATTCTGTACCCTCTCTTATTCGCCGCTATCGGGATCGTTGCCTGTATCATTGGAATAGCGTCATTATTACTTAAAAAGGTGTCAGATCATCCGCATCGGGAATTGAATTTTTCCACCTGGGTTTCTGCGGGGGTCACTCTTGTGGCAAATGGGGCTTTCACTTTTTTTTACTTCAAGGGAGAAGACCTTTCCGGTCTTGGGTTTTCGTTGGGCCGCATTTCCCCCTGGGTAGCAGCGGTTTTAGGAATTGGAAGTGGCATACTGATTGGGCTCCTGGCCGAATATTATACAAGTTATGAGTATACCCCAACCAAAATTCTAGCTTCCGCTTCTCGTGAAGGGACTTCCCTTACAATTACAAAAGGAATGGCACTGGGAATGAAATCTACCCTCATTCCCGTGCTGGTGCTTTCCATTACTATCATCATCGCAAACCGTATTGCGGGACTGTATGGAGTGGCGATGGCTGCCATCGGGATGCTCTCCTTCGTCGTTGCCACTGTTTCCGTGGATACGTACGGGCCCATAGCGGATAATGCGGGTGGGATCAGTGAAATGTCCAAGCTGGATCCCATGGTAAGGGAAATAACCGACCACCTGGATTCTGTGGGTAATACTACCGCTGCCATCGGAAAAGGGTTCGCCATTGGATCTGCAGCTTTCGCTGCCCTATCCTTATTCGCCTCATACCTCTACTCCCAGGCATCGCCGGAAGATGTGAAAGGATTCGTTCTAAATCTGAATATTATAAACACACTGACCCTATCCGGTGCCGTAGTGGGGGCTTCGTTACCGTTCCTGTTTTCCGGGATCTTGATCGACGCAGTAGCGGAGGCTGCCCAGAAGATGGTACAGGAGATCCGACGGCAGTTCAAAGAGAATCCTAAAATATTGAGCGGGGAAGCGAAACCAAATTACAGGGAATGTATTGAAATTTCTTCTGCTGGAGCTTTGAAGGAAATGAAACTTCCTGCTTTCATTGCAGTTCTTACCCCCATTCTAACCGGCTTCGTATTCGGTTCCGAGTTTGTGGGCGGGCTCCTCATCGGTACTACTCTGTCTGCCATCATGCTGGCATTGTACACAGCCAATGCAGGGGGTGCCTGGGATAACGCTAAGAAGTACATTGAAAAAGGACACTATGGAGGGAAGGGATCGGATGCACATGCAGCTGCTGTAGTTGGTGACACGGTAGGGGATCCCCTAAAGGATACCGTAGGCCCCTCCCTCGATATACTCATAAAGATTATGGCAGTGGTATCCCTCATTACGGTGAATATTTTTGGAAAGTACAATCTCTTTCAATTATTCAGGTAAAGGATACCATGGCTATTCTGGGATATGGGTAGGGCCTGCGCAGGGAAATTAAAGGGGGAATACGAGGCATGGGTAAAACAGAACTTGCCGTAGAAATGAAGAAGCATCTGGAAAGCTTTCAGGAGAATGAAATCACCGAACACATCATCTATGCCCGCCTGTCCCGGGTGGAAAAAGGTGTAACGAACCGCCAGGTGCTGGAACGGATCTCTGCCGACGAGTACAGACACTATCATTTTTGGAAGGGGCTTACGGGCAAAGAGGTGAAGCCGAACCGGTGGAAGATCTTTACGTTTTACTGGATCAGCCGTATCTTGGGGATTACCTTTGGGCTGAAATTGATGGAGAAGGGAGAAAAAGGGGCAGAGGCTGCGTATGAGAAAATCCTACCATCCATTCCTGCGGCAGAGGCCATTTGGAAAGACGAGGAAGCCCATGAGAATAGCCTGATGGCCCTGATTGAGGAAGAACGGCTTCAGTATGTGGGCTCCATTGTGCTGGGGTTGAACGATGCGCTGGTGGAATTGACGGGAACGTTAGCGGGTCTCACCTTTGCCCTGCCCAACAATCGATTGGTTGCCCTGGCGGGTCTTGTTACAGGGATTGCCGCTTCCTTTTCCATGGCTGCTTCCGAATACCTTTCTACCAGGGCAGAGTCGGACCATGCGCATGCTCTGAAATCGGCCGTTTACACAGGGATCGCGTACGTGATCACGGTCATTTGTCTTATCCTTCCCTACTTCGTTCTCGGGAATCCGTATGCATCCCTCGCAGCGACCCTCGGAATGGCAGTGTTGATCATCTTTCTGTTCAACTACTATGTTTCGGTTGCCCGTGACTTGAATTTTCGAAAACGATTCCTGGAAATGACGATAATCAGCATGGGAGTGGCAGGCCTTTCATTCCTCGTGGGCAGGGTATTGGCCCCTCTGCTGGGGGTGAATGCCGGATAGGAGCGAACCCTGTTCTCCGCTTCGGCCGCTTTCCCACGGCTGGCTTGTGTTTGGTGGATAGAACCTGGATTGTTTGGCCCCAAGATCCCGCCCCAGCCAATGTAGATCCCATTTGAAATGCTCTGTCTAGGGCCCCTTCTGCGGGGGAGTTACAGGCACTGGATGCGCTTTCCAGATCTCTTCCGCGTACTCCTTGATGGTCCGGTCACTGCTGAACTTTCCCATCCGGGCTACGTTCAAAATGGATTTTTTCGTCCACTCTTCGGGGTCGTTGTACAATCGGGCCACCTGTTCCTGGATGTCCACGTAGGATCGGAAATCGGCCAGTAACCGGTATGTATCCCCGTACCGCAACAGGGAATCCACGATAGGCCGAAATCGACCCGGGTCATCGGGTGAAAAGTACCCTTGATTGATCATGTCCATGACCCTCTTCAGTTCCGGATCCCGTTGGTAATAGTCCCAGGGGTTATAACCTGTTTTCCAGGTTTCGGCCACCTCTTCTGCGGTAAGACCAAAGATGAAGATGTTTTCAGGGCCTACCTCTTCCCGGATTTCCACGTTGGCTCCGTCGAGGGTTCCGATGGTAAGGGCGCCATTCAAAGCAAACTTCATGTTGCCCGTACCGGATGCTTCTGTCCCCGCGGTGGAGATCTGTTCAGAAAGATCCGCTGCCGGGATCAATTTTTCTGCGAGGCTCACTCCATAGTTTGCCAGGAACACTACCCGTAAGAGATCCTTTGTAGCAGGATCGTTGTTCACTACCTCGGCCACTGCATTGATCAACCGGATGATGAGTTTTGCCATGAAGTACCCGGGGGCCGCCTTCCCTGCAAAAATCACAGTGCGGGGCACGATCCCGTTACGTTTTCCATCCCGGATTCGGTTATAGAGGGCAATCACGTGAAGCACGTTGAGGAGCTGCCGTTTGTACTCATGGATCCGTTTTACCTGGCAATCGAACATAGAGCGGGTATTCACGGCCAGGCTGTTGTTCTTCAGGATGTATTCGGTCAACCGATCCTTGTTCTTCTGCTTTACCTTTCGCCACTCCTTCCGAAAACCTGGGTCGTCGGCAAGGGGAATCAGTTTTCGTAGTTGATCCAGATCCGTGACCCATCCGTCGCCGATCTTACTCGTAATGAGATCGGCCAGATCCGGGTTACACGCTTTGAGCCACCTGCGAGGAGTGATTCCATTCGTTTTATTGTTGAACTTTTCAGGCCATAGCTCGTAGAAGTCTTTGAACAGATCTTTTTTTAAGATTTCTGTATGGAGGGCAGAAACTCCATTCACAGAGTGACTTCCGATGATGGCGAGGTTTGCCATTCGGACTTTCTTCCCATGGGTTTCTTCTATAATAGATATACGTTCCAGTTTTCCGAAATCTCCCGGGTACCTTCGGGAAACATCTTCCAGGAAGAAATGGTTGATGTCGAACACGATCTGTAGATGCCGGGGAAGTACTTTCCCAAACAGGTCCACCGGCCACTTTTCCAGCGCTTCGGGCAGGACCGTATGGTTGGTATACGCGAAGGTTCGCACGGTGATATCCCATGCTGTATCCCAGGGCACCCCTTCCTGGTCCACCAGGATCCGCATTAACTCCACGATCCCGATGGCAGGGTGGGTGTCGTTCAGCTGGATCGCCACCTCATCGGGGAAGCAGGAGAAATCATCGGGATGGGTTTTTTTGTACCGGCGGATGATATCCTGCAGGGTAGCGGACACGAAGAAGTACTCCTGCTTCAACCGAAGCTCTTTGCCTTCGAACACGTTGTCGTTGGGGTACAGAACTTTCGAGATGGTTTCCGTATGCACTTTATCGGAAACGGCCCGTTCGTAATCTCCGTGGTTGAAGTAACTCAGTTCGAAATCCCGGGTACTTTTTGCGGCCCAGAGACGGAGGTTATTTACCGTATGGTTCCTGTAACCAGGGATGGGGATATCGTACGCCATCGCCATTACCTGCTGGGTGTCCACCCATTCGCACCGCTTTCGCCCCCGTTCATCGATGAATTGTCGCACCTGGCCGTAAAAATGGACAGGGTACAGGGCTTCGGGACGGTCGATTTCCCACGGGTTCCCGTACCTAAGCCAGGGATCCGGGGTTTCCACCTGTTCGCCGTTACGGATCCGCTGGAAGAAAATCCCATACTCGTACCGAATTCCATACCCATAGGCAGGTATACTCATCGTAGCCATGGAATCGAGGAAGCAGGCAGCCAGACGGCCCAGCCCTCCGTTCCCTAATCCCGCATCGAACTCGAGTTCCTCAAGATCCTCCAGCCGGAATCCCATGGTGTCCATTGCTTTGACCGATTCCTCCCGCATGTCGAGGTTGATGAGGGCGTTGTCCAGGGTGCGTCCCATGAGGAACTCGAGGGAAAGGTAGTACACCCGCTTGGAAGGCTTTTTGTAGTAGGTCTGCTGGGTGTCGATCCATCGTTCGAACAGCCGGTCCCGTACCGTATACGCTAGACTTTTATAGTAATCTAATGGAGTGGCACTGTACTCATCTTTCCCCTGTGAGTACTCCAGATGATTCACGAAATCGGTTAGTATTTCTTTGGATTTCGATCCTTTATGGGGATTGGTTGAAGGGGTAAGGGGGGGCTTTTTAGGTGTACTTTTTTTTGTTGCCATGAAGGCCTCCTGGGAAGAGCGGTCATTCTATATATAGATACTCCTCTATTCTACTGCACAATGGAAACTTTCCGCAATGAAAAATGGGTAATTCCATTTGACTGCAAACGTTTCCAATGATACAATTCCAACTATGGATCTCCCCATTGGAATCAACGCGGATTCTTCCACTATCGATGGAGATCTCGATGTTCTGAAGGCTCTATTAGACCGATTCCAGCAGGCAGGGTTCTCCGCTGTGGAAATCCCCGTCCATGGTGTGGGGTGTATTCTGGGAGGGCAGTTGCAGGAAAGGCAGGCAGAGAAGGTGCGCCGAATCCTTGAAAGTTACTCCTTCCGGTACACGGTCCATGGGCCTGATCCCGTGAACCTCTGCGACGAAAAATCTCCCCAACTCCACGCTTCCGCTCTGAAGGCCTCGATCGATTTTGTTAAAGCGATCGGCTCTTCGCTGGTGGTGTACCATGGAAGTTATCGGATGGATAACAGGGTGTCCTCGAAAATTACAAAGATGCCCTACAGAGGGAGCGAACTTGATGCGCCCCTTTCTTTGGGGAATCCAGATGATTCCAACGCGCAAATTGCCTCGAATGCAGTGAACACGGCGGCGGTAATGGACGCTGCGCCGGTGGCCCCACAATCAGGCCGTTCCCATCGGAAGGGTCAGTCGGTGGAGAAGCCTCCCCGAAAGCAAAAGGCCGTACAGAGCCTGTGGGCGGATGAGATCGAACGGTTACAAAGGATCGGTGAGTATGCGGAAAAGCAGGGGGTTACTGTAGCTGTGGAAAACATTTTCCGGCAGGGGAGGGAACTTACATACAGGATCGATCCGCGCCTTCTCGCAGAGGTGATCGGGGCAGTAGGGTCCAGATCGGTGGGGATCTGCTTTGATTTCGGGCATGCTTACCTGAGTGCGGCAGAGGAAGGCTTCTCCTACCCGGAAGCGATACAGGCAGTCCTTCCCCACCTTGTTCACCTTCATATACACGACAATCTGGGGATTCCCTCTACAACAAACGTCGAGGGGAAGGAAAGGAAGCCTCTAGATGCGTT
>CALKLC010000194.1 GCA_937991975.1 uncultured Spirochaetales bacterium | reverse complement strand
CCAGAATCGCTCTGGCGAAACAGTTCGTAGAAAAAGACCTTCCCCTAAGGTTGGAGAGCCTCCGCGTATTGTACAATGTCCTTGAAGGTAGTGCAGAGGATGAAGCCGCATCTCGAGGGGAAAATCACTTCCCTCCTGATGTATCCGAAGCTCCGGCAGAGGCGCATCCGTTTTACCCATCGGAAAATCCCCGTGTGAAAGATCTTCTGGATACCTTCAATCGACGAAAGAATAAAAAAGGACAATGGATCGTTCTTCCTTTCTCTTGTTTTTTGGAGGGTGTTCCGTATCATGGGTGTTTACGGTTGTATAAAGAGGGTGGAACTTCCTCAAAAGTGGTACTCTCTGTGCGTCGTCATGGGGTCGATGGGTTGCCCTGGTACTTTGTGTGGTTTCCCCATGATCTGAAACGACCTGTCCGGATGTATCCTCCCTCGTCCCCACAGGGGAAGGTCACTTCCATTCCCGGAGAACTTCTGGAAACATTCCGCGAGAAACTTCGAAAGGTCGGTTTCATCCTTGACGATAACAAGAGTAGTAGTGCAGTGTGCGATGGATTTGACGAAAGCGAAAAGAATTTACAGAATATAGACATATGGATCTGAAGGTAACCATGAAAAAGAAGAAAGCGGTTGCTCTACAGTATCGGGAGGAAATGGAGGCGCCGAAGATTCTTGCCAGGGGAGAAGGTACATGGGCAGAAAGAATTCTGCAGGCAGCCCGCACAGCTGGAGTCCCCATCGTGGAAAACGCTGGTGTGATCCCTCTTCTTTTTCAGCAGGAAGTAGGTAGTTTCATTCCTGAATCTTCCTACGAAGTGATTGCCCGGATCCTTTCTTTTGTCTATTCCGTGGAGCAGAAGGGGCAGGGGAATGAAAGTTATAAAAGTTAGTGAACTGAAGGCCGGGAACCGGTTTTCGAAGCCTGTTTATATAGACAAAGAAAATATTCTCGTTCCACCTAATGTGCCCTTGAAGCAGAAAGAGATCGATCGGTTGATCCGCTGGGGAATAGAAACCGTAACGACCGAAGGGGATCTCCTTTCGGAAGAATCTTCCCCCGATAAGACGGCAAAGACTTCCCTTACCAGTCTTCTGAAAGCACCCATGCACCAGGAGTTCCTGAAAATCTATACCACCCTGGTAGAGGGAATGAAAAAGGTGCATTCGGCCGTAAAAGAACGACAGTCCGTCGATACCGCTTCGATCGATAAAATGGTGGATACCCTTCTGAAAGTTCTAAAGGATAAACGGGAAGAGTTCGTTCATTACATTTTTTTCGAAAATACGGGAGAAAGCAACTTCTCTCAAAACGCTCTCCATTGTGCCGCTCTTTCTACTTTGATTGGCATGCAGATGGGGATTCTGCAGCATAAACTGTTTCCCCTTACCACAGGGGCACTCCTCCATGATGTGGGAATGCTCCGTATTCCCGAATCTATCGTGGAAAAGCAGGGTAAACTGGATCCTAAAGAAGCTCAGACCATAAAAGTTCATCCCATCTACTCGTACACCATCATCAAGAAAGAACTCAACTATTCGGATGAGGTTGCTGTTGTGGCACTGCAGCATCATGAACGGTGGGACGGGCAAGGGTACCCCAAAGGGCTTTCGGGAAAACAGATCCATCTCTATGCTCGGATCGTAAGCGTAGCGGACGCTTACGAAGCGATGATCAGCAAACGTCCCTATCGGAATTCCATGATCGGCTACCAGGCAATGAAATCCCTCCTTAGTGATAACGGCAGAAGGTTCGATCCCGACGTACTGAAGATATTCATTAAAAGTATGGGAATCTATCCGCTGGGAAGTATCGTTCTCTTGAGTGATTCCAGCATTGGCAGTGTAGTAGAGACGAATTCCGAATCTCCCTTGAGGCCAAAGGTGAAAATTCTGATCGACCAGAAGGGTGCACCCCTGGAGGAGGGTTCCGGACCTGTGATAGATCTGGAAGCAGAAAAGAAGGTGTTCATTGTAAAGGCGGTGGATCCCGCTACTTTACAGGGGTAGGACAGGTATGGATACCGTTTCCGCAGGTCATTATGGTGAACAGGTAGCAGCAGAATATATAAAGCGGAAAGGGTATAGGGTTTTGGAACAGAACTATCGTCTCCGGCAAGGAGAAATCGATCTCATTGCGCAGGATGGGGAAACGCTCGTGTTTTTCGAAGTAAAAACATGGAAAACTTATGGGACGGACCAGATCCATTACAGTATCGACCGTTTAAAGAAAAAAAAGATTCTTTCCATCGCGAAAGTTTACCTTCAGGAGCATCCAGAGTATGACGGAAACTCTGTTCGATTCGATGTGATCCTCATACAGGGAGAAGGGAATAGAATCGAACATTATCCGCATGCCTTCGATGAGGAAGGGTGATCGATGGTTCGGGTGGCAAAGCAGATCGATCCTAAACGGATCGAAGAATTGAAAAAGAAGATACAGGATCGCAGGTATCTTGATGCAGCTGTTGCGCGTTTAGCTCAGACATTGACCAACGAGCTGGTTCGAAGGGAACGGCCTATAAGGAGAGGGCATGAGTTCTAGATATCGAAAACGAAAAAAAAGTTCTCAAAGACTACAGGGAGGAGAGAGAACAACTTTTTCCGTTCAAAGACCGGAGATCGAGCAAGTGATCTGTCCTGTTTGTAATGTTCCCATCCAGGAGATCTATCTTGCCCTGGTAGATGGAGCCACAGGGAACACCATTCACTTCGAATGTGCCCTACGACTCATCAAGGAACGAGAACCCCTCCGGGAAGGTGAATCCATCGTGTATATAGGATCGGGGATTTTCGCTATCGTAGATAGGGCGCCTGGAACAGGACCCTTCACGATTCGAAAGAAAATTCCCTTCGAAGAGAAAGAATCCGCAGCTTCCTGGAGAAGAAGGATTTCGTTTTCCTTCTAATTTTCTCCGGGTTGAATCCATCGTTTAATCACTTCCTTGGCCAGTGTCTTGACTTCCTTAGGAAAGGGTAAATCAGGTATGGTTATTACATAGGAGAAAAGCTCAGAGGAAAAGGGGGTATGGAATTCTAAAGGTGTATCCCTCAATAGAAGGAGGGCCGCATACGCGAGGTTGGCATCTTTTTTAGGAAGAATGTGCCTGGAAAAAACTGTTACCAATGCAGCGGATTCCTCATATGTGCGGGGGAGGGAATGTCGGCGTAGGGCATGAATCGCTTCGGTAATCACCATGGGTTCGGGATCCTGGAAGAGAATTCCACAGAGGATTCTTCTCGCTTCCGTTCCCCCTATGTAGCCCAATAGGAATGCGGCTTTGCGGCGGACTTCAGGAAAGGTACGTGGGGTTTCCGAATGGATGCGAACGCTCACCCCCTCTTCTACTAGCTGTTTCAAGATATACAGTACCGGACGATCGCCGGATGAAATTCCTCCTAGCCGAAAACGAGTTTCTAATTCATCCAGGACCTGCAATTTAATCGATTGATCAGGAACCAGGGCCTGTTTCAACAGGAGAAGGTCTTTGGGGTTCATCGAAGGAACCACCCAATCTGAGGAACTTTGATCCTCCGTGTATAGGAAGATTACAGAAGCACAAAGATTTAATAGAATAAAGAGGGGGCGGCGATTCATATCCTGCCATTGTATTTTCTTTGTTTCCTGTGGTACAGTGCCATCCATGAAAGTGGTAATTCCAGGTTCCTTCGATCCCCCTACGAATGGGCATTTGAATTTGATCATGCGGGCTGCTCAGATCTGGGATGAAATCGATGTGGTAATTGCCGAAAACCCCTCGAAGAAGTATACCTTTTCTGCAGAAGAACGCAAACAAATGATGGAGATCCTGCTGAAGGAGTACCCCAACATCAAGGTAACCATCTGGGATAAACTCATCGTAGACTATGCCCAAAAAACAGGGGCCCGCATCCTCATTCGAGGTGTACGGGCACTGGCGGACTTCACCTACGAGTTCGAATTATCCATGGTAAACAAGGGCCTGAATCCTACTATCGAAACTATCTTCATGCCTACGGATCCAAAGTATTTCGTTCTCCGTTCCAGTGCCATCAAAGAAATTGCAGCTTTTGGAGGGGATATCTCGACGATGGTGCCACCGCTTGTGGCGGATGCCCTGTACCGGAAGGTGAGGGGTTCTTGACATTCCTCCTGGCATAGATTATTTTGTTGTCCATTATTCAGTTAAGGTAAGAGGTTGATACATGGCAGTACCGAAATATAAACCATCCAAAGCACGAACAAGGCGCAGACACTCCATCAACCGAAAGCTGGAATCTCCTCTTCTTTCGGTATGTTCCAACTGTGGGAATAAAGTGTTGCCCCATCGAGTCTGCGGTAAGTGCGGCTTTTACAATGGGAAACAGGTCTTGGAACCTGAAGATATGGCATAGGAAAAGGTTAACGGGAGGTAAGAATGGACGAATTGTTCGAAAAAATGAAAAAGATTATCGCCGATAAGTTAGAGATCGATGAAAGCAAGATCACTTTGGATTCTTCCTTTCGTCAGGATCTAGGCGCCGATAGTCTGGACACCTACGAACTGGTATACGCCATCGAAGAAGAAATGGGTATCAGTATTCCCGATGAAAAGGCAAACGAGTTCGAAACCGTGCGGGACGCTCTAGAGTACATCAGATCCCAGAAGAAGTAGTTGCTTGTGTGTTTTTCAAGAAGACTACAGACACCAGGAAGGCGCCTCCGGTAACCGCAGAACGTAAAAAAGAACTTGCAATATTTCAAAAAGGGGCAGGTATAAGGTTCAGGAGCCTGGAGCTCCTGAACCTTGCTTTTTGTCATAGATCCTATGCGAATGAACAGTCCGTCGAAATTGCGAACAATGAACGGCTGGAATTTCTGGGAGATGCTGTACTGGGTTTGATCGTCAGTGAATACCTGGTAGAGCATCTTCCGGATCGGCAGGAAGGAATCCTGGCAAAGATCAAATCATTCGTAGTAAGTGAAGAAAGCCTATCCACCATCGCAAAACGATTGCAGATCGATCAGTTCATCCTCATAGGCCGTGGAGAAGAGTACTCGGGTGGACGAACCAAGAAGGCCATTCTGGCCGATGCATTGGAGGCAATTATCGGAGCCTACTTCCTCGATTCAGGATTGTCCGATTGCAGAAAGTTTGTACTCAGTTTCATGGTGAGCGAAATCCAGAAAGTAATCGAAAACCGGCATCGTAAAGACTACAAAACACTCCTACAGGAATACGTCCAGAAACGGTTCAAAACCTATCCAAAGTACTTTCTGGTAAAGAAAACAGGACCGGATCACGACAAGACCTTCTGGATCGAGGTAAGAATCCTCGACAAAACCTATGGGCCCGGGCAGGGAAAGAACAAGAAAGAAGCGGAACAGGATGCGGCTAGTATTGCGTATAGCGAACTGGTCCCGCAGAGAGAACAGGAACCCCTTTCTTGACCCTCTTTCTCTTGCACTCGGTCAGGATCCCTCATTTCATCGGGATTCCTTCATTCGGTTTTAAGTCTCGTTTGATAGAAATTCTTTGCCAGTTCCAGGAGTCTGTCCCTCTTATTCATGGAAGGATCCTCCAGCACCGATTCGAGGAGGAAGTCGAGAACGGTTCCCATGGCAGGACCTTTTGGGATTCCTACACTCGCAAGATCATCTCCATTCACCGCTAAGTCTTTCAGGGAAAGAGGGGCTGACTGGGCAAGAACTCGGGCGATCCGTTCTCTGAACTGAGTCAATGGTCTGGGATCCGGGCGGATTCCGGAAGTGGCCCATCCGTCGGCTTCCCGCAAGGTGAATAGATCTTCCAGGTTTTCTTTTCCTACCTTTCTTACAAATCTGCGGACAGCTGCATCGGTCCAGGAGTCTTCGTAGTGGAACATATGATGCAGAACTAGATGGACCACTCGTTTTTCGAAAGCCACAGGGAACCGAAGTCTTCGAAGAATGGTCCCCGCTAGTTGAGCAGAGATCTGTTCATGGCGATGAAAGGTGGTTTCTCCTTCGGCTGATACAGACTTAACCACAGGCTTCCCACTGTCATGGAGGAGACATGCCCAACGGACAGCGGGATTCTCCCTGGGGGCCGCGTCGCAGCAAAGGATGGAATGGGTAAACACATCGTAAGCATGAGCCCCTTTCTGATCCACCCCACGGCAGGCCAAAAGTTCAGGGAAGAGGATCGATAGAATTCCTGTCTCTGCCATGAGATTGAAACCGATGGATGGCCTTTCACTCGCCATGATCTTTTCCATCTCGTCCCGAATCCGCTCAGAAGAAACGGTACGGAGAGTGTGGGCCAGGGCTTTCATTGCTTCTTTCGTTTTTTCCTCGATCGTGAATGCCAGTTGAGCATGGAAGCGAACCGCCCGAAGAATCCGCAAAGGATCTTCCTGGAATCGTTCCAGTGGATCTCCCAATGCGCGGATAAGGCGCTTCTTTACATCTTCCTTACCACCATAGGGATCGATGAGGATTCTTTCCATTGGATCGATGGCCATTGCATTGATGGTAAAATCCCTCCGTTTCAGATCCTCCAGCAATTCCTTCGTATAGTGCACATGATCAGGGTGTCGGAAGTCCGAATACGGCCCTTCGATCCGAAAGGTAGTTGTTTCGAACTTGTATCCCTTATAGAGGATCGTCACTGTACCGTGTTTGATCCCCGTGGGTATCACTGCCCGGAACAGGGGAATTAGATCAGCCGGAGTCGCATCGGTAGCAAGGTCCCAATCCGTTGGGTCTTTCTGTAAGACGATGTTTCGCACCGCCCCTCCAACCACGTAGCATTGATACCCAGCCTGCACGATTCGAGCATGCACTTCCACTAACGGTCTGGGAAAAGAATAGCGAATGCGCTCCATGGCCGGTATTATTCCCCAAAAAGAAAGGGGTGTCTATTCCGACACCCCTTTCTGAAATCACTTTTAAAAATCCTACCGTAAGAGCTGCAGCACGTCCTGTGCTTTCTGGTTGGCCTGTGCGAGCATAGCGGTAGAGCTCTGTACAAGGATCTGGTTGGTGACATACCGAACCATTTCCTCTGCCATGTCAGTATCCCGGATTCGGGATTCCGATGCTTGCATGTTTTCCGCACCGATAGCCAGGCCTCGGCGGGCATGTTCCAGGCGGTTCTGGTAGGCACCCAGATCTGCCCTCTGCTTGTTCACTGTCCGGAGAGCCTTGTCCAGCACTCCGATGGCAATGTTTGCCTTGTCCGGGGTAGAAAGGGAGATGAAGGTAGCTGCATGAGGAAGCCCATTGGCACTCTGGATCCCCAACCCCTGGGCAGTCATCGTACCGATGTACACCCGTTCCCTCTGGTCCATGTTGGCACCGATCTGGAACCACATGCTGGCTGTGACACTGTTTTCACCAGTCTCTTTGGCGAACCGGCCTGTGAGCAGGTTCATCCCATTGAACTGAGCATGGGAAGCGATCCGGTTGATTTCGTCCACCAACTGGGAAACTTCGACCTGGATCTGCATCCGGTCCTCTGTGGAATAGATACCGTTTGCAGCCTGTACAGCGAGCTCCCGCATCCGTTGCAGGAGATCCTGGGTTTCCTGAAGGTACCCTTCAGCTGTCTGAATGAGGGAGATCCCGTCTGCTGCGTTCCGTTCTGCCCGTACCAATCCCCGGATTTGGGACCTCATTTTTTCAGATACAGCCAGGCCCGAAGCATCATCTGCGGCACGGTTGATCCGCTGCCCCGAAGATAGCTTCTCCATGTTCTTGTCGATGTTGATGTGGTTGAACTTGTTCTCCCGCTGTGCGAACATCGCACTGATGTTGTGGTTGATGATCATAGCATCCTCCCTGATAGAATTCCGGACATCCTTGTCCGGTAAAGCGTTGAACGCCTTACTTTCAATGTCGGAGGATTTCTTCCGTACTTGAGAAACCTGCTTTAATTCTGGCAGAGAATTGATCGATTATTGTAGATAAAGAGGAGCGAACCATGTTGGGAATCGTATTTACCGGTGGCCAGGGCCCTGAGCGGGAAGAGGTAGAGGAGTACCTAAAGAGGGCTCAGTTGATCGTAGCAGCCGATTCGGGGATCCTGTTGGCCGAACGGATGGGAGTGGAACCGCAGATCATTCTAGGGGATATGGATTCCATCCCTGATCAAAGGATTCTGGAGAAACATAAGAATGCGGAGATCCGTGTGTACCCCACAGAAAAGGACGATACCGATACCGAACTAGCCTTGAAGTGCCTGCGGGAAAAAGGATGTACGGAATCTATCCTCATCGGTGGAGGGGGGGGACGGCTGGATCATCTTCTCGGAATCGTGAGTCTATTCTATCGCCCTGATCCTCCCAGCCGATGGTTCACCCATGGTGAAGAGGTAATCTACATTTCCAAAGTACTGGAAGTGCGGGGCCTGAAAGGGAAAACTGTTACCTTCATGCCTGTAAGTCAGGAGGAATGCCGGATGAGAACAGAAGGGTTGCGATGGCCCCTGGACTCCCTCTGCTGGAAGCCGGGAGATATTGGGATCAGCAATATCGCTCTATCTGATAAAATAAGGGTAACGATGCTAAAGGGGAAACTGATCATGATCATCCCAAAGAAGGAAAGACTATGAGGACATTGACCTGTATATCCCTCGAAGAACAGAAACGCCTTCAACAAGGAATCGAAAACTCCCTTGCATTGAACGACACGCTGGAATCCATGATCGTACGGGTTCCCACAGATCCTTCGACCAGAAGTATGCTCCTGCACAAAGATTGGTCCCAGGCCAAAATCAGCCAAAAGCTGAACCATTGGGCTAAAAACCTGATTTCCGTCAAAACCGAAGAGGAGTTTCTCCTGCAGGCAAAACTCTCCACCCTTCGCTCCTATATCCGGAATCGTCCTAAATCTTTTGCGGACTTCACTCGAAGAGCTTTCCTGCCCACTGTAGCGGAAGGAATTCACTCTATATACGTATCCCTCTATCCTCTCTTAGAACCTATTAAACGTATGGCAGCCGATATCGATCAGGTACAGAAACTTTTTCGCCAGTACATTGAAAGCAACCTCCAGGAACCGAAAACCTCACTCGTGGAGTTCATTTCCATTGAGGAGATGAAACAATTGTTCTTCCAGACCGAATCGAAACAGGACTTGATCGAGGAAATTCAAAAGCGACTCTCTGCGTATTTTAATACCCTGGATGAGGAGAGGATGAAAAAGCTTCAACGGGATATCCTTCCTTTCTATAGCCTTCGGAACTTGGCGGTGTTCCCTTTTCAAGAAACTCTACAGTGTTTCAAGGCAAGGTTAGATCCAGACAAAGCTCCGTTCTTCGAGGAAGCTCCCATTTTCCCCACTGTCGAATACCTGGAGCAATTTTTCTGTGCCCTCTATCCCTTCCATGCATACGTGGCGGAGGATCTACTTCCGCAGGAGTTCCTGAGGTATCTGGCCGGTGTACTGGAAGGAGGGGGGAGCGTCCGGATCCAGGAGGTGGAGGCTTCCCAGCTGGAAAGGGTAAAACAGATCCTTCGAAAATTGGTTCAGAACTGTCAACTGGCCCTGAAAGAAATACCCCTGGTGGAAATGATACGCTATTTCAGAGAGGATCCCTACTATCGAGTGATGATCTACCAACCGAAGGTGCAATTGAGAGATTTTTATATATACGCCCTCACATTCAAAGTATTCACTGACTTCGAGGCTTTTTTTTCGAAGATTCGTTTTGACATTCTGGAAGACCTGATGAGTCAACTGTTCAAAGGCGAGCCCCTGGTGGAGTTCCAGTATTATATGAACGCGCATTTGAATCTGGTTCCAAGACAGGGATACCCGGGTTTCACCCACCATCGTTCCCTTGTTCTATTGAACAATTTCATCCGTAAGATCTATGCGAATTATATCCAGGACACAATCCACCTATTGAATCGAACGATTACCAATCGGATTCGGGAAAGTGTAAGTCTCATGCTGATTAACGCATCGGGGATCGAGGAAATCGAGGCTCGACTGAACAAGTTCGATGGATCCTTCGCACCCGATACCGAAGGAGGAAAGGTGATGACCATCCTGAAACTCGTACTTGATCGAGATCCAAAGCAGCAAAAACTGTACCGTTCTCTCATTGCCGAGAAAGACAAAGAAGGAAAGGATATCCTGGAGAAGGCGTTGGTCCATCTGGAAAGCTTAAGGATCGGCTTCCAGAACATAGGGAAAGACAAGGTTTTCCTGAGGGAAACTTCCCGACGTTTTCCTATGCTAGAAAACAAGGTTTTGAACTGCCAGAATTACCTGCTCCTGGGAACCAAAGCCCTTCGGTACTTAATTGCTATGGAGAAGGGTGCTATCTGACTGCAGGAAGGTCCGGATTCTTTCCACTGTTTGGAGGGGAGATTCTACCAGTACTCGTTTCCCCGCAATCAAATCGGCAATTCCGAGCTCTCGGGGATACCGGGGAATGATATGAAGGTGAAGGTGGGCAATGGAGGCGCCCGCGTTCATTCCCATATTGTACCCGATATTGTAAGCAGAAGGATGGTAGAGGGCGTCCAGCACATCGAGAAATCGGTTGGTGAGTTCCATACAACGGGAACTCTCTGTAGGGGATAGCTGACGGACATCTTCTACGTGCCTTCGAGGGAAGATCATGAGATGTCCGGGATTGTAAGGGTATAGATTCACTACTACGAGAAAGAAGGGATCTTCGTACACCGTAAGATCCACCGTACACTCCTCTTTCCCGGCTATCCCGCAGAGGACACATCCCTCGGTTTTTAATCCCATTACATAGGCCATTTTTTCGAAGTTAAAGAAGTACTCCATCCGCAACCCCATTCAAGGTTCTTTTGGAATTCGATTCTGCAATTCCTGTAGTAGTTTCAGTTCTGTCGGACCTATCCGTTCCATTTTTTCGATGGCCAGGTACTCCAACAATAACGGATACGTTTTTAGGAGTTCTCCGTATTTTTTCAAGGACTCTATCCTCCTCTGTTCGGTACTCTCTTCAATAAGTCGTTTCTTGCTTTCCGCTATCAAGGTTTCCTGTCTTGCCTGTTCTACGGCGAGGTAGAGGGATTTCCCTTTCACGTAGAGATCTATATCGGGAATCGTAACCCTGGGAAAAGCGAGAGATAGAAGATTTAAGGAAGGAAAGCGTTCCTGCCAATGCTCCCGAAGGGTTTCTTCAAGGATTTTCTGCCAGGAAAGGATGAGGGGTGTACCTTCTGAAGGAGCCGAAAGGATCCTCTGCATGCCCCTTTGGAGGATCCAGCTGGTGAGTTCCAGTCGGATTTCGTTCTTCTTCTGTTCCATCCAGGCTTCGATGTTCGTGGGTGTGAGGTTTTCTGATCGGACGAGTATGGGAAAACTCTCCTTCTGAAACCCTACCTGTAACTCCACCTCTATCTCGTAGGAGAAGGAAGGCTTGCTGTCGAGAACTTCGGCATAGATACTGCCGGATGGGAGCTCTCCCTTTACGGAAAGGGTAATAGGGAACTTCAAAATTGGAAACTGATGGAGCGAATAAGCTCCGGGAAAAAACCGTTCCCATCGGAAGTCGAATCTGCCGGGTTCGAAAATCCGCTCTTCCCACCCCCTGCTTTTAGAGAAGCCCAACGCCCAATGGTCCGGAGAAAGGGAGCGTTGTATCCATCCAAGGTAGAGAAAAGTCCCACTGAGAAGGATAAGAACAACCAGAATGAGTACTGTTCGTTTCATCAAGTCAATACTAGTCGGAAAACTATCTTCTTTGCAAGGGCAAATCGGTGTATAGTACCACCTGTATGGATCGAACCCTTTTCCGGTTATACCGCTATCTGTCGATTGTTAGCTTGCTCTTCAGTGGTCTGGTTTTTTTCTATTACATCGTTGGCTCCTTTCAGTTGTTCGTTCCCACTACCCAGTATTTTTTGCTCACTGTGCTCTATGGGGTATCGAGTCTTTCCTTCTGGAGTGGGGTGAACCTCCTGACCCTTTCAGCTCTCAGGGGGATCCTTCGTTTGAAACATTCTCCAGTTGATTTTTTCTGGGGTGGTATCTCCCTATTGGGAGGGGGGAGTTTCCTGATCCTTAGTCAATTCATTCTTACATTCCTTCGTCCTTACCTGTAGGATGCACCTCATGAACATCCGTTTGAAAACTGCTTTGGAGGTCCACCGGATCCGTAAATCTTCCCGGATCATCGAAACCCTGTTCGAGGAACTACGAGGGATAGTAAAACCGGGAATTACCTCGAAGAAGATCGATGCCTTCTGTGAAGAATTCTTTCGGCATCATCATGTAACCTCCGCTCAGAAGGGGTATCGGGGGTACCCAGCTTCTGTCTGTGTGTCTCCCAACCATATAGCTGCCCATGGAATCCCAAATGATGTTCCCCTGGAACGGGGAGATATTTTTACCGTGGATGTTACGATTTACCTGGACGGCTGGCACAGTGATGCAGCCTGGACATATTCTGTAGGTCCTCCGAATCCAAAGGCGCTGTATTTGATGAAATGCGCATGGAGAGCATCCATCTCAGGGGTGCTGGCAGCACGGGCAGGGAACCGCCTGGGAGACGTAGGGGCTGCTATCCAGCGAACAGCTCTACGTTACGGGTGTTCGGTGTTGGAGGATTTCGCCGGACATGGAATTGGGGAATCCTTCCATGAGGATCCTATCGTGGCCAATACAGGAAGCAGGGGAGTGGGGCAACCGATCGTTCCCGGTATGGTGTTTACCATAGAGCCGATCCTCTGTCTGGGTGATCCCAAGGTAAAAACCCTGGAGGATGGTTGGACTGTAATAACCTGTGACGGAAGTCTCACCGCACAATATGAACACACCGTTGCCGTGTTCGGCGATCATACGGAAGTGCTGACCTTGTCGAGCATCGAACCAGAGGAGTATCTTGACGGACCACCGTTTTTTTAATAGTATCCCCCCACTGGAAATGCCATCTTAGCTCAGTTGGCCAGAGCACGTGACTTGTAATCTCGGGGTCGTCGGTTCGAATCCGACAGATGGCTTACATTCATGGATCTACCTTGACGGAAGGTTTAGATCTGAGTATTGTAGAGATGCATAGGGTCGAACAAAAGAGTATGGGGAGATTCCCGAGTGGTCAAAGGGGGCAGACTGTAAATCTGTTGGCTCAGCCTTCGTAGGTTCAAATCCTACTCTCCCCAGCAAAGGGTTGCCTGTACAAAGGGCAACCCTTTTTTATTACCCGTATAGAAACAGGAATCTGTGATATGATATAAACTTGAAGACTATGGACACTTCTTTTTACAGGAATGGATTACAGTTCGAGTGTCGACGTTGTTCCAGATGTTGCCGGATAGATCCGGGGTATGTGTTTCTCACAGAATCCGATCTTTCTGAACTTCTCCATGCCACTGGGTATACACGGGATGAATTTTTAAACGAATACTGCCGCTGGGTGGCTGTGAATGGTTTTCTTTACCTCAGCTTGAAGGAGAAACAGAATTACGATTGTATCTTCTGGGACCAAGAGGGATGTACGGTGTATGAACATAGGCCGATCCAATGCAAAAGCTATCCCTTCTGGGAAAGTTTTCTCGTATCTGAAGGCCAATGGGAAGCCCTTAAATTCTCGTGCCCGGGAGTAGGGGTAGGTCCAACCCATAGCAGGGAAGAAATCGAGAATTGGGTTCAGCTTCGTAAGCGGACTCCTTATATCCGTATTTCCAATGGGAAAGGGGGAGGAAAGTGAAGGTGAAATTCTGGGGTGTTAGGGGATCGATCCCCACGCCCCTAACTCCCGATGCGGTGCGCAGCAAAATCGCCACTGTCCTTCAGCGAGTGAAACCGGACGATCTACTCTCTGCCGAAACCCGTGAACGCTTCCTGGCACAATTACCCCCCTGGCTGTTTGGGACAGCAGGAGGGAACACATCCTGTATCGAAGTTTCTCTTCACCCATCCTATGGAATAATCCTGGATGGTGGATCGGGTTTGCGGGAACTTGGAAACAGCCTACAAATTCGGGAGCCGAAGGTAAAACGGTTCCATCTTTTTTTCTCCCACTTTCACTGGGATCACCTGCAGGGAATCCCCTTTTTCCCCCCCCTGTTCGACCCCGACTGTCAGATCGATTGTTACAGCCCGGTAAAAGACCTCAGGTCCATTCTAGAAGGACAGATGAATCTTCCCTACTTCCCCGTCCCCCTATCGTACGCTCGTGCCAAACTCGTGTTCCATCAACTGGATTCAAAACCGATTTCCCTTATGGGGGGGGCCGTCTTCTGGAAACAGATGAACCATCCGGGCGGATGTTACTCCTACCTTGTAACAGATGGGAAAAGTCGGATAATCTACGCTACGGATTCGGAACTTACCCAGAAGGATTTCGAAAAGAACCAGGAAAATACCGAGTATTTCGCTTCTGCTGATGCGCTGATCCTGGATTCCCAGTACACCTTGGGGGAAGCAGTAGAAAAGTACAACTGGGGTCATTCATCCTTCAGTCTGGCGGTAGACTTTGCCGCAGAATGGAATATCAAACGGCTCTATCTATTCCATCATGAACCCCTATACGAGGATAAGAAGCTCTATAACAATCTCCAGTCTGCTCGTTGGTACTACCGTCATCTGGGAAAAAGCGGGCTAGAAATTTTTCTTGCCGAAGAGGGACAAGAGGTTGAAATTTGAACTGGAACTGACAGAGGAAGAATTGAAAGTTCTGTTCGTACTCTTGAAGAAAAAAGAAGAAGAGCTGAGCGTATCCATGATTCCTCTGTTACGAAAAGTAGAACAGATTGTTTTTCATCGGTACACTATCGATGAGGTAGAAACCTTTTTGCAGGAAGGGAAGGCATGACCCGGAAGAATCTAAGTGCTCTCATCACTCTGGTCATTGGATGTTTTCAGATTTCTGCAGTGTTCGCAGAATATACTCCACCCAATGGAGGAGAAGAGTTCTACCATCTCTTGTCCCCCTATTTTCTCGCAGGGGGGCCTGTTTTTACGACAGAGGAAAACCCTTACTCCAGTCGTATCAACCCTGCAGCATCTACCTTCCAGCAACGGACTACCCTTGACCTGAACTATGTGGGTATCGCCGATCCTGGAAATGACGGGTGGAAGGGGCACCTGGTGAATGTGGGAGGCATTCTCCCCACCCGGTATGGGGTATTCTCTGCCACCTCCTCCCTTCTGTACACTTCTCTGGATGATATGGACCTGGGATTCCTGTGGACCCTCCAGGGTGCGGTAGCAAAGGAGTTGTTTTCTACCCTTTCCGTTGGAGCCGGGATCCACACTACCCTGGGAGCAAAAGATTCCTTCGATGTAGGGCTGGGCCTGGATGTAGGGTTTATCCATACACCCCTCAACTTTTACAACCTCAAAGATTTTCAATGGGGTGTTTCCCTGTTGAATCTGGGGAAATGGTACTCTCCTGTAGAAGGTAGAACGGGATTTCCCTCTCCCTTTACTCCTCTCCTGGGGGCTTCCTTCACTGTGTATGGTTCAAACGCCACCCCTGTGAAGCTTCGCCTGGATGGGTCGCTCTCTTTTCCAGCTTTCCAGAACATTCGCCTTTCTGCAGGGGCGGATCTACAGCTTGCTCAGAAGTTTTCTCTTCGGACGGGGCTCCATTTTGACCTGGCTCAAAGAATACGAGATTCTCTGGCATCCCGGAGCCTCATTCCTTCCTTTGGCCTCTCCTTCCTGTTCCGCACAGACCTTAAACAACAGGTTCTGGAGGAACGAGGATGGAACCGGAGCGATATTCGGGTGAGTACCTCGGCAGCTCCCCTTCATTCCGGGATTTGGGCCTTTGGGGGTGGGGTGAATGCGCAACTGGGCGTAGTGGATACCAACCCGCCAAAAATAATAGTTGAGTACCCTGAAATGGTGTACCTATCTCCCAACCTGGATGGAAAGAACGACATCCTGGAGTTTCCAGTCAAAATCACAGATGAACGGTACGTGATGGAATACCGATTTATTGTGCAGGATGAGGCAGGAAACACGGTTCGGGTAATCGAAAACAAGGAAAAAAGACCGGAGAACCAGGACTTTAGGGGGATTATGGATCGCTTACTCTATGTGAAAACCGGAATCGACATCCCGGAAGTGTTCCGGTGGGATGGTACAGGAACAGGGGGGAGAAAACTGACAGATGGTACCTATCGGTTCAGGATAGAAGCAAAGGACGACAACGGGAATATTGCCCAGTCGGCCTGGTACACGATTGTACTGGATGCCACTCCTCCGAAGGTGGACATTCAGGTGCCGAAGGGTTCGGAGTTGGAGTTTTCACCCAACGACGACGGAAGTAAGGATACCCTGCAGATCGTGCAAACCGGTTCGGTGGAAGATGAATGGAGGGGAGAGATTCTTGACTCTACAGGAAGAGTGGTGCGAACTTTTGTATGGAAGAATACGGCTCCTCCAACATTTGTGTGGGACGGGAAGGATGATCAGGGAAACCTTCTTCCTGATGGTATCTATGCGTATCGGATCCGAAGCACCGACCGAGCGGGAAACACTACCGAAGCAGGATTCGACAACATTTTTATCAACACCGAAGCAACACCCATTTCTCTTTTGATCAATACCTCGACGTTTTCTCCCAATGGGGACGGAAAGGGGGATACGATTCTTTTCACTCCCCTGATTCCCATTACGGCAGGGATCGAATCCTGGGAGTTGACGGTCCTTGACCCGCAGGGCAGACCCATGCGGATGTACTTTGGAACCCGAAACGCTCCGTTACCCATCGAGTTCGACGGTCGAATGGAAGGAGGAACGATCCTGCCGGAAGGTACCTACTCGGCCAAACTCAAAGTCCTGTATCGTAATGGAAATAAACCCGAGGCGGTCTCTCCGCCTTTCACGGTAGACCTTACTCCCCCAAGTGCCCGGATCCGTTCTAACCTTGCCGTATTTTCTCCCAATGGGGATGGGAGCAAGGATGAAATCGAATTCTTCCTCGACACTTCTCCCGAGGATGAGTGGATCGGACTCATACGGGATGCCGAAGGAAGAACAGTGAAGTCCTACCGATGGATGGGGAAGCCTCCTGAACGGATTAGCTGGAATGGGGTGAACGACAGCGGAACCCTCTCGAAAGATGGAACGTATACTTTCCACCTGGAAAGCGAAGACAGAGCCGGAAACAGAGGCGTGTCCAACAGGATCGAGTTCACTATCAACACCGAGGAGACTCCGGTAATCCTCAGCGCCGATCTCATGGCCTTCTCTCCAAATGGGGACGGCGTCAAGGATGTAGTACGACTCAGACCCACAGTGCTTGTGAATACAGGGATAGAACAGTACACCCTTTCTATCCGGGACAGTAAGGGTGCTTCCCTTCGTACCTTCAAAGGCAGAGGCCGGGTGGATACGGAATACCTATGGGACGGGTTGGATGAGCGAGGGAATCGGGTTCCGGATGGAGAATATTCTGCAGAACTTGTGGTACTCTACGAGAATGGAAACCGGGAAGTATCCCGCATAAGCGCTATCGTGGTAGACACAGTGCCTCCGAGGGTTACTCTTTCCACTCCTTACACCTTATTCTCTCCGGATGGGGATGGGGAAAAGGACTCCCTACCCATTGTGCAGGAGTCTTCCGTGGAATCCCAATGGGTGGGAACTATCGAGAATAGTTTGGGAGTTACGGTTCGCACCTTTACCTGGAACGGAAGGGCCACCTCCTTTGCCTGGGATGGGAAAGATCAGTCGGGGAATCTGGTTCCGGATGGAACCTACCGGTATATTGTCCGTTCCGAAGATGCAGCGGGAAACAAAGGGCAGGGGGTAATTCCCGTTATTCAGATCGATACCCGGAAAGTTTCTGCATTCGTCACTTTGAATGCTCCAGGCTTCTCTCCCAACGGGGATGGGGTAAAAGATACGATCGAGATCACTGTGTTCCTGAATATCGTGGATGGGATTGAACAGTGGAGTCTGTCGTTGGTGGACCAGACGAATACCGTGCGAAAAACCTACAGGGGAGTAGAGATCTCTTCTCCTTTTCGGGTGCAGTGGAATGGAAGAGGAGATGATGGAAAGATTACGGAAGGCACCTATACAGCTGTATTCGAGGCTAGGTACAGGAAGGGAAATAAACCGATTGCCCGCTCCACACCCTTCCTCCTCGATGTGTCCGGCCCTGTTCTCAGGGTGAAGCTCGATCCTGTCCCCTTTTCACCCGATAACGATGGGGTAGCGGATGAACTGAATATGTATCTTGGAATAGAGGACTTGAGTCCCATCGAATCCTGGTCTTTCCTCATCCATGACAGGAACGATGTGTTGTTCCGTTCCTTCAGGGGAGCAGGAAGTCCACCTTCCCGTATTATCTGGGACGGCTACTCGGATAAGGGGGAACTGGTAATTTCAGCAGAAGATTACAAGTATGTGTACAGGGCAATAGATGTGTATGGCAATGCCAGGGACACACGGGGGATCATCCCTGTCGATATCCTCGTTATACGTGATGGGAATCGGTTGAAGATAAAAATCTCGAGTATTACCTTTGCTCCCAATAGCCCCGTGTTGATCCTCGACCAATCGGAACAAGGAAGGAAGAACGCTTCTGTTCTTGATCGACTGGTGGAAGTCCTGACGAAGTACAGTACCTACCAGATCCGGATAGAAGGGCATGCCAATAACATTACTGGAACTCTGCGGGAAGAGGTAGAGGAACTGCAGCCCCTGTCTCTGGCACGGGCAGAGTCAGTTCGGAGAGCTTTGATCGAACGCGGGTTGGGTGCCCGAAGGATCGATGTGGAAGGAAAGGGAGGAAAAGAGATGTTATTCCCCTCCAGTGATCTGGAAAATAGCTGGAAAAACCGAAGGGTAGAATTTGTTCTGATACGGTAGGCGCATGAAGAAAACCATAAAGACACTGGCTATCCTTCTGGCGATTTTAGGGGGAGGGGTAGGAGGGCTTCTCGTTCTGGCAGGATACCTGAATTCTCCCCCATCCTTCCAGGGGGAGGAAGAGGAAGAGTTCATCATCTATAGAGGGGAGAGTGTTTTTGCCATAGCAGAGCGACTGGAGCAGAAAGGCCTCATCCGTTCTGGAGATTTCCTCGTATGGATCAGCAGATGGAAGGGAACCGAGAAACAGTACAGGGTGGGTCATTACCGGATCCCCCGGGGAAAGAGTACTCTTTTTATCCATGATCTCCTGGTGAAAGGAACCCAGGCCCTCTATCGTGTGACCATTCCCGAAGGTTGGACCCTTTCCAGGGTTGCCCGTATGTTGGAGTCGAAAGGAATCGTATCAGCTTCGGAATTTCTCACTGCCTGTAAGCAGGAGGATATTTTACAGAAGTACGGGATACCTGCCTCCAGTGTGGAGGGGTTTCTGTTCCCTGAGACCTACTACTTTCCTAAAGAGTTCCCTGCCGTGCGAGTGGTGGAAACAATGGTCGACATGTTTTTTCAGCGGCTTTCCACGATTGTCCAGGAGAAACCTCTGCCTGGGGGAAAGGAATTACTGGATCGGGTGATTCTGGCATCTATCATCGAGCGGGAATATCGTGACCCTGAGGAAGCTCCTATAATTGCCT
>CALKLC010000193.1 GCA_937991975.1 uncultured Spirochaetales bacterium | reverse complement strand
CGCAGTTTGCAGAGTCTCCAGCAGGATGTGGAGACAAGGTTCGAACGGCTGGAAAAGAAACGGAAGTTCCTCGATCTTACCCTGGAAGGCATTGATAAGAATTTTCAGACCCTCCAGGAAATGGAGCGTCGTATGAGTTCTATCGAACAGGAGCTGAAGGAATTGCCCGATGCAGTGCAGACTCTGGGGAAACAGCTGCAGATTCTCTCGGAAGGGAGAGGGCGGGTAGAGGAAACGATCCAGAGAATCGCTCAGATCGATGGATTGATGAAAGAACTCGAAACGAGAGCCGCCAACCTGTTGAAGGCAAGGGAATGGTTGGCAAAAACAGAAACCCGGCTGCAGGAGCTCAGCCGCGAGGCTCAGGATCAGGTGAAGCTTCTCGGTTCCCTCCTGAAAGAGGGAGCCAAAACACCTGGCAAAGGGGATAGAGGGGCACCCTCTCTCAGTGCTAGAGAAACGGTCACAAAGTTAGCCCACCAGGGATGGACAGTAGAACAGATCGCAACCGCTACTAAACTGAGCAGAGGAGAGGTAGAGTTGATATTGGAGCTTTCGGGAAAATCTTGACGACACCTTCTCCGGATAGTATTTTTTAGATGAAACCAAATCACCATCCGAGGAAAAATCATGTCGGACAATCGAGAGGAACGGAAAGAACAACAGCATGAGGAGGAAAAAACTATTTTGAATCAAGACATAAAGAACGATAATGGTTCTTCCCCTGCTTCGGGTACTGATCAACCCCAGTTGCAGGAGGAAGAAACCCTGGAACAAAAATTAGAAGCAAAGGATAAACGGATCAAAGAATTAGAAGAAGAGAATCTGGCGTTAAAAGACCAGTATCTCCGCAAAGCGGCGGACCTCGAGAATTTCCGCAAGCGGATGCTTAAGGAAAAGCAGGAGGCCATTCAGTTTGCCAATCGGCAATTACTTCTTGATCTGCTTCATGTTCTGGATGACTTCGAGAGAGCCATCAAATCAGCGGAAAACTCGAAGGATTTCGATTCCTTTCACGAAGGAATCATGATGATCGAGAAACGGTTGTACGAACTGCTGGAGAGAAAGTGGGGGTTGAAACGGTTGGAATCCGTAGGACAACCGTTCGATCCGACCAAGCATGAAGCGATCACCAGTGAGGAGCGGCCGGATCATGAAGTGTCTATCGTACTGGAGGATTACCAGAAGGGGTACAGCCTCCACGATAAGATCATTCGGACGGCAAAAGTAAAGGTGTCCATGCCAAAGGCAAAAGACACCTACACTATAAATAACGAGCAGAACACTATGGCGGGAACTTAACCGTCGTTTGCTAAAAGAGAGGAGCACATACTATGGGAAGAATTATTGGAATCGATCTTGGAACAACCAATTCCTGCGTAGCAGTGATGGAAAATGGAGAACCAGTAGTAATACCTAACTCTGAGGGGCAGAGAACCACCCCTTCTATTGTTGCGTTTACTGCTAAAGGTGAACGGCTGGTAGGTCAACCGGCAAAGAACCAGATGATTACGAATCCAGAAAATACCGTATATTCCATCAAGCGTTTCATGGGACGCCGGTATCATGAGGTCACCGAAGAAATTCGTATGGTTCCCTATAAGGTGGTGGAAGATTCTGCGGGAATGGCCCGTGTAGAGATCATGGGTAAACAGTACTCTCCACCGGAAATTTCTGCAGCCATCTTACAAAAGATGAAAGAAACCGCAGAGGATTACCTGGGGGAAAAGGTAACCGAAGCGGTCATTACCGTACCTGCGTACTTCAATGATTCCCAACGTCAGGCTACGAAGGATGCAGGCCGGATTGCGGGGCTTGAGGTAAAGCGGATTGTAAACGAACCTACCGCTGCTGCCCTTGCGTACGGGTTCGAGAAGAGTAAGAAAGAAGAAAAGATCGCTGTATATGACCTGGGAGGAGGGACTTTCGATATCTCCATCCTCGAACTGGGAGACGGTGTATTCGAGGTAAAATCCACCAACGGGGATACCCATCTGGGAGGAGACAACTTTGACCAGAGGATTATGGATTGGTTGATCGAGAACTTCAAACGTGATTATGGGATCGATCTATCCAGGGACAGGATGGCCTTGCAGCGGTTAAAGGATGCGGCGGAAAAAGCGAAGAAGGAACTTTCTACTACCCACAGCACAGAAATCAACCTGCCCTTCATTACAGCGGATGCTTCGGGCCCCAAACATTTACTCTACACCCTCACACGGGCAAAACTCGAACAGTTGATCGGAGACCTGATCGAGAGAACTCGAGGCCCCGTAGAACAGGCTTTGAAAGATGCAGGTTTGACTCCGAAAGATATCGATGAGGTTATTCTGGTTGGAGGATCCACCCGAATCCCTGCGGTGCAGGCCCTGGTGCGCGAAATATTTGGGAAAGAACCCCATAAGGGGGTAAACCCGGACGAGGTAGTAGCTGTAGGAGCAGCCATTCAGGGAGGTATTCTCGGTGGAGAAGTGAAGGATGTACTTCTACTGGACGTTACACCCCTTTCGCTGGGAATCGAAACATTGGGTGGTGTGTTTACCAAGTTGATCGAACGGAACACAACCATACCCACAAAGAAGACTCAGATCTTTTCCACTGCCGCGGATAACCAGACAGCTGTTTCGATCCATGTTCTCCAGGGGGAACGGGAGATGGCCAGTATGAACCGGACACTGGCTCGGTTCGATCTGGTGGGGATTCCCCCGGCACCCCGCGGAGTACCACAGATCGAGGTCACCTTCGATATCGATGCCAATGGCATTCTCCATGTTTCGGCAAAAGATCTGGGGACGGGTAAGGAGCAGAAGATCCGGATCGAATCTTCCTCCGGATTGAAAGAAGAAGAGATTCAACGAATGGTTCGAGAAGCAGAGGAGCATGCCGAAGAAGACCGACGGATGAAGGAGACTGCCGAGGCCAGAAACGAGGCAGACAGTCTGATCTACAACACAGAAAAAACATTACGGGAATTCGGCGACAGAGTATCATCCGAAGACCGCAAACGGATAGAGGCGGCTATTGCAGATCTCCGTTCTGTGATGGATAGCCGAGACGCCGCAAAGATCCGGGAAAAGACCGAAGTTTTGAAACAGGCAGCTTTTAAGATTTCGGAGGAAGTGTACAGGCAGGCACAGCAGAAAAGTGGCGGGAGCACCAGCAGCGAGTCCTCTGGAAGCGGGAAAACCTCTACAAAATCCAACGTAGAGGATGTGGACTACGAAGTAGTGGACGACGATAAGAAATAATCCTCCTTAATGAAGGGTGTGGCAGCTTGGCTAAACGAGATTACTACGAGGTCCTCGGGGTTCCCCGGGGAGCCTCTTTGGATGAAATTAAAAAAGCCTATCGAAAACTGGCAGTACAGTACCATCCTGACAAAAATCCCGGGAATAAAGAAGCAGAAGAGAGGTTCAAAGAAGCGACGGAAGCTTACGAAGTCCTCTCTGACCCGAAAAAACGGGAAACCTATGATCAGTTCGGGTTCGCGGGTGTAGAAGGGATGGGAGGAGCAGGCGGTGGTTCACCCCATGATTTTTCTTCTGTTTTCCGGGATTTCGAGGATATATTCGGAGATTTCTCTGGTATTTTCGACTCCTTCTTTGGTACAGGTACCAGACGCCGAACCGGTTCCGGTCGTGCCACTACCCTGCAGAGGGGAGCAGATCTTCGGTATGATCTGGAGATAGATTTCAAAGATGCGGTAAACGGCACCAAGGTAGAAATCTCCTACTACCGGAATGCTCCCTGCGGAATCTGTGGGGGAACCGGTGTGGAACTTGGGGGAGGAAAGAAAACCTGTCCCACCTGCGGAGGTACAGGCCAGATTCGGCGAAGTTCTGGGTTCTTTTCCATCGCTTCCAGCTGCCCTCAATGTAATGGGGAAGGCTACATCATCGACCATCCCTGTAAGCATTGCGGAGGAACAGGGTTACTAAAAAAACAACAGAAGATCAAAGTTACGATTCCCCCGGGGATAGAAGACGGAAAGCGCATCACCATTCCTGGGCAGGGAGATGCTGGCCCGAATGGAGGACCCAGCGGGGATCTCTATGTAATCATTCACGTTCGGCCGCATGAGTACTTCGAGAGGGATGGGAATGATGTGTATTGTGCAATTCCCATCAGCATCACGCAAGCTGCATTAGGAGCGGAGCTATTGATTCGGAATCTGGAGGACAAGAAGATCCGATTGGTCATACCTCCAGGAACGCAGAACGGTAAAATCCTTCGATTGAAAGGGGAGGGGTTCCCCTATCCGAATCAGTCCAATAAGAAAGGAGATATGTACATTAAGGTGTTCGTGCAGGTACCTACCCGCCTATCCAACCGTTCCAGAGCCCTCCTGCGGGAACTTGCCGAGATAGAAGGGGAAACTACTGAACCCCATCCGATTCCATTGTCTGAAATACGGAATACCTGAACTTACTTATGAAGAAAAACCTATTCTTGCTGTTTGGCATGGCAATGGTGTTAATACCCCTTTTTTCCGTTCCCTCCGAAGTAGATATAGGGAAGATCCGTCAGGAAGCCTACGCCTCCTTTTCCTCTATCAAAACTTCGAAATTGGAGTTCGATCGAAATAAAGATGGAAAGATCGATCACATAATGATTCTAGACGAAAAGGGGAAAAAGCTCTACGAAGAACTCGATTATAACTTCGATGATCGGATGGATGACCTCTGTTTCTATACGAACGGAGTGCTTCAGAGTGAGTGGATCGATACGAATTTCGATGGAAAAATCGATCTCTGGGTCTATTTGAAAAATGGGATTTATGTGGATCGGTATGAAAAGGACACGGATTACGATGGAGTTGTAGATAAAGTAAAACAATTTGGTCAAAAGAAATAGGAATGTACCGGTACGTAATTTCCCTTCATGCCATAGAATCTTATCTGGACCGTCCGGGTCCTGGAATGGTGCTGTACCTGAATCGGAAGACGCCACGACTAAAGGCCCTGGAGGCCAAAGCCCGTAAACAGGGAATCCCCGTCCAGTGGGCGGGGGAGAACTTCCCTTTCCGGTTTCCAGGTATGGAACAGTCAAAAGGAGCTGTCCTGGAAATCCCTGCCGGGGGAGTTACGCACCCTACCCTGGAAGAATTGGTAGACCGGGCGCGCGAGAAGTCTTGCCTCGTTGTGCTGGATGGGATTACCGATGTTCAGAATCTGGGAGCGATCCTGCGATCAGCCGATCTATTTGCGGTGGATGGAGTATTGATTCCCAGGCGACGCTCGGCTCACGAGTCCACGGCGGTGGACCGGACATCCAGTGGAGCCAGTGCATTCGTTCCCCTTCTGGAAGTGCCTAACATTGTACGGGCTCTATCGTATCTGAAGGAAGCAGGGTATTGGATCTACGGAGCAGACATGCAGGGTACACCTGTAATGGAAGTGGATTTGAATCGAAAAACTGCTCTCGTGATGGGAAGCGAGGACAGGGGATTAGGGAAATTGGTAAGAGAAACCTGTGATTCACTCGTGAAGATTCCGATGGGAGGACATGTGGGATCCTTCAACGTATCGGTAGCAACTGGGATCCTGCTATACGAGATTCGCAGGCAGCAGGGATTTCCGGGTTTAATCTAAGGGCTGGGGGAGTAGTTTCCCAATATCTTTTCGGTACCATGCTCCTTCGAATTGTACCTTGGGTACTGCTTCGTACGCTTTAGCGGATGCTTCGAAAATATCTTTCCCTATACCTACAACAGTAAAGCACCTTCCTCCGTTTGTTTGCAGGGATCCTTTCGAGTCTCTTTGGGTAGCCGCATGAAAGATGAGGGTACTCCCATTCCCTTCGGGAAGGTTAAGGTTTACGGTCAGACCCTTAGGATAGGTGCCCGGGTATCCAGGGGCAGCAATCACCACGCCGGTAGCAGTCTTTTCAGGATACTTACCGGGAAGCTCGGGTAACCCACCTGTCACAATCGCTTCTGCCAGGTTCCCCATATCGTTCTCAAGCAAGGGAAGAAGGACCTGTGTCTCGGGATCTCCGAAACGTACATTGTACTCCAGTACCTTAGGGCCTTCCCTTGTAATCATCAAACCCAGGTAGAGAATCCCCTGATACAGCAACCCTTCTTTTCCCAATCCATCCATCGTAGGGTTGACAACTTCAGTTTGAATGCGGTTCATGAGTGAGGTAGTTACCGAAGGGACGGGACAGATACTTCCCATACCGCCGGTGTTCGGACCTTTGTTCCCATCGTACGCCTTTTTATAGTCCATACAGGGAGGGAGTATCCGGTAGGAAGTCCCGTCGCACACAACAAATATAGAGGTCTCGAATCCCTCCAGGTACTCTTCCACCACTAACTGGTCCTCCCGAAGAGTATGACGGGCAAATTGTAGAAGTTCTTTAAGATCTCCGGATTCCACAACTCCTTTCCCTGCCGCAAGACCACTTTTCTTCAGAATTACCCTCTTAGATGTAGATGTTAGGAACCCTTCCAGATCTGTGTAAGAGGTGAAAATCCAATGTTCGGCTGTGGGTACGCGATTACGCACCATGAAAGATTTAGCAAAAGCCTTGGAAGCTTCCAGCTGAGCCGATTTTGCAGGTGGCCCGATAACAGGAATCTTTTCCCTCTGTAAGGCATCTACGATCCCCGATGCGAGAGGATCCTCAGGCCCCACGAACACCAGATCCACCCGATGGGTACGGCAAGCCCGGATGACTTCTTCCGCCGAAGTGGGACGGATATCCGGTAGGTTCGTGGCAATTTCTCCTGTACCGGCGTTTCCCGGCGCCACGAACAAAGCCGAGATTCGCTTGCTTTTTGAGAACTTCCATGTCAATGCATGTTCCCGCGCTCCGTTTCCTAGAATCAAGACTCGCACAAAGGCTCTCCTTCTACTGGTTTTTATCCATGGCCTCTAACAGTTCAATCAACACTTTCGGATAGACCTCATGTTCCAGCGCATGGATTTTGTCCTCTATTTCCTCCATTGTTTCGGTCCCTGAACGACGGAAAGATCGCTGAGTAATAATAGGTCCTGTATCTAACCCATAATCCACATAGTGGATCGTAATGCCTAACTCCTCGTCTCCCGAAAGATAGCTGTCCCGGATTCCATGGGTCCCCGGGTACTTGGGAAGTAAGGATGGATGGATATTCACGATACGGTTGGGATAGGCGTCGATCAAAAGGGGAGAAAGGAGGCGCATGAATCCTGCAAGGGCAATGAAATCTATTCCGTACGAGCGTAGAAGGCTCAAGATTCTTTCCTCAGAATCTTTTCGTTCAGGGGGAGTATGGAATGGGAATACGTGGTAGGGGATTCGAAGTCTCCTGGCCCTCTCGAGAGCATACGCTTTTTCGTTATCCGAAATGAGGCATACCACACGGTGAGGAGTTTCCTCCAAAGCCTTTACAATGGCTTCGAAGTTCGAACCATTACCCGAGGCAAATACAGCTACCTTAGCCACGTACCAAGTCTCCAATCTGGAAGGTATAGATCTGGTGCGTATGCGTTAGCTGCAAGAACCGCTCTTCTTTTGTCCGGGATACAATCATGGCGATGCCGACTCCCATATTAAACACCCGTCGCATTTCCTCCGGGTGAATGTTTCCCTCCTGCTGGATCGTCCGAAAGATCGGCGGTACTTCCCAATCCCAGAAGAACCGGGGGCGGAGGGTTTTAGGCAGTACACGAAGGACATTCCCTTCCAGACCACCCCCTGTAATATGGGCGGCTCCCAGTAAAAGACCGGAACGAGATAGGAGCATAAGTTCGGAAACATAGATTCGTGTAGGGATAAGGAGTTCTTCCCAGATACTGTCAGGAGCCTTTTCCAACGCTTTCCGGGCAAGGGAAAGTCCGTTGGAATGGATTCCAGAGGAGGGGAGCGCATAGATCAGATCCCCTTCTTGCATATCTTGTAACCGGGGGAGAACCTCGTCTTTCTCCACCAGCCCCACGCAGAACCCAGCCAGATCTATATCGTTCTCTTCGTAAAGATCGGGCATTTCGGCTGTTTCTCCCCCTACGAGGGTACATCCTGCCTGCTCACATCCCGCCACAATTCCGCGGATTACATCCTCAAGCAGACTTTCATTCAGGTGACCACAGGCTATGTAGTCAAGAAAAGTCAAGGGTTGCGCTCCACACACTGCCAGATCATTCACGTTCATGGCCACCAGATCGATGCCGATGGTATCGTACTTACGTAATCGTTTGGCTACCAGGAGCTTAGTCCCCACTCCATCGGTGGTGGAAAGCAAAAGCGGGTGCTTATATCGGCTTACATCGAGGGGTATTCCTCCGGAAAATCCTCCAATGGAAGAGCTTACCGCAGGGGATCGTAGGGATGCGATGAATCGAGCGAAGCGATCCCCCTTCTCGATATCAACTCCTGCAGATCGATAATCCATCCTCTAACCTCTCTTTCTCGATTGGGTACGGATACTCGCCATTGAAGCATGCATAGCAATAGGAAGAGGGTTCTTCCACACAACTCTTCAGATTGGAAATTTCCAGGAACCGAACCGAATCGGCGCCAATGATACTTGCGATTTCTTCCGGCGTATAATGGTTACTGATCAGTTCCTTTCGGGTGGGAATGTCGATTCCGAAGAAGCAGGGCCACAGGAGTTCCGGGGAAGAGAGGCGCAGATGCACCTCTCTCGCACCCGCTTTGCGAATCATCCGTACTAAAATGCTGCTGGTGGTTCCCCGAACAAGGGAATCATCTACCAGCACGACCCGTTTACCCTCCAGAGCCTCCCGGATGGGGTGAAGCTTCATCCGTACAACCAGTTCCCGTTCGTTGGTGGTGGGCATGATAAAGGACCTGCCGGTGTAATGGTTTCTCGCCAACCCCAATTCGAAGGGAATGTTAGCCTCTTCCGCGTACCCCAGGGCAGCACTGGTACCAGAATCGGGTACAGGCACTACGATATCGGCAGAGAAATAGGGAGAATCCATATCCTGTCTTGCCAGAGCAGCTCCCATTTTTTTTCGAGCTTGATGTACGGATGTATCGAACACGAAGGAATCGGGTCGGGAGAAATAGATCAATTCGAAAATGCACTGCCGCTTCTGGGTTGGAGAGGCAAACTGTATACTCTCCATCCCTCCCTCCTGGATAAGGATCAATTCTCCTGGTCTTACAGACCGATACTCATCCACCTGTAAAATATCGAGGGCACAGGTCTCTGATGCCAGTATGTGCAAGGAGTCTTTCTTGCCTACATAGAGGGGACGGAATCCCATGGGGTCGCGAATCCCAATGAGGGAATCGTTCCAGATCATGACGATCGAATAAGCCCCCTCGAGGCGATGAAGGGTAGTGGTAAGAGCCTTGAGAAAGTTCTTTTCAGGGTTTCGGGAAAGGAGATGGAGGATCAGTTCCGTGTCCGAAGTGGTCTGGAAGATCGAACCTTCCTGAAACAGTTCATCCTTCAATCGGGCCGAATTGAGGATGTTACCATTATGGGCTAAAGCTACTACCCCTTTGTTACAATTCACCACCAGAGGTTGGACGTTCTCGATCCTGTTCCCGCCCTGGGTGGAGTAGCGCACATGCCCGATACCGATCCTGGAGAGCTTTTTTTCTTGCAGATATTTGCTCAAGACTGTGGACACCATCCCTAGATCTTTGTACGCCACAATACCTTTCCCCTTCCTATAGGCAATTCCGCAACTCTCCTGCCCGCGGTGCTGTAGGCTGAATAGGGGAAAGAAGATTTTTTCTGGGATGTTCGTTTCTTCCAGGGAAAAGAGCCCGACTACCCCGCAGTAATGTCCGATCTTTTCCTCCAGGTCATTCACAAGTCTGTATACCATTCACGGGAAAGGAAGGTCAAGATGAGGAGGATCGGGTGAATTCCGCTACCAACCGGTAATACTGTTCCCGGGTTTCCGCATGCACGATCCTGTTGCGGAACCCTGCCGATCCTTCTATCCCTTTCACATACGAACAGAAGTGCTTTCGCATCTCCCTGCATGCGAGGGATTCGCCCATCGCTTCAATTGCCAAATCGAGTTGCGTCAGGGCAACGGCAAGTCGTTTCTCTACAGATACATTCTCTACAAATACATTAGGAGGAGGAGTTCCTTGCAGAAAGGCTTTTACCTGAGTAAAAATGAAAGGATTGCCCACGGCTCCCCTGGCGATCATCACTCCATCACAACGGGTGATTTCCAGCATCCTTGCTACATCCTGGGGAGTAAAAAGGTCTCCAGAGCCGAAAACAGGAACGGAAAGGGAGGATTTGAGGTCTGAAATGTGCCTCCAGTTCGATTTCCCCCCATACCCTTGCGTTCGGGTACGGGGATGGAGACAAACTAGCGACGCTCCTCCTAGAACAGCCGCTTCGGCTGTTTCCCGATAGTTGATGGACTCCGCATCCCAGCCCGAGCGGATCTTTACGGTAATCGGGATCGAGGTGCTTTCTTTCATCGTTTTCACGATAAGGTAGATCAGGGAAGGATCTTTCAGTAAAGCGGCTCCTCCTCCATGTTGGACCACTTTAGGTACGGGACATCCACAGTTGAGGTCGAAAAGCGTTGGAGTGGTGAGAGATTGTATTCTTTCCACTGCCTTGCCTGCTGCATAGGGAGAAGAAGTGAAAATTTGAACACCCCAGTAGATTTCCTCAGGAGAACGGCGTAACAGGGAGTGAGTATTCTTGCTATTCCTCAGTACCCCTTCCGCAGAGACCAGTTCCGTATAGGTACAATCAGCTCCTTCCCTAACTGCTACAGTACGGAAAGCTACATCGGTGTAGCCTGCCATGGGGGCAAGAAAGATATTCCCTGGAATTCTGACAGTACCTATGGTTACCGGATGGTACAGGGAAGCTGCCCTAGACATTCACCTGAAAGAAACGGAGGGAATTCTGGAAAATTATTTCCGTAACAGCCTCCAGATCTTCATTTCGCAATTCGGCAATGAACTCTGCCGTGTGTTTGAGGTAGGCAGGTTTATTCCGCTTGCCTCGATAGATGGAAGGTACCATGAAAGGACTTTCCGATTCGATCAGCATCCTTTCCAGAGGCATTCTTTTTGCCGTATCGTGGAGGTTCCGGGCATTCCGATAGGTTACATTTCCGGCAAAGGAAATGTAGAGATTGAGGTCAAGGGCTTGTTTGGCATAATTCCAATCTTCCGAGTAACAATGGAGCACCCCTCCTCTACGGGGGAGTTTCTCCTTCAGAATTTCCAATACGTCAGAACCCGCCTCCCGATTGTGAATAATGACAGGGAGATTCAACCGTTCCGCCAATTCTAGTTGCCGAATAAAAAGCTCAATCTGGCTGTCTCTATTGCCGAATTTTCTATAGTAGTCTAACCCAATTTCCCCGAGGGCAACTACCCGGGGAAGTTTGGCTCCGCTTTCTATCTTTTGGGTCCAATCCCTGGGTAGATTGGACACTTCAGAGGGGGCGACCCCGATACTGAAGTACACGTGGGGTGCGGTTTTCAGGTTTTCATAAACCTGAAAGAAGTCGAGGAGGTTGTTACAGATGCTGACGATACCATCTACCGATTCTTTGCGAGCCTCCTGCACAATGATGAGCTGTTCGATCGGATCTTCTGTAATTAAACCTATGTGTGCGTGCGAGTCAAATAAATGCATGTCCTATCCTTGAAATTATTTGGTTTGAGATCTAGAAAAAAACCAGCTCGGATAGAACATACCATGACACCAGGCAATCGTCAATATGAAATTGACAAACTTCTTGTAGCATGGTAAGTTATTTGTGGGCACGTCTTAAAACTGGGAAGGATGAGGGCCTGAATTGTCTCCTGCATATCGATACAAGAAATTGGAAAACCGATTCTTTTCTCGGGTCTTGAGCGGTTTATTCAAGCTTTGGGGTATGATCCAGGCGGGAGTTGCCAAACTCCTGCGGATCGGAAAGCATAAGTTCACCGTGATGCTTATTCCCCATTCGGAACAAAGGATATTCAATTTCCAGATAAACGTATTCACCCTCCTTCTTTTTGTGGGGCTGATTTCCGGAATGGGAATCGGCTTTTTTACCCTCTCGACAAAGTATACCAGTACGGAACAAGTGTTGACGAACCGTACTCAAAAATTGCAAACCGCCCAGGCGAACCTCGAACTGGTGCGGGAAGAAGTGGCAGAGCTTCAACGTGTGGCAAGGAAATTCCAGGGCAGTTTAACCACTACCCTCGAAACCCTTGGGATCAGTCTTCCCAAACAGACAAGTCCCGATATACAGCAGGGTGACCTTTCCTCTTTCCTCTCCATGAACGTAACGGATGATGGTTCATTGAAAGAAATTAATCAGATCAAGACGATCCGCTCGGTATTGGAATCATCCATCGATCCGCTTCGGGAATTGAAAAACCTTCTCTCCAATCAGAAGGATCTCCTGCTGGATATTCCTACCCTTTGGCCTGTGAAAGGCGTAAGGGGTCGTATTACCCAACGGTTCGGCCCTGCTATTCATCCCTTTACAGGGCAATGGTACCTCCATAAGGGAATCGATATTGCATTCGGGTACAATATCCCTGTGGTATCTACAGCCCGTGGGAAGGTGGTTTCCATAGATTACGAACCCCTTGGTTTTGGAAACTATATCATCATTCGGCACAAGTATGGATTCTATACCAGGTACGCGCATCTGCAGCGGATTCTGGTCAATCGAGGTCAGGACGTAACCCAGGGGCAGGTAATCGGAACGATGGGGAATACAGGGCTTTCGACAGGTCCGCATTTGCATTACGAGGTGAGGATAGGCGCCGAAGTGGTAGATCCCGAAAAGTACCTCAACATCTCCGCTGCCAATCAAGATGCAGAGTAGGGACAAAAAATGCCGCAGAAATCGGTCGGTGTGACAGTAGAAGACGAACATACCCTCTTCAATTCCCTTGTGGGAGAAGGAACCTCTTTCAAGGGGGATGTGACTGTCAATGGTATTTTCAGGATCGATGGGGATTTTATAGGTTCCATTAAGACAAAGGGAAAGGTGTTCATCGGACGAACGGGAAGGGCCGAATGTACCATTCAGGCTTCTTCCATCGTGATCGGAGGAATCGTTAGCGGAAGCATCGTTTCTACCGAGAAGGTGGTGATTCTCTCTTCTGCTGTGGTAATGGGGCACATCCAGGCTCCCAGACTGATTGCCGAGGAAGGGGTACTTCTGGAGGGAGAGCTCCATATTACAGGTATGACAAAGGCAACTTCCCCACTCCTCTCAAAACGAAATGGATCGATTTTCCAGAGATGGATACGAGGACGGGACGAGCCTGTTCAAACTTCCTCGACCCAGTCCCCTACGTTATAAGGCATGGAGCGCATCGATTTTCCAGGGGGGTTCTTCTTAGTACCCCAGAAACCGGTAGAAAAGAAAGAATCCAAACGCATAAAAGCAACACGGTTTTTATCTTTTTTATCGAAAACATCCGAAGAGGAAGAGGGTACAGAGGAGATCAATCCTTCCCTTCTGAGTACAGAGGAGTTGTATGCCCGGTTAGAGGAAGCCCTCGATAAGGTGCATCAGTTGGGAGAACGGCTTTCGAACAATCCTACCTTATCGGGAGTAAAAGAGTACAAGGAGGCGGTTCGAAACTTCCTTCGTCTCATCGTAAAAGGGTGCTATAGGATCGATGAAAAGAGTTCTTCAAAAGGGGTTCTAAATCGAAAGAAATACACTCAGATACAGGTAATAGACGAAAAATTGGAGCGGTTAGCTGCTGAGGTGATGCAGGGACAGAGAGAACAACTTGATATTCTAAAACGGGTGGACGAAATTTACGGAGCCCTGGTGGATCTCCTTCAGTAAGGTTCTGTAGATCCGTGTCCAATCGGAGGAACTATAATTATGACAGACGAACTATTGGAGAATGCTCCTGAGGAAGAGGGCAATGTTATAACCGTTAAGCTTGACAGGGCATTGTTCCTGGTGAAGATCCTTCATTCCAGCGAAACAGAACTGTGCGATCCGAAGAACGAGGTGTATAGTCCGGGAGAATATCTCCTCGTAGATACCCGGTATGGGAAGGATCTGGCGGAAACGCTCGGGGTAGTAAAAGAGTACCATCTTCGAGAAACCGATGGAAGCAAGCCAATGGTGTTCGAGGTAATTCGCAGAGCCACCGAGGATGACCTTCGCCGATACGAGGAAAACAAACAGAGGGAAGAGGAAGCCTTTCGGATCTGCAGGGAAAAGATCCAGCAACACAATCTGGATATGAAACTCGTTTCTGCCCATTATATGATGGATGAACCCAAGATTCTCTTCTTTTTTACGGCCGATGCTCGGGTGGATTTCCGGGATTTAGTAAAAGATCTGGTATCTCATTTCAAAATGCGGATCGAATTGCGGCAGATCGGTGTTCGGGACGAGGCGAGGGTGATCGGCGGAATCGGTGTATGTGGCAGGCTTCTATGCTGCCATTCGATTACAGACAAACTGAACCCTGTGTCCATCAAAATGGCCAAGGTACAGAACATGTCCTTGAACTCTGTCAAGATTTCTGGTCCTTGTGGAAGATTGCTCTGTTGCCTGGCCTATGAATACAGCCTGTACCAGGAAGAACGAAAGAAACTCCCTTCTGAAGGTACGAAAATTCCTTATGAGGGAACCCTTTTCAAGGTGATAGAAGTGAATGTTCTTCTTGGATTGATCAAGTTCCTGGGAGAGGATGGCAGGATTCTCGAGATCCCTGCATCTCGGTTATTCTTCGATCCCCAGCGTTCATGCTGGACCATCAAACCTTTGAGTTCTTGACAAACCAATTTTTTATCGGTAATTTATGTGCGGTTTGGATGTCTTTCCCGGTAGTGTAATGGTAGCACCACAGACTCTGGATCTGTTTGTGGGGGTTCGAGTCCTCCCCGGGAAGAGCCAAAAGGTCCCTTCGTCTAACGGTCAGGACAGGAGATTCTCCTTCTTCAAATAGGGGTTCGATTCCCCTAGGGACTAGCAAGCCGGCAATGCGCCGGTTTTTTTTTGAGTAGTAGTGAATAAATATACATATTTAATGTATATTTAATCAGGAGGAAAGGAATGTCAGAAACAGCGGCTCTTGTGCTGTCCAATGGAGAAGTGTTTTACGGAGAATCTTTTGGGTATGCACCGCTGTTCCCCGAAGAATTAGCCCTGGAACGTCCTACAGGAACAGGAGAGGTGGTGTTCAATACAGGGATGTGTGGATATCATGAGATTCTTACCGATCCTTCCTACGCAGGGCAGATCGTAGTGATGACCTACCCTCTTATCGGGAATTATGGATCAGATCCAGTTTGGAACGAGGGAGGGCCGGAAAAGGGAGTATCGAGAAGAGCGGTAAAGGCAACGGGGTTCGTGGTAAAGCGTCTCTATAAGGGGCCTGTATCCCCGGGCAGGATCCCCTTGCATAAGTTTCTGGAAGAGCAGGAAGTTCCTGGAATATCGGGAATCGATACCCGGCGCCTGACTCTTCACCTGCGAGACAGAGGAACACCCACAGGGGTGATCGTACGAATTCCCAAAGGGAAAAAGGAGCTTTCCCAGTCTCAATTAAAGAACGTAGTAGCTTTTTTAAAAACCTTTCCTCCCATGGAGGGGAGAAACCTTATTGGAGAGGTGGGAACGGCAAAGGCTACTTCAGTGAACCGGGCGGGGAAAAAACACATCGTTCTGATCGACTGTGGAACGAAGGCAGGGATTGTGCATCAACTGGTAACCCTGGGTGTTCGGGTTTCCATCCTTCCTTCGGGTGCCAGTCCAGGAGAAGTTCTCAATTTAAAACCCGATGGAGTTCTTTTTTCCAACGGCCCCGGAGATCCTGCGGTATTGGTACCCCAGATCGAGCTATGTTCCCAATTGATCAAGAAAGTGCCTGTTTTCGGTATTTGCCTTGGGCACCAGTTGATTGCCCTGGCCATGGGGGGCCGAACCTACAAGATGCCCTTTGGACATCATGGAGTGAACCATCCTGTAGTGGATATCCGTGATGGGAGGGTATACGTGACGTCGCAGAATCACGGATTTGCCGTGGATCCCCTGTCCTTACCCGAGGGGCTCGAGGTGTGGATGAAGAATGCAAACGATGGGACTGTGGAAGGATTGTATCATAAGGAGTTACCCGTGCGTTGTGTGCAGTTCCATCCCGAGGCTCATCCAGGACCTCTCGATACCCTCTGGATATTCCAGGAATTCATCAAACATACCTAAAGGAGGCCAGGATGCCTGCCAGAAAAGATATAAAAAAAATCCTTCTCATTGGTTCGGGCCCGATCGTGATTGGCCAGGCTTGTGAGTTCGATTATTCGGGGACCCAGGCTGTCTTTGCCTTGAAGGAAGAAGGGTACCAGGTAGTGCTGGTAAATCCGAATCCGGCTACTATGATGACTACCCCAGGCCTGGCCGATGTGGTGTATCCCGAACCCCTGGAACCTGGCTATCTGGAAGAGATCATTCGAAGGGAAAGGCCCGATTGCCTGCTTCCCACAATGGGAGGGCAGACAGGGTTGAATTTGAGCATTCAGCTATACCAGGCTGGGGTGTTGAGCCGCTATGGAGTAGAGGTAATTGGCTCTTCGATTGAATCTATTCAGAAAGCAGAGGATCGAGGTCTTTTCAAAGAATTGGTCAGTCGAATAGGGCTGGAGTCCCCCCGCTCCCGACTTATTCATACCCTGGAGGAGGGAAGGGAAGCCGTTAGGGAACTTGGGTTTCCACTCATCGTACGGCCGAGCTTCACCCTCGGCGGAAAGGGAGGAAGTATCATCCGGGAACCGGCGCAGCTGGAACCTCTGCTCGAGCGAGCCCTTCTGGAAAGCCCTACCCATGAAGCATTGGTAGAGGAATCTCTTCTGGGATGGAAAGAGTTCGAACTGGAGGTAATGCGGGATCGAAAAGACAATGCCATCATCGTCTGTTCTATAGAGAACATCGATCCTATGGGAGTTCATACGGGAGACAGCATTACCATTGCCCCTATACAGACTCTCTCGGATACGGAATATCAAAAGATGCGCTCCAGTGCCATCGAGATCCTCCGGGCAGTGGGAATCGATTGCGGAGGTTCCAATGTACAGTTTGCCCTGCACCCTGAAACGGGACGTATGGTGGTGATTGAAATGAACCCCCGGGTATCCCGGTCCAGTGCTCTTGCCAGTAAAGCCACAGGGTTCCCGATTGCGAAGTGTTCTGCGCGGCTCGCTGTAGGATACACGTTAGACGAGATCGTGAACGAGATTACAGGAAAAACCGCCTCCTGTTTCGAACCTGCCCTCGATTACTGTGCGGTGAAGGTCCCGCGATTCGAACTGGAGAAGTTTCCCGAAAGTTACCGGGAACTGGGAACCCAGATGAAATCTATAGGAGAAGCTCTTGCAATCGGAAGAACATTCCAGGAAGCGTTGAATAAGGCTCTTCGGGCAGCAGAGTTCGGATTCGATGGGTTGGAAGAGTTGCCGGTAAGCAGGGAGGAGTTGGATCGGATGGTAAGTACCTTCCACCCTCGAAAGATCTTTGCTGCATACACCCTGCTTAAAAGGGAAGGTGAGAAGGTATTGGATGAGCTTGTACGGAAGACAGCCTACGATCCATTCTTCCTCTACGAGATGCTCCAGCAGGCCGAGTTAGAGATCCAGTTGTCTCATAAGGGTCTTACCGCTGAACTTCTTCGACAGGCAAAAAATTTTGGCTTGAGCGATAGAAGGATTGGGAAGCTTGCGGGATTACCCGAAGAGGAAGTATTCTCCAGAAGGGTCAAAGAAGGGCTCCGAAGAACCTACCATTTCGTGGATACCTGTGCCGGAGAGTTCGAGGCCACCACTCCCTACTTCTATTCCTCTCATGGAGAGATTGACGAAGGGAATCCGCTGGAAAATCCTGTAGTGATCCTGAGTAGCGGTCCTAACCGGATTGGTCAGGGGCTGGAGTTCGATACTTGTTGCACCCTCGCTTCGTTCGCTTTTCGGTCCCTCGGCAGAAAAACAATCATGGTGAACTCCAATCCAGAAACCGTTTCTACCGATTACAATGTTTCCGATCGGCTCTACCTGGAGCCCCTTACTCTGGAGGATGTACGGGAAATCCTGCAAAAAGAAGGAGCCAGGCAGGTTATCGTACAACTAGGGGGGCAGACCCCCCTCAATATGGCAGAGGCGCTGGAAAAGGAAGGGTACGAAATCGTGGGTACATCTGTCGCTTCCATCAATACTGCCGAGGATCGAGGGTTGTTTGCCCAACTGATGCATCAATTGAAGCTGAGGCAACCCAGGAACTCCATGGCTTCCAATCTGGAAGGAATCTGGAAAGCCGTGAATGAGATCGGGTATCCGGTACTGCTTCGTCCTTCCTACGTATTGGGGGGTAGAAGCATGTTCATTGCGTACTCCGACGATGAACTGAAAGAGTTCCTGCAACGTCACCCTCAGATCACTGCCGAACGTCCAGTGCTGGTAGATCAATTTGTAGAGGACGCCTTTGAGTACGATGTGGATGCCCTATCAGATGGGAAAAACGTATATATCGGTGGAATCATGGAGCATATCGAGGCTGCCGGTATTCATTCGGGAGATTCGGCTTGTGTATTCCCTCCCTATAAATCGGAACCGGAAATCCTCCATGAAATGGTGGAGGCAACGGTAAAAATCGCCCGATCCATCCAGGTGAAAGGGTTTCTCAATATTCAGTTTGCGGCAAAGGATGGTCTTTTATATGTTCTGGAAGTGAATCCTCGGGCATCCAGAACTGTTCCCTTCATCTCGAAGGCTTCGGGTGTGAATTTAGTGGAGAGCGCTGTGAAGATCTGGAATGGCATTGATCTGAGAACCCAGGGGCTGGTGCGGGAAAATGGAATAGGTGTGGGCTCCTGTATCACCGGATGGGCTGTAAAGGAGGCCATGTTTTCTTTCGATCGATTGAGCGATGTGGATCCCATTCTAGGGCCGGAGATGAAGTCTACCGGGGAGGTCATTGGGCTGGGAGAGAGCTTTGGAGAAGCTTTTGCCAAGGCAGAGCTTTCTGCGGGCACCGTCCTCCCCACGAAGGGGAAAGTATTCATTACCGTTCATGAGAATGACCGGGATGCTATCCTGCCTATTGCAAAGGAACTGGAAGCTCTCGGGTTCCAGATCGCTGCTACAAGGGGAACCGCCGATTACCTATTCGAACACGGAATCTTTGCAGAGGTTATTCTAAAAATCCATGAAGGACATCCCAATATCCTGGACCATATGCAAACAGGACGGATCCAGCTTCTCATCAATACTCCGCTGGGAACGTACTCCCAGCGGGAAGACGGGTATATGCGAATCGAAGCAGTGAAGAGAAAGATCCCCTACACCACCACTACCTCTGCCGCTGCTGCTGCCGTGGAAGGGATACGGTACCTCTTGGGTGGAAGAAAGGTACCGAGGCCCTTCCACAATCATTCCTTCGTCTCTACGAAAGGATGAAGGTGTTGTAGTAGTAATCCAGGCTATCCACCAGGGCTTCCCAGGAAGCCTCTACGATGTTTTCGCTCACCCCCACCGTATCCCATGTGTTTTGATGGTGATCGGTGAAAGAAATGAACACCCGTACCTTTGCCGCTGTTCCCGCTGTTTCTGGATTCAGGACTCTCACCTTATAATCGGTCAGGCTGATATCTTTGATAAAGGGGTAGAAGTGCTCGATCGCATTCCGGAGAGCCGCATCGAGAGTTTCTACCGGACCTACTCCAACAGCCGCTCCCATCACATCCTTTCCATTGATCCGAAGGAAGATCCTTCCTACAGTTTTAGAAGGACTCTCCCAGGTTTTATAGGACTCCAGATGGTAATTGTTCAATTCCATCATAGGTTTATAGATCTTCAAAGTTTTTCGGATAAGGAGATCGAAGGAAGCTTCCGCTGCTTCATATTCGTATCCTTTCAATTCGCGGTCTTTCAGGGTCTGGATGAGGGTTTCTACCTCTTCCGAGTTCTTATCGAAGTTCCCGTATTTCGAAAGTTTGTCCAGAACAGTGGATTTCCCGGCCAATTCGGACAGGAGAATCCTTCGTTCGTTGCCTACCAGTTTCGCATTGATGTGCTCCATCAGATAATCGGCCTTGGAAAGCACATCAGCATGCTGGCCGGCCTTATGACTGAAGGCGGCTTCGCCAACGTAGGGCTGCCTCTTGTCGGGTATGATGTTGGCCTTCTCCGCTACGAATCGGGATACGTTGGTGATCTTCTGAATGTGTGGAGAGGTGGAGTTTTCGATTTTCATTTTCAATGTAAGGGTAGGAAGGATAGCACACAGGTTCGCATTTCCGCATCGTTCACCCCAGCCATTGATCGTGCCCTGTACATGGGTGGCTCCCGCCTCGATGGCCAGGAGGCTGTTAGCCACAGCATTGCCCGTGTCGTTATGAAAATGCACTCCAAGAGGGGCCAGTTGGTTCTTGGGTAGTGCCGCCATGATGTTCAGCACCTCCGAGGGCAGAGTCCCTCCATTGGTGTCGCATAGAACAAGACAATCGGCCTTTGCCTCGGTACCCGTTTTTAGCACATGCAATGCGTATGCGGGATCATCCTTGTACCCATCGAAAAAATGTTCTAGATCGAAAATCACTCTTCGCCCCTGTTCCTTCAGGTAATTGATGGAATCGTAGATCATCTCCAGGTTTTCCTCCAGCGACGTGCGGAGGACTTTTTCTACGTGAGCTTTCCAGGTTTTGCCTACGATTACAACCACTTCTGTTTCCGCCTCCAGCAGCGCCTGGATATGAGCGTCTTCCCGTGCTTTATGCTTCGGTTTGCGGGTAGAACCGAAAGCAGCGATCTTCGCATGTTCGAAGCTCTCCTTCTTGATCAGTTCGAAGAAGGCTTCCTCTTTTTGATTGGAGAGAGGAAATCCTCCCTCGATGTAATCTACACCCAGTTCGTCCAGCTTGTGAGCGATCTGGATCTTGTCGGATAGGCTGAAGCTTACCTCGATCCCTTGCATCCCATCCCGTAGAGTGGTATCGAAAATTTCAACTCTTTTCATTTATAGTTCCTTTTCCTCTTTATGGTTTCCCTTCAATGCCCTGTACCGGTTCATGGCACTTAGATAGGCTCGAGCACTGGCTTCCAGGATGTCCGTAGAAGCCCCCCGGCCTACACACCGATGTTCATCAAAG
>CALKLC010000192.1 GCA_937991975.1 uncultured Spirochaetales bacterium | reverse complement strand
GATGGGAGTTTGAGGATCCGGTCGATGGCAGAAGTAGAAATCCAGGTACTCCACCTGTAAGCGCTCAAGGGCCTGGTTACAGGCTTCGATCACATGCTTACGGGACAGGCCGGTCTGGTTTGGTTTCTTTGCCGGGTTACTTCCAAAGAATACTTTGCTGGATACCAGGTACGAGTCACGGCTCCAAGCTGCCCGTTTCAATACTTTCCCCATGATTATTTCGGATTGACCGTGTGCGTAGGCTTCCGCATTGTCGAAGAAGTTTATACCCGCATCGTAGGCTGTTTTCATGCACTGGTACGCATTGTTTTCATCCATCTGGGTCCCAAAGGTTACCCAGGATCCAAAAGAAAGGGCGCTGACCTGCACTCCCCATTTCCCTAACCTTCGATACTCCATGTGACCTCCTAGGATATGATACTATATTTCCCATAATATACTAATCAGGAATGCTTCCGGGCACTATGGAGTGCCACCATAAGAGGTCACACTAAGAGATTACAGCCCTTCTATCGGGTTCTTTTCGTCATCCACGAACAAGAGGTATGCTTCCAGGGGACGATCGGGAAACAGGGTGGAAAGGATGTTCCGATACCGTTCCATCTGGGTGCGATACTGCTCCAGGAGCATGGGGGTCCTGAAACCCGTTTTATAGTCGATCAGGGTGATTCGATCCGATGAAACGATCAACCGGTCCACGATACCGAACTCCGTTTGATCGGAAAGGTGCTGTTCAGTGTATACAGTGCCGGGTCGAAAGATAATGTCTCGCACGTCAGGGTGGGATAAAAAGTTCCGAATCACATTCCGTTCCCCCTCGGTGAATAGAACAGTATCCGTGTAGCTGCCATCAGGCTTTACTGTGGACAGAGCTTGGTGGATCCGGCTCCCGCGGGCCGTGGCAGTCTCGATCCGATCGGAAAGGTAGGAAGGATCCAGTTCCCGTCGAGTTGGTAGCGGGGGAGGGGTAGTGATCCGGAGACTGGAGAGGGGCTTCCTTTTATCTCCTCCTAAAGTACCTTCTGTAGTAGCGGATTGGCCGGAGGCACTCTGTTCGTACAGGATGGGTGGAGAGATCCCGGGGGAACGGGTTCCATCAGTCTCCTGCCCATAGAGGCAGGCCCACCCAGAATCGGTTTTCTGCGCCCGGGGTTCGATTTTTACTATAGAATAATCATACGCATCAGAGGATTTACACGCCTCCCGTAATTGACTGCTGAACCCGGTTGTGGATCCATCGCTACTGGCCCGCACAAGGATCGTGAGACTCTGTTTCGCCCGTGTGGCTGCCACGTACAGGAGGTTGGCCGTCTCTTCTTTCCTCGCATTGCTTGCTGTCTGGTAGGGCTCTGCGAACTCCTTTGCACCAGGGATCGGTTCGGTTGCAAGGAAATCTCTTGTTTCTTTCCTGCTCAGGGAAAGGGGGAATCTTTCCCGGGGATGGGGAAGGACCGAGAATAGTTCACTCTCTTCTTTCCAGAGGAGAATCACGTGGGGAAACTCCAGGCCCTTCACCCCGTGAATGGTAGAGATCTTCACCCGTTCGGAGTGTTCAGGCTCCGGTACAGTGATAAGGGAAGAGTTTTTTCTCCATTCTACCAGGAAGGAGTGGATGTCCCTCCCTTCATCGTACTGGAAGTATTCTTCCCCCCATGTCCAGACTGATTCGATCATAGTGCGGGGGAGGTGAGGCTCGCACAACGAAAGGATCCGGGCAAGGGATGAAAACCGGTGGGGTCCCCCTGATCGCTCTACTTCCTCTTTACTTTTCTTCACCAGAGGAAGGAGGGTTTCCCCATACCCTAACAGAGATAAAGCACGCCCGATGTAGGCAAGACCTGCAAGTGAAGAAACATCCCCCTCAGAAAGGGGTGTATCTCTCCCAGATCCCTCCTGCACTTCTTTTCTCTCTTCCAGGAACACTCCTGCCAGGGCCAGGTAGAGGGCCATTCCTTCCCGGGTGGAAAGGACTTCCCTGCCCTTTATGCTGGAAGTAAAAATGCTCTGTTGAGCGAGGGTTTCCATCACCTTTTTCATATGAGAATGGGTTCGGCAGAGAATCGTTATATCCCCCAGGGCAACACCCTGCTTCTCTTTCAGTTTGCCGATTTCATGCAGAATCCTCTGGTAGAGGGGTTCATCCGATCGCTCGCAGGCAACTGGTATTACCTCTACCTTCGAGAAGCCCCTGTAAGGGCGTTTAAGTTTTTCAGAAGGAGGGGGGAATTGTAATTCTTTTTCCCGTTCAGTTCCCGCAAAGAGGGTTTGCACCAGGTTATTGAAAAAGCCGATCAAAAGGGGTGTGGAACGCCAGTTGTAGGAAAGCATATCTATCCCGAGCTGACCGCTTGAGCGGTAGGGCTTGCACCACGCCTCCAGGACCCTGGGATTCGCCTCCCGCCACTGGTAGATGGATTGCTTCCAATCCCCCACCAGGAAGATGGACCGATTCCCCTGTGCTTCGTTGTTCACCGAACTCAGGATCTCTTCCAAAAGGGGACGGAGGAGTTCCAGCTGAATGGAAGATGTGTCCTGGAACTCATCGAGGAAAAGATCAGTTACGGTATGGAACCCCAATTCGTAGAGGCGGGCCAAAAGGATAGGCCGCTCCTTTCCTGGATCCTCCCGTATTGAATCCTCTCCGCCATCCAGATCAGCTAATTCCCGTGTGACATCTTCGAAAAAGATTCGCCGGGCGATACGTTTTTCTTCTTCCATTGCCGAGGTATACGCGTGAGCGAACTGCCGCAACAGGGCAGCCCGGAGTTTCTGGTTGTTGATGATATATTCGGCCACCAGGCTGCGCAGGTCTGGATAGAGATTTTTTAATTTTGAATAGGCTGCTGTGTTTCTCTGTGCCTCAGGGATCCCCCTGCGACCGGTTCCTGCCTCGTCCAGATCCTTACACGTGATCAGGCAACCGGCTGGTTGATCCTTCAACGGCTTCAGGAGGTGGTTGATCACCCGGCTATGGAGCATTTTTAGAGTTTTCTCCGTGTCATAGGTTTGAGCGATCTGGAGCACCTGGGTTTGCAACTGAATAAATTGGTTTTTCAGAATTTCCTGCTTTTTCCGGAGGTCGGTCAGTTCTTCCTCATCACATGACCAGGCCAGCAGAAAGGATGATTCTTTACGGAGGGTATCCGTCAACTTTTCGGGTTCGATGTTGAGGATCCGGGCAAGGATCACGAGAAGATTCGTCTGATTCCCCACACCGGGTTGCAAGAACTGCTGGAAGAACCGTTCACTCGCCCGGCGGCGGATCATTGTTACTTCATGCTCTGCCGCGATCTGGGGCACGTATGACTCAGTGCTGAGGAACAGGTAAAACAGGGAGTCCAGGGTGGAAAAATGCACCTTTGAGGCCCGCATGATGAGGGAAAGTTTTTCCTCAGGATGCGGAGGAGCCTGCTCGCCGGATAGAATTTCGCCCAATAGCCGTCGTTCCATCTCCGCGGCAGCGGCCCGTGTGAAGGTCACGGCTACTACGAAGCGGTTTGGGATTTGAATACGCTGGAACACCTCCTCCGTGAGGCGGTAGGTCTTTCCTGCTCCGGCAGAAGCAGTGCAGAGGGTACTCCTTACCATGCATCCCCTCCAGTTAGCCCGTCCGGGTGGCCGCAGAGGGGTCGGTAGGGGCAGAAACGGCAGTGTTCGCTGTTATAGTTGGGAGCGAACTCCCTCTGGGCAATCCGGTCATCGAGTGCTCCCGCGATCTGCTCCATGTGTGGGTCGAGGCATTCGATTTCTTCCGAAGGGAGAAAGATCAGGCGCTTGTCGGGGTCGGTCTCTTTCAACGCATAGAAGGCAGCTGCCAGTCTACTAGATGCACGCATGTCGTTTTTTTCCGCCTTCATTTTCTCCTTCCATAGGTACGCGTACACCACGAGCTGATGAAATTCATGGAGGGATCCTTTTTCTTGCAGGTAGGAATCGAGTCCCCTCGAGGCTTCTTTTGGAGAAAGTCTTATTGTATCAGTCCCTTTATATTTAAGGTCCAGGATCAAAGTTTTTCCGTCATACGGCTGGATTCTGTCCACCCGCCCCCGGAGGTGATAGGTCTTGTTCATTCCCCTGTCCTCACCGATAGCGCTACTCCCAGAGCTACTAAAGGTCGCGGTGATCCACTGCTCCCTCTGTACCCCCTCGTCGGCAAAGAGGAGGAGCTTTGCCCCCCCATGCTCGACCCTCTCGGCCTCGTTTTTCGCAATATCCTCCAGATAGCTCAGCACGATCGGTTTATAGATCCCCTGAAGGGGAAAGTACTCTTCCCCTGGCGCACGGTCATCTCCCACCTTTTCCTTCCATATCGCCTCGAACTGCTCCCTCCAGTGCTGGAGAGCCGGAGGATGTTCGGGAAGAGTCGCTGCCCACTCGTGTAATACATTCCCGATGTGGAGCTGGATAGCTTCTTCCCCCTCTTCAAGCACG
>CALKLC010000191.1 GCA_937991975.1 uncultured Spirochaetales bacterium | reverse complement strand
AGTAAAAACCTTCTTTTCAAAGGGCTCCAGGGTCATTCCATCCCCTACTGGCTGCTCTTTGCCGCCTCCGTAGGCACAGTGGCATCCTTCACCAAGCTGTCCCTCCTGTTCCGGGGAACGCCTACCCTGAGGGGTGAGACGATCCCTATCCATCAAAAAGCCGCCTTGCTAAAGAGTGAGGGTATCGATGCAGGAAACCATTCTGAGATCGCTGGCCACCAGGAAACTGCCTTACCAAAGACAGGGCTGGCTCCTGCTAACAATCAAGTAATTTTAGAGGGTGTGGGCCGGGGAACTGCTTCAGGGAAGACAGGGCCGGCGCCTGGTGTGAATCAAGCAGGCGTAGACGGCGTGAGCCAGGCAGCTGCTTCAGGAAAGACAGGGCCGGCGCCACAAGCTCCAGATGGGCACACCGATAGTCCTTTGCGGCTCCCCCCAACTCCTTTTGGATGGGGATATGGGGGGATGACTCTTTTAGCCGTTTTCTGTGTGATCGGAGGGATTCTAGGCGTCCCCGGGATCCAGTTTTTCTCTAAGATTTTATCTAGTGAAGGCTCGATCCTGCAGGGTAGCGAGGGAGCAAAAGGGGCGGTTTTCCTATGGATGAATGTAGAAGAATACGTGAAGACTGCCATTACCCTTGCGTTAGGTTACGGAGTGTACCGCTTTATCGTGAGCAAGAGGGGGAAAGCGGTGCAGGAATGGGCCAACCAGATGCGGATTTCCTTCGACAACCAGTTGGGGCTACTTCTGGTGGGGGTACTTCTGATAACAGTTTTTCTTATCAGGGGGCTCTAGCTGGTCTTTTCTAAATTCAGCGCTCTTGATACACGAGGGGTACCATAGAGGCAGATTCCACTGAAAATGACGGCTACCCCCAGAACACTGAAAAGCACGCGGAAACTGGTTAGTGTCTTTCCCATCCCGTCCAGCCAGATCCCAGACAGGAAGGGACCCAACGCTCCCAGACCCATGATAGCCGTGATGAATACACCGAACATCATCCCCCGATTCTGCGGGGTCGTCTGATCGGCAATCATTGCTTCCACTAAAGGCACGGATGCTGACTGGGCTGCCCCCATGAGGAAATAAGGTAGGAAGAGCCATCCAGCAGGAAGGAACGAGAGAAGCGAAAGGGAAGCGCCGAACATCCCAAAGGTGAGAAGGACGAACCCTTGCCGTCCCCACCTGTCCGACCAGGCCCCGATAAAGGGCTGGGTTACGATTCCTGGCAGGTACATGATGAAGAGGTACCAGGAAGCGAGACTGGCATTTCGGGCAGAAACCTCTAAAAAGAATGCGGATACGTCCAGGATGCTCCACATGGAGATTTCCCGGCTAGCAGTCAGGAGAACCATCCATGTGAGGAATCCCAGGAGAGGCCAGGTAAGACCTCCGGGAAGTGTAGGACGGGTGCTCGTGGTTTTTACACCTTTCCCGGCCCCGATTGGTTCGTGGGTAACTCCTGAGACGTCGTTTGTTTTTCCAGTACTCCCGGCGCCCTCGAATGATTCACCTCCGCTTATTGCACCGACGTTCTTTGCGCTGACACCTGTTGTCCCCTTGATCGTTTTTACCACACTCTCGGTGCCGCCGACTCCTGCAGATTGATGTTTCTGAGCAATCCCACCACCCGATTGGATTATTCCGCTGTCTTCCCTTTCCTCCCCATTCAATAGGTCCTTCGCAGTAGCAGCGAGTGCAAATGCTTCATCATCCTTCCCATCATCCCTGATTACCAGGTAAGCGATGACTCCAGCCAGAAGCCCCAGGCCGCCAAAGATAAGAGCGATGATTTGCCAATCCAATCCAGCCCGGGATAAAAAGCCTGTTGCTAGGGGTCCGAAGGCGAATCCTACACCCGACCCGATCCCCGTAATCCCCAGCGCCCATCCTTTACGGTTCGGGAATTTCCGGGTGATGAACACGTTCGCTACAGGATGGTACACGCCTCCACCGAGCGCGGCCACGATCCAGAGGAGATACATGAGGGCGACTCCATCGGGAGGCACAATCGCGAATAAACACACTGCCAGAGCATTCAGGCCCATACCGACGCTCAACGTCTGCCGCACCGGAAGCCGATGGGTAAGAGCTCCGAACAGGAGGTTACTGGCTGCATACACAATGAGATAGGCTGTCTTGAAGGAGGTAATGGCTCCTACTGAATCGGTTCGGAAATAGGTGCTGATCTCCACATTCAAAGGGCTAAGGAAAAGGCTTAAAGTATGGATCATGCCATGCAACGCGGAGGCACAGTAAAGGCTGGCGAGGGCTGCATCGGGTTTTTTCACGAACGACTTCCTGCGATAATGATTGTTCTAGAACGGTTATTCTACACCCACCACAATTTTGGCACCACTATTTATTCCTTACCCGGTATTCCTACCTGTTAAATGGAGTTGGGTCAAGAGATAGACATACTCAGGAAGCGCCCTCGAACAGCCGCCGCAGTTCTGCGATTGTGAGAGGCGCGGAACCCTCGTAGTGATCGTTCACGTTCAGGATCACTCGCCGGCCGCTGTATTTCGCGTCTATCGACATGCGGACAATCCGGTACGATCCGATCCGGGACAGGAATGAGTCCAGCAGGTCGAGAGACTTAGCTAAGGATTCCATCTTCTCCCGGTTGAGATACTCGAATTCGAGGATAAGGAGGGCGATCTTGTCTCTCAACGGTTCTATTTCTTCACAGTAGCGGTGAAACACATCGGGAGAAAGGAAGCCGGGGTTTGCTTCCAAAGATGAGGGATTTTCTTTAGAAGCGCGGCGTATGCTTTTTTCTTGATCACCGGATGTACTGGCGGAGAAGTTTTTATGATCGGGTGCACGTGTTTCTTGCTTCTGAAATGCGAGGGACTTACGCCCGCGTTTGTTCTGGGGAAAATTCCTTTTATAGGGCACTGTGATCTCCTGTACGACCTTCCAGGTAAAGACAAAGGAATCGGGGGTTTCGTTTCGGTACTGAGCCGCCTCCTCCTGGCTAGGAATCTTGTAATACCAACTATCCACTTCCACTGGATCGAACTTAGACGCGTACTCAGGCAGGTACTCGACCGCTGTTCGTTTCGAGGAGGAATACACCAACCCAACCCAGGAATCGTAGTTCCAGGAGCAGGTGCCAGGAAGGATGTCATTTAACATATATTCCCATTATTGCCGCCTTTTAAAGCAAAAGTTTCCAAATCCTCGTTAACACTATATGGCAGGAATGCTAATTTTCCTGTATCTTATACTGTATGGGGCTGAGCATGGAACAGTACTCTGAACTCCTCGAGACAGAACTGGAAGAGGCCTTTGAGGTCAAAAGTAAGCAGGCATTGCGGAGGCTGACGCTGCTTCTGACGGGGAACTTCCTATCCCGGGAGGAACATCGGGAAAGCTTGGAGATCCTTCGTACGGACATACGGTCGCTGGCAGAAGCGATGAAACGGGGCTTTGAGGTAATGGAAAGCCGGTTCGCAGCCGTGGACAAGCGCTTTGAGGCTATAGACAAGCGGTTTGAAGACATGCATCAGCTTTCTGAAAGCCGCTTTGAGGCTATGGAAAAACGCTTTGAAGCAATAGACAAGCGGTTTGAAGACATGCATCGACTTATTGAAAGCCGCTTTGAAGCAGTTGATAAACGCTTTGAGGCAGTTGATAAACGGTTTGAAGCAGTGGACAGGCGCTTTGAAGACATGCATCGACTTATTGAAAGCCGCTTTCAGGCAGTTGATAGGCGTTTTGAGGATGTAAATAAGCGCTTCACCATGATGTTCGCATTTATTACCGTTGGTTTTACACTTCTCTCCAGTGTCATTCTGATTTCCGGATATTTAAGATAACAGGGAGATCCATTATACCAATCTATAATGAATGGGCGCACTTTCCAGGAAGTACTTATTCGCAGCGGCCTGCAGGGGCACTAGATATAAGACATTAAGAGAGGCACATTCATGTTTTCTATCTTACTGTTGACGATCTTCCTTGGGGCCATGGTAGCGATCGGTATCTGGGGAATGCGAAAGACTACCACCCTTGGTGATTTTTTCCTCGGCGGAAGAACGGTAGGTCCCTGGATCTCCGCGTTCGCCTACGGAACCTCCTACTTCTCAGCAGTTCTCTTCATTGGGTTTGCCGGAAAACTCGGCTGGGGATTTGGACTCAAGGCCCTGTGGATCGGGATAGGAAATGCCCTGTTCGGGTCCCTTCTGGCATGGCTCGTACTGGGCCGGAGGACTCGAATTATGACCCAGAACCTGGATGTTATGACTATGCCAGAGTTCCTGATGGAACGGTTCGGCGGCCGGTACATCAAGATCCTTGCCGCCATCATCATTTTCATGTTCCTCCTCCCCTACTCTGCCTCTGTATTCAAGGGATTAGGACATCTGTTCGAAGCCAACTTCCGTATCTCCTACGATCTTGCCCTCCTCATCATGATCGGGATCACAGGGATCTACCTAGTACTGGGCGGATACTTTGCCATCACCCTCACCGATTTTATCCAGGGGATCATCATGCTCGCTGGGTCCATCACTATGGTGGCTGTTCTGGCAGGAAAACAGGGGGGCATTGGCGTGAGTATTGCGCAGATCATGCAAAAGTACCCCGTCCATGTTCCTCCAGAAAAACAACCGCCCCTTCTACTTCTCGCTGCCCTCGTGTTCATGACCTCCTTTGGAACCTGGGGCCTCCCCCAGATGGTGCAGAAGTTCTATGCCATCAAGAATGAACGGGTGATTCCGCGGGCGGCCCTTGTGACAGGCTGTTTTGCCTTGATCATCGGGTTGAGCGCCTATTTCACAGGTTCCCTGTCCCACCTGTTCTATAACAGTGTCCCTCTGGTGAACGGGAAAGCTGCCTTCGACAGGTTAATTCCCGATCTTCTAACCCGCCACCTACCGGAACCGTTGATGGCCGTGATTCTCCTCCTGATCCTCAGCGCTTCGATGTCCACTCTGTCCTCCCTCGTGCTCGTCTCTTCCTCTGCCATTGCCATTGATCTGTACAAGGGACACGTAAACCCGGAAGTGTCGAAAGAAAACTCTCTCTACATGATGCGGTTCCTCAGCGCGCTGTTCATCATCATTTCGTACTTTATCGCCCGGTACGACTTCGCCATTATCATTACCCTTATGTCCCTCTCCTGGGGAACTGTGGCAGGGGCTTTTATGGCGCCTTTCCTATACGGGCTGTTCTGGAAACGGACCACCCTGGCGGGGGTGTATGCGGGAATGATTACCGGTCTTGTAACGTCCATATTCCTCTTTTTCTACTGGGGGGAAGCCTGGTCTCCTGCCGCATCCAGCGCAGGAATGATCCTCCCCTTTTTTGTGATCCCCCTGGTAAGCCTGTTTACGAAGCCTCCCGCCCCCGCATTGGTGGAAGCAGCATTTAAGGGGATCGACGGAAATTAGTTGAACTAATGGCTGTTAAATCTTCTCCACATACGGTTTATATTTCTTATCGCTAACCGCGATATGCTCCAGCGTCCAATCCCGTAAGAATCGGGCGAAGTGGGTCTTTACGTAGCTAACCGCCTCCTTGATGATAATTAATTTACCATGCCACGTGTTTTTCCCTCAAGGCAACCTTGTTCACCTTGCCCACGCTGGTCTTTTCCAGAGAAGAGACGAATCGCACCTTCAGAAGGATCGTTTCGCGGGGAAGGATCCCCCGATCCACGTATGTCTTGACATAGGCAATGAGTTCTTTCTCTGTCGGATCTGCCTCGGTGCTTTCCTTGCCACTCAGGTTCTTCTCCTCCCGTCCCTCCAGTAACCCACCCATACCAGGGAGGACTCCCCCCATGGGCTCCGGCCTCTTCTTCAATACCACGAGAGCGAGGGGGATCTCACCCCAGACAGGATCCGGTTTTCCTATCACAGCAGCTTCAGCGACAGCCGGATGGGTAGCGAGGATATCCTCTATTGCCAGGGAAGAAAGCCATTCTCCCCCTACCTTGATCAGATCCTTCTTTCTATCCGTGATCCGGAGGGAACCCGAAGAGTTCACACATCCGATATCGCCCGTATGGAGCCAGCCCCCTTGCCAGAGTTTTTCCGAGTTCGTGTGATCCTTCCAGTATCCCTGTGTAAGCCAGGGAGCCCGCACAATAATCTCACCAGCGGATCGGTCATCCGTGGGAACATCCCTCCCCTGATCATTCACTATCCGCGTATAGACAAGGGGAATGGGGGTCCCCGTGCGGGTGCGGGTTTCTATTTCATCTTTTAGATCTGCCTGTTCATCCTTTAAATCGGCCTGGCCTACCTCTTTGATCAATTGATTCACCGGGCCGTTTTCTGTAAAAGAGGACTCTTCCCTACCCTTGCGCCCGAGTACTGAAGGCTCGAAAACCTTGCTTCCCGTTATCCGGGCAATCGTAAGCACCGGGCAGGTTTCCGAAAGGCCGTAACCAGAAAAAATATCGATTCCTCGTGCCCGCGCTTCTCTGGCCAGCTCCTTCGGTAGCGCAGCGCCGCCAATAATCACTTTCCAGCGGGAGAAATCTATCTCTTTCGAAGCAGGATCTTTCAATAGCATGTGAAGGATCGTAGGAACGCAGTGGGAAAAGGTAACCCCTTCGGTCCGCAGGAGAGAAAGGAGGGTGTCAGGGACGTACTTTCCCGGATAGACCTGCTTCACCCCCAGGACAGTCGCCATGTAGGGGATACCCCAGGCATGGACATGGAACATGGGCGTGAGGGGCATGTACACATCAGCTGTGTGTAACCGCCCTTTTTCCGCAGGACTTCCCAACGCTACGAGACCCGATAGGGTATGCAGAACGATCTGCCGATGACTGAAATACACCCCTTTGGGAAGACCTGTGGTGCCCGTAGTATAGAAGATTGTTGCCTGGGTATTCTCATCAAAATCGGGGAACTCCTGTAACGGTTCTGCCTGGGACAATAGCTCCTCATACTCCCCGTCAAAAGGCATCCCTGCAGGAAGGTTTAGCCTCTGACTATGTTGTCCAGAGCCCGCCTCCCCACCTGGGAGTGGGACAGGATCCCGAAGCAGAATGACCTTTTTCACTGTATCGATCCTTCCCTTGATCTGTTCCAGCATCGGAAGGAAATCCTCATGCACAAGGAGCACCTCATCCTCCGCATGGCCGATAGTGTATACGAGCTGCTCCGGGGACAGACGAACGTTCACCGTATGCAGAACTGAGCCGATCATGGGAACGGCGAAGAAACACTCTAAGTATCGGTGGCTGTCCCAATCAAGGACGCCTACCGTGGTGCCTCCCCGAACTCCGAGTTTCTGCAAAGCATGAGCCAGCCTGCCCACACGATCCCGGAATTCGGCATACCTCAACCGAAGAGTGCCCCGGTACACGATTTCCTGATCTGGATTGTACACGAAAGGCGCGTACAAAAGGTTCTTGATCAATAGGGGATACTCAAACGCTGATTCGGTTTTCCAGATGGTGCGCACGCGAATACCTCCAACCATTAAAACATGCGTTCATACTACTATATCCGTGTTTTTTTGGGTACCTTTTCTGTAGAAGAGCAAAGCAAGTGGTGCCAAAATTGTGGCGCTCTGGCATGGGGTTGCAAAGTGCACCCTCTATCGATGCGAGTCCCTATCAGGTAGGGCTCTTACCTCAGGATACAACATCGGGTGTTTAGAACTTTTCACCCTCCGCCACAATTTTGGCACCACTAAAGAAGAAAAAGGCAAAAAAGGGGGGCAACGTATGGCTGTGCGTCCATCGCCAAAAATTGAACTGGAACACATCGAACTTCCTATTCGGGGAATGGACTGTGCTGAGTGTGTCCGTCACGTGCGGGAGGCAATTGAAACCGTTCCCGGTGTGAAGAGCGCGGAAGTCTTTCTTGCATCGGAAAAAGCGATCGTTCAATTCGATCCACGCCAGGCAGACTTAAGGAATATCCATAAAGCGGTTGAAAAAGCCGGATATGCAGTGGGCAAGGTCGTAGGCTCACCTCTACCCCTGTCTCCCTTAACCCTCAGTCAGCGTCGGTTCCGAAAGCTTCTTATCCTCGTGTTTGGGATGGTTCTGGGCGTCGTGATCTTGGGAGAATGGGGAGGAGTGTTCGCCATTCTCAATTCCCTGATCCCTCTCCCCGCTGGAGCTCTCTTCGTGCTTCTGGGAGGATTTCCGGTTTTTCGGAATGTCCTTCGATCTGCCCTGAAAAAACAGATTACCTCCCACACTTTGATGACCCTGGGTGTGATCGCGGCACTCGTTGTAGGTCAATGGGTCACTGCTTTGATTGTGGTGCTCTTCATGCGGGTGGGAGACATGGTAGAACGGATCACCACTGAAAGCGCCCGTCAGGCAGTAAAGGAGCTCACAGCCCTCGCCCCCCAGAAAGCCCGTGTGGAGCGGGGTGGTGAAGAAATGGAAGTTCCCATCGGAGAGGTTCATGTGGGAGATATTGTCATCGTGCGACCAGGGGAAAAGATCCCGGTGGATGGAGAAGTGGTGGCAGGACAGGCAACGGTGGATCAATCCTCTATTACGGGTGAGTCGATTCCCATAGATGTATCGAAAGGTTCTTTCGTTTATGCCGCATCCATCGCTGCCCTTGGATCTCTAAAAGTAAAGGCAACACGAATCGGAGGAGATACGACCTTTGGAAAAGTAGTCCAAATGGTGGAAGAGGCCGAGGCGAATCGGGGCCACGTGCAGCGGATCGCTGACAGGTTCAGTTCTTTCTACCTCCCTGTCGTGACGGCGATCGCCGCTCTCACATTTTTGATCAGCCGTAATCCCCTTTCCACCGCGGCTGTTCTGGTCGTGGCATGCTCCTGTTCCTTCGCCCTCGCAACCCCCATCGCCATGCTCGCTTCCATGGGTGCCAGTGCGAAGAGAGGACTCCTGATCAAAGGAGGCAAGTATCTGGAAGCCCTGGCCAGGGCAGATGTAGTGTTGGTGGACAAAACAGGCACCCTTACCCTGGGGAAACCGGGCCTTACCGAAGTGCTCCCCCTTGGGAATATGGATGCCTCCCAGATTCTAACTCTGGCCGCTTCCGCAGAGCGGTACTCGGAACATCCCCTGGCACATGCAGTGCGGACCGCTGCACGGGACCAGAGCCTGCCCCTCCTGGAACCGGAGGAGTTCGAAGCCCTTCCAGGTATCGGTGTTCGGGCGCGGATAAAGGGTCTCCAAGTGGAAGTGGGAAACCGTACCCTCCTGCCTCCCGGCGCCAACCTTCCATCGCAGGCACTATTCCTCGAATCCAACCTCCAAAGCACAGGAAGCACCCTCTTGTACGTTCTTCTGAATGGGGAATTGATAGGAGTTCTTGCCGCCTCCGACACCCTTCGGCCGGAAGTACCTAAGTCTATTCAGGAACTTCGAAATCTTAACATTTCTCACATCGAACTTCTTACAGGGGATCATGAAGGAACAGCCACTTCTCTATCCCAACAACTCGGTATTCCCTATCGGGCTGAGCTATTACCAGAAGATAAAATCAGGATCGTGAAGGAGTATCAGGCCAGAGGGCATACAGTAGTGATGGTGGGAGATGGGGTGAACGACGCTCCCGCTTTAGCGCAGGCGGACGTCGGCATTGCCATGGGAGCCGCCGGAACAGACATTGCCATCGAGGCGGCTCACATTGCCCTGATGAAGGAAGACTGGACTCTCCTTCCAGAGCTTTTCCGCATAGCCCGCAGAACCATGAAGGTCGTCAAAATGAACCTCGCCTTTACCACTGTGTATAACGTGATCGGCCTTACCCTCGCGGCGACAGGCGTATTACCTCCCGTAATTGCCGCGGCCGCCCAATCCCTCCCGGATGTGGGGATCCTTCTCAATTCGGCGAGATTGCTGCGGCCCCCCCGATCCCTACCTACTTAGACTCGGGCACTGTTTGCTCCAGTAGCCCCGCATCCTCCCCACTTAACCTCTCCGTCCCTCCCTATTTTCACATGCATCCTCTCCTTCATGCCCTCAACCTGCGTTATTGATAAAAATGGTGATATGCAGTACACCATTTTCATGTCCATTCGAAAACTTCAAAACTATATCGACGGTAAATGGGTCGATCCAATAGGAGCAACGTACCTCGATGTGGAAAACCCGAGTACGGGGGAGGTGATTGCCCAGGTGCCCCTCACGACCCGAGAAGAAACGATCCAGGCTGTCGAAATCGCCCATCGAGCGTACCTGGAATGGCGGGATGTTCCTGTAGCGCGAAGAGCTCACTACCTATTCAAACTTCTTGCTCTGCTGGAGGAAAACGAGGAGAAGATCAGCCGGCTTTTAGTGGAAGAGATGGGCAAATCCCTTCCCGACGCTCGAGCGGAAATGAAGCGGGTATTCGAGAACATCGAGGTAGCTTGCGGCATGCCTGTCCTGCAGCAGGGGGACAAGCTGATCGGCGCTTCCTTCGATATAGACGGCGAAGTGATCCGTCTACCCATGGGTGTATTTGGGATGATTGCCCCCTTCAACTTTCCCGCCATGGTACCTTTCTGGTTCCTTCCCTACGCAATCGCTAGCGGGAACACCTACATTGTGAAGGCGAACGAACAGGTCCCCTGCACGATGAACCTCATTACAGAGTTCATCGATCAAACGGGTCTTCCTCCGGGAGTTTTCACCCTTCTGAATGGGGATCGGACAGTGGCGGAGGCGTTGATCGAGCACCCCAGGGTCCAGGGGATCTCCCTCGTGGGCCGAACTGCAACCTGTATCAGCGTGGCACAGAAATGTGCGGCCGCAGGAAAGCGGTTCCAGGCTATGGGAAGCGCCAAGAATCACCTGGTGGTAATGCCGGATGCCCGGATGAGCGAAGTGATCCGCAACATGATCACCTCCTGTTTCGGCTGTGCGGGGCAGCGGTGCATGGCTGCCTCGGCCATCGTGTGCGTCGGTGAGGATACATACCAGACTGTGTGCCGGGAGTTCGTGGAAGCAGCCAGGCAAATGATAGTCACTAACCCTCTGGATCCAAAAGTAGCCAACGAGCCCATGGTGATGGGGCCGGTGATCTCCGCGAAAGCGAAGGAGTTCATGCTGAAAATGATCGACACAGGGATTCAGGAAGGGGCCAAACTGATCCTGGATGGCCGCAACCTGGTTGTCAAGGGATATGAGAAAGGGTATTACCTGGGACCCACTGTATTTGCCGATGTGAAACCAGGGATGCAGATCCATACTACCGAAATTTTCGGCCCAGTCGTGGTGATTCTCAAAGCAGATTCTCTGGACGAAGCGATTCGGATCATCAATGACCACCCCTATGGGAACGCTGCCTCCATCTACACCCAGAACGGGTTCTATGCCCGTAAGTTCAAGCTGGAGGTGAACTGCGGGATGATCGGCGTAAACGTCGGCATCCCCGCTCCCGTTGCGTACCTTCCTTTCGGCGGGATGAAGCAATCCCAGTTTGCCGACATCAAGGCGCAGGGAAAAGCTGTAATCAACTTTTTCACCCAGGACAAGATCATCACCGAGAGGTACTGGACAGAGAACGGATGAATCAAAGGGTCAGTTGAGCCCATTGATTTCAGTATGCCGAGGAACCAACTCAATAACATCAGTCTTTGGATTCATCCAGAGGGAAGGGGACGCGCCTTCTCTTTTAAGGGCACAACCAGCTATTCGCAATTTTCTTTACTAGATCTTTGCGCTTCATGCCATAACAATTTTTCCTTGATGGCGTCTTCAGGCAGACCCCGGAGAATATCCTCTCTTCTGGGTGATTGTCTCACCCCCCCAGCAGCACCATGTAGAGGGGAATGATTACCAGGCTGCAGGCGGTAGTAAGGGTAGCCATCAAACTGGCCCGCTGATCGTCTGCGCCAAAGGCTTTTGTCACAATTGCTACCTGGGTCATTACGGGTAGGGAAGCCACCACCAGGAAGACCTTCCGCATCAACTCCGGTGTATCCAAGCGGGAAAGGACTGCCCAGGCAATGAGGGGGCCCACCAAAAATTTACCCAGGAGCACTGCGAGGGTATACCGGTCAAACCGGAGGCCTTTGAATCCGATCTTCGCCATCGTGATTCCGATGATCAGCATGGAAAGAGGGGTGGTCATGTCCGCCGCATACTTGAAGGAAGCTGAAAGAAAGGACGGCAGCTTGACCTCCAGGAATACCAACCCAATCGCTAGAAAAAACGCCACCAGTACGGGATTTAAAATCCTTCGAACCGTGTCCCGGAAAACTAATCGCCCTCTCCGCGAGGGATCTTCCCTCCAGAAGACTGCTCCCCCCGATGCCTCTTTCGCCCAGGACACTGCCCCTTCCGTCGCATCCCCCACGTAAGAAGCTCCCCTGGTTTTCAGTATTTTCTGTATTTCCGCGTCTTTCCGGATGTAATACACCCCCAGTGTCCAGAAGAGGGTGGTATTTACCAGGTAGTAGAGGGTTACAAAGGGAACCGCTTTCTCGCCAAAGAGGGCTACATTCACCGGAAGCCCCACAAAGATCGTGTTGGTAAAGGAGAACAAGGCCCGGAACGTACCCCGGGAGCCATGGGGAATGTTCAATAGAACTCCCAAAAGAGCAGAGATCCCGTAGGATCCAAGGATCACGGAAATGGGCACAATTAGCCCGGGACCCAAATGGAGGATCAAGGCTCTGTCAAAATTGCGGGTAAAGTTGGAAAACATGAGGGCAGGGAGTGCCAGATTCAGCACCAGCCGTGATAAGAAGGCGGAGTCCTTTTCATCGAACCATCCCCGTTTAGAAAGCCCATATCCCACCCCGACCATAAACAGGATTGTCAGTACACCCTGCATTGCATTGTACACAAGTTCCATGGAACCACCTCGGCAGCCAGAAACACAACCGTTCTATCGTCCCACTATAGCAAAGAACTAAAAACATTTTTATACTTAAACCATGTTCATTCCTATTGGAGACGATAATCGGGACCGGCGCAGTTACCCGATTATCACCTACTTCCTCATCGCACTGAACGTGATCGTATTCCTCCTCTACCAGGGGTGTGGCACCAATTACCGGTTCACCTATGCCTACTCGATGGTGCCGGCTGAGATCCTGAGTGGAAAAGATATCGTAACTCCCTCTCAGGTACGGATCGACCCTTTCACCGGCTTACGTGTCAGGATTCCCGGCCTTCAGCCTACACCGATTCCAGTGTTCCTGACGATCCTCACATCTATGTTCATGCATGGAGGCATTGCCCACTTACTGGGGAACATGCTGTACCTGTACATCTTCGGGGACAACCTGGAGGACCGTATGGGAAAGCTTCGTTTCATCCTGTTTTACCTGCTCTGCGGAGTCCTTGCGGCTCTTTCCCACGTGTTCGTTTCCGCTACACTGGAATCAGGCCTCCTTACACCCACCCTCGGCGCTTCAGGGGCTATTTCGGGCGTGCTGGGAGGCTACCTGATCCTGTTCCCCCATAAACTCGTGCGGGTACTGTTTATCCAGTTCATTCTGGCAGTGCCTGCAGGGGTGGTGCTGTTCCTATGGTTCATCTTCCAGCTGATCAATGGCCTCGGGTACCTGGGCGGGGGAATCGAGGGAGGTGGCGTGGCCTACGCAGCGCACATAGGCGGTTTTCTAGCCGGCGTGGTATTGGTGAAGGTTTTTACACCGGCACGCCGATACTACTATTGGTAACTCGTGGGAATGGAGGTCTGATGCATGCAACAGGATACCATTTTTGACAGGATTATGCGGAAAGAAATACCTTCCGACATCGTGTACGAAGACGATGTTGTGATGGCCATCAAGGACATCAATCCTCAAGGGCCCGTGCATGTTCTGGTACTCCCCAAGAAAAAAGTAACCGGCTTTGATCGGATCGAAGAGATGGGTCCTCTGGAGGCAGGGAAATACATCGTTGCCATCAGCAAAGTGGCAGAGAAACTGAACCTCAAGGAGGGGTACCGGCTAGTGTTCAACGTGGGAAAGCACGGCCAGCAGACGGTGGCCTATATCCATGCCCATATCATCGGAGGCCGGCAGATGGGGTGGCCGCCGGGATAACAGCGGAATAGGGGATGTAGTCCGAAACGCTGCCCCTGTTGCGCCCCCGATCCCCCCAGGGGCCGCCGGGATAACAGCGGAATAGGGGGTGTAGTCCGAAACGCTGCCCGTGCCTATACCTCTACACCCAATGGCCTTCAGATAACAGCGCAATTGGGGGCAGCCCTGTAAGCTGCCCGTGCCGCTATCTCCCCCGCCCAGTGGCCGCCTGGCTAAGAGAGGAAAGAGGCACTACAACAGGGTAAGACCCCTATAACACTCATCGCGCTAGTTCAGCCGCCGGGCTATAACGGGAATTAGGCATCACAACAGGGCGAAAGCCCTGTGAAAACCATTGCGCTGATGTCGCCGCCTGGCTAAGAGAGGTATTTGCAGGGCAAAGAGGTGTAAGAGTTGGCACAGATCCAAACCTTCCATGAAAGTTGAAAAATCTAAAGTAAAAGGATATATTTAATCATATATATCGGTAAGATGTGAGGGAATCGTATGAAAAGTAAAAAAGTAAAAAACGCATGGGAAAAAGTACGGTGGACAGAAGGCTTGATCGTTCTTGTACTCGGAACGAGCATCCTTTCTTCCTGTTTTCTCTTTTCATCCGGAGGGGATGATGATGGCCTTTCCAGAACAATCAGTGAGCTGGACGCGTATTTCCTTATTACCCATAGGATCCTCCGTAACGAAGGGGGGACGTCGAACTCTGTCATGCCCCGCATGCTCTCCGCGGAGCCTCTCACGCCTTTTTCAAAACCCGCTGCATCACTCCGTTCCAAAGCGACGGTAGATGTATCTACGCCATTGACTTTTACAAATGGTACCAAGGCTAACTACCCCGAACCAGGGCAAACAACCAGTTGGACAGTATCCTCGTTTGATGCGACGAATAAGATCTATAAAATTACCGTTACTACTGCCTACCCCAACAATTCCCCCGCAAAGGAAACGATAGAGGAATACTTCGTAAAAGACATCGATACAGGATCGGGAAACGCATTCGAAACATGGACGGTGCATGATCCCATAGTGGACAGTGCAGGAAACCAGAACCAGACATACCGGATCCAGTATTACACAAAATTCAGGGACGGGAGTATCCGGAACGAAAAGATCCTCCTGATGAGTTTTAAAAATCCGGACAACTCCTACACCACCTGGACACCGGACGGATCTTCTTCTACAAACAAGACCTTTGCCACATTCGATATAAGCGGAACTCTCGATTATCCGGCTGTGTTCGATCCATCCAGTAGTACTTCCGTCCGATACTCCAGCATCGTCCTGTACACCCATACCAGAACCAGTACCCTCAGCTACTGGTTCTGGCAAGGCACGAGCAGTCAGAACACCGTTGGAATCCGGTACTACACAGAACAGGAGAATACCCTAGGAGCAGTGGTCTATGGTACTACCCTCGTGTTCGAGAAAACCCTCGACACCCTCCTTACCCTCGGAGGAAGCCTTGCTGACAGCCTGGCCGACATCTATGTAGGGGGGTCTAACGACGCCCTGGTAAAGACAGTGATCCGCCACGCGGTGAAGTTCGATTCCAGCAATACAGCCACGGAAATGACTACGAAATCCAAGGCCGTAGTCTACGATGTCACAGGGAATCAGACACTATATATCGAAAAATTGAACAGCAATGCCGCAACAGGAAATCTTTTTACCGAGGAGGAGGTGAGCGGCGCATCGTTAGACCGTACCGTTCTCATCAATAACGCTCCCTATGGGGTTCCCCTCGTTACCAACTCGCCACCTTCAGGAGATCTGGGTACCCTCTACGCAGCGATTACGAACGGCGCCCTTGTGACTCCCGATAGTATTACAGGCTCCACCGCTTACCAGTTCAACGGCCAGCAGGGAATCGTCTATCCCGACACTTCAGGCAGTGAGTATGACCTTACCGATAAAGGAACGGTCGAAGCGTGGATCAAAATCTTCGCAAAAGTTCCCTGGGGAGGAATCGTACATAAAGGGGTCAATGATAACTTCTCGGATGAAACCTACAGCCTGCAATTCTGGAACGTTGGGAACGACGTTGCCTTTGTTCTGAATCCCGTATCAGGGAGTTACATCCTTGTGCAGGCAGGCAACCCATACAAGAACCTGCAGCTCAATACATGGTACTACATTGTAGCTACCTGGAACAAACAGTACATTGATTTATACATCAATGGGCAACGAGTAGGGCGAAAAACCAACTCATTTTACAAAACCGATGGGACCCCCAACCCTGGGGTAAAAGAAAACGACGCGCCGGTAGTGTTAGGATCCCAGTTCGCTACGAGTTCCCTGGTGTACAACGGGTACTTTGGACTTAAAGGGATCATCGACGGATTCAAAGTACACAAAGAATACTGGGATGCGAATAAAGTACTATCAAAGTATCAGAATCCCGGAAGCTAGAACACGTTAGATCCGACCGAATGTAGGTTGGAATGGACTGAAAAGTATAGCAACAGCCATAAGTGTGGTATGTAACGTATAAGGAGCCCCGTAGTAAAGCGGGGCTTTTTTTATTCCCCTACTCAGCCGACCGGGAGAAGATCCTCTGCTCCATCCGCTTTAGAACATGGAGGAATATCCCGGCCGAGGTTATTGCGGCCACGAGGGCTCCGAGGAGATACCCGGAACCAGGAGGGATAGAAACGATCCTTCCTTTCATCCATTGCTGAAGAATCGCCAGGGTGCCGAAGCGGATCCCCTCGGGCTTACCTGTAACAATCGAGCATAGGGTAACGCTCAGGTTCACAAGTAAGAAAATCAGGGCCGACAGCATAGCCCCTCGGTAAGCTTCAAGAAAAAAGAGGAAGCTGGTGATGACGAAGTACAGGAGGTGAAAGAACACCCCCCACAGAAGTATCCATACTGTGGCGGACAGGCCGGCCGATGGGATCAGCCAGGAGGATAGAAGGGCTACGGATAGAGTGATACACCCCTGAAACAATCCAAGATCCAGCAGGTATCTGAGGCTTTCCCGGTAGAGCCGTTGTTTTTCCCGCAAAATACTCAAGTAGGTCCTTCGAGCAAGGCCTTCGAGAAACTTCCGTAACAGGGTTGCAAACCCTGTTTCCGTGAACACAACGAAAAACACAAGACCGGGGATCATCGTTAGATTCGTGTAATAGACAAGTACATCGTAGGAAGGAAGGATCCGGAACCAGGTACCCTCTACCTGTTGGCCCTTCGCGATCCAGAATAAAATCTTATCGATCCAGATCCCAAGGTAGTAAAAACAGCCGGTGAGGAACAAGTCCCTCTGTGTTTTCAAGTATCCCCATACCCCGAAGGTGCACTCGAGAAGTGTATCTTTTATTCGCCGGTTTTCCTCCAGGCCTCGTGCTTCCTGCCGAAACTTCAGAATCAGGATAGAGAGACCTGCTAAAATCCCCAGGTTCCCCAGGGCGAATCCTAAAAGAACCCCTGCCACTCCCAACCGGAGGGACAGGAGCGCGGCCGAAAGGATAAACACCCCCATTCCACTGGCATAGACGACCAATATCTTACCGTACCATCGCAGGAGGGAGGCATACACAATGAATAACCAATGGAGGCTGACGAAAAGGAAGAACAACCCCGCAATAACCCGGTAAAAGACGGGATACTTGATTTCGATGGGCTGCATCGTACCCCCGATGAAGGCTCCTGCCAGAGCGGCAAGGAACCCCACCACAAGGAAGAACCAGCCAAAATATGCCACAGTTTTCCGTTCTTTTTTCTCGTACAGGAGGTCGGACAGGATCCGGGAGAAGATGTAGTGTACTCCCCCGAAAAGAAGGAGGGAACCTGTGTAGGTATATACTACTGTCGCCAGAAATAGGTCAGAGCCTTCGGCAAGAGCAGCCCGGTAGAACCGCTGGATCAGTCCCACGGCAAGGATTGTGATGAGCCAGGGGCCTGCCACGATCATCGCTCCAGAAAGGGCTACCTGCAGGTAGGAGGCTACTGTTCCCTGACGGACAATCTTCTTCAGTTCGAACCCTATCCCTGCCATTACGCTTTTTCCTCTCCCAACCTCTGGTAGATCCCGCGGATCCGTTCCAGAAGAAGCTGTTTATCGTAGAAAGTTCGTACCTTCTCCCTGTTCTGGGCCGCCAGCTCCCTTATTTCCTCCGGGTGATTGTAGATGTACAGGATCCCTTTAGCGATCTGGACCGAATCCTTTGTGTAGGCAAGAAAGCGATCATCGTAGTCGAGCATCTCCGGCACATTCCCCACCCGGGTGGAAACCACAGGGATTCCCGCACAGTAGGCCTCGAGAATCACAAGGGGTTGGGCCTCTTTTACACTGGTCAAGGCAACCACATCGAGAAAGGCATAGTAATCCAGCACATTCTTCCGGCCGGTGAACTCGAACCGATCCCCGATTTTGAGGCTTTCCACCAGCATCCTGCAATCCTCGTAGTAAGCAGGATCCTCGTCGGTAGGGCCGATGCAGTAGAACCGGGCATCCTTCACCTCGTCCAGGACGATCTTTGCCGCAAGGATAAAGGTCTTTACATCCTTGATGGGAACGACCCTCCCCACCAGCCCCACATGGAATCCTGGTCTTTTGTGCCGGGGAACCGAATACCGTTCGATGTCGATCCCATTAGGAAGGACAAGAGTCCGTTCTTCCGGAGCTCCAAAATCCATCTGGTACTGGCGGTTTTCCTCGAATAGAGCCGTAATCAGATCGGCCTTTCGGTAACAGAGCCGGCTGATCTGGTTGTAGATGGAGATCCAGAGATCCCGCTGGTATCCTTTCACTAGCGAGCTCCGTCGGATTTCCATCTCCCGCTCCTTGTGGTACAACCCATGCTCAGTGAGCAATAAAGGTCTTCCTGTACGGGCCCTGGCTGCATAAGCGGCTAATCCTGCAAACCCTGTGGAAACCGCGTGGTACACGTCCGCCTCCGGGAGGGATGCCGCCAGTACCCGAAAGAGCAAAGCGTGGGCTGAATACCACGCCCAGAAGTAATCGGTAAAAGGATAGATGGGGTTTCTTCGCTGATTCGCCTCTACCACCATGGCCCAGCCTTCTTTTGATCGAAGGGCCAGCTTCGACAGGTTGTACCCTTCGGGGATACTCCGGATCAAGCCCGTTAAATCAGGAACATCACCGGAAAGAAACCTCCCGTGGATCCGCACAATTTCTTTGAGGAGCTTGCCGGGATTCCGTAGTTTTACCGTGCTCGGATGAGGATCGGAAACAACAAAGTTCCGGTGCTCTACAACGTTAGGAGGAAGCTTATACCGAAGAGGCATGTTCGGTTCCGGAGAAATGGTGAAGAGGGAAAACTCCAGATCGGGTAACCCCAGGAGGAGGTCATGCACCCAGGCAGACACCCCTCCCGTGATAAAAGGGTAAGAACCCTCAAGGATGATACAAACCCGCATGCAGATCTCCCTCGCCCCCCAGATCCCGCAGGGAAGGATTCTTTTTAAGAAGTCCACAGCAGGATTCCACGTCTCGTTCCATGAATGCAATTTCAGCTGCCAACAACAGGTAGTCAGGATCTTCCAGGGCAGGGTCCAGCTTTCTCAGTACTTCCTTCGCCTGCCCCAGAAGTTCCAACTCCAGGAGAATCTTCACTATCAAGATGCCGCTCTCTTTATCTAACGGTTCCTTTTCCTGAATCCTGCGTAATTGGGAGAATGCTTCCCTGAGATAGAAGTTATGGATCGAACGCTTGTCCTCGTTCAAGCCTGAGAGTTCCCAGTACAGAAAGGCAAGTTTCTTCCGGTACACAGGATCCGGATCAGCTTCTATCAGCATTCGGTATACCTGGATCTTCTCATTGTACCGGCTCTCCAGTGTATTGAGACCTTCGGCTGCGAACAGGGCAGTATCCATATCCGGAGAAGAGACTAGCTCTTTGAACACATGGGCCAGCAGAAGGATGGTATCATAATCTAGCTGTTCCTGCGCCAGGAGCCGTTCCAACTCTTCAATGCGGTAGGGTTTTTCTACAAGACTTTGGGTAGAAACGGCCCGGTATACAAATGCAGAAGAGGGAAGAAGCCCTTCCAGAACCGCCCTAAGTGCCGTAGATGCAGTTCTGGGAGAATACAGGGTACCTGAAGCTAGAAGGTAGGAATATCCGTCCATAGCACCTCACATCTTCTGCAGGAGCAGCAGGTGGTCTACCTGCTGTAATAGAGGCTCTAACTCATAGGAACCTGGACGAGCTGTAGCGTACCCCACCACCATCGATAGAGGGATAGAAGCATCTCCCACCTTCCATTCCTGTTGATTCAACCTCTCTAGGGATTCCAGACAGAATAACGATGCCCCGTCCTGGTCTAGATTCGGACATAGGAACACCACCTGCCCCTCTTCTCTGTACAGGAAAGAGCTGTACCGCCTGTCGGAAAACAGGGTCAATTCCTCCGCAACTGCCTTCAGACTTCCTTTGGCTGCCTTCTTCCCAAACTTCTCAACTAGATCAGGGAAGTTGTCTATTTCGAACACCACCACGCTCAATGGGCTCCTTTGCTTCTTGGCCCGATCCAGCTCATTCACCATCAGCTGGTAGAACTGGGAGAAATGGGGGATTCCCGTGTCCTCGTCCACATCGGTAAGGTTGGCCAATTGCCGGTACGCCAGAATATCTTCCAGGAAGGGCTCTGCTAGACCCACGATAATCTGTACCAGCCTTTCCGAGTACAGATTATACCGCTCGAAGGGCAAATCTTCGATACTCAACACTCCGAAAGGTTTCTTCCCGGCATGGACCGGAAGTGCCAGAACCGTACCTCCCCGATATATTTTTTTCAAGTTTTCATATTGAAGGAGCATCCGGAAGGAGAAAAGGGAACTATTCCGATACACCCACCCTTCAACACTATCGTTCAGGGAAAGGGAATCATCCCTCTCCTTTCCATCCCACCCGAGGGACATTTCGATTCTCAATCGATTCATCGATTCATCCAGTGTCCATAGGGTGATCTTTCGAGCCTGCAGGAACAGTTGAACTGTTTCCAGTAATACCCGGAGGGCTTTTTCCAGGTTCAGAGTGCGGATCGTCTGAACCTGGTTGTATAGGAGGGTTAGAGAATCCCGCTGCTTGGCTACCCTCTCTTCCAGCACAGCATTCACCTTCTGAAGTTCCCGTATCGTGCGGGAATAGCGCTGGTTCTTTTTCACAAGGGATCGGAAGCGGAGTTGAATAGCTTGCAGATTCCCTCGAAGAACATCGGTTATTCTGCCGAAAATATATATTAGAAGAGGCAGGGAGCCCCATATCCCGAACCGCACCGGGTTAGCCCAGGCAGGAGGAGGGAAAGATCCCTCGTAAAACGACACACCAAGGATTCCGAGAACAGCAATCATCCACACAAGGAGCCCAACGACCGGTCCGGCCAGCACAGCCTGCAATAAGAAGACAACTATGTAGGGAAGGGAATACCACTGGCCCAGGCCAGGATCTGTGGGGTACAATCCATTCAATCCCAGCGGAAGGAGGAGCAGGAGCCCAACGGTGACTTTTTCTCTAAATACTTTCTGTATTTTCATTCAATTCTGCTATAGTATTACATTGAAGAGAGGATTCGTACAATATGAAAAAAAGTAAATCCCTAAAAAGCGAGCTTTTCGTATGGTTTTTTGTAAGTTTGTGGCTCTGCGTGAACACGGCCAGTTTTTCTCAAAGCAAGCTCGTTCCCCTGTATCCGGCTTCAGCGCCCGAACTCGTTTTTCTCGAAGCCGAATACGCGGTGTCCACAAACTTCTCGAAAGAGCCTATCCTCAACTACGGATGTTCTTCGGGTCGTACCCTGCAGTTGAACCGCACTGTCGGTTTATTTGGAAACGCTCCCTTCTATGCGGAGTTCGTTTTCTTCATACAGGAGGAAGGAACCTACGAGATCTGGTACGGTGGAACCCCTCCCGGCCCAAAGGATGATCTTTTACCTTCCTACGCCTCTCCCTTTAGTTTCCGGATCGATAGTACAGAGGCTACCCCTGTATTCCGGGAGGATGTCCATGTGGTGGAGAACTATACTCCTGCGTATTACTGGAACGTGCTGAAGAAAAAGATTTCTCTCAAACCAGGGGTACACACCGTCCGGATAGAAATCACGGAAAAACGGCGGTACGACAATCGATATTTCTTCTACCTGGATGCCCTATTTTTCCGAAAGGAGGGGGCCGAAACACGGCCCAAAAGTGCCCTCGCTAAGTTCCCACAGGATCTCCAGAATCGAAGGATCGACAACCCATTTGGAACGATCCAGGAGTATGAAGACACCCTCCGGAAGGATCAAAAAGACATCCGAAACTACATCTACCTTTCCCTTATCTACTCTCTCGTAGGGGATTATTCCAACGCTCTACGGGTTCTCCGGAGGGGGTACGCCCTGGAACCAAAGAACGAAACGATTCTCTTGCTATTGGCCAAGAATCGTATATGGAAAGGGGATACGGTAGAAGGATTGGGAGGGTACAGGACCTACCTCACCGAGTATCCGGATAACCTGGAAGCCTGGAAGGAGGCAGGAAAGGTCGCTGCCTGGGTGGGAAAGTATGGAGAATCGGAACGTTTCTACCTGGATGCTCTCAACCGCTTCCCTGATGATCCTTCCCTTCTGGTAAACCTGGGTTTTACCTACCTGTGGCAGTCAGACAATCAAAGGGCTGAAGGATTGTTTCAGGAAGCCCTGGAAAAGAGCCTGGATGCAGCAGATAAACTCAAACTTCTCGCTGAAATCTATAAAATAAACGGTTACCCTGACCGTTCCCTCCCCATCTATCGGAAGGGTACCGAACTCTTCCCCCAGGAACTGGAGTTCTACCTCCTCCTGGCAGATACCTTGATCCGTATGGGGAAGGAGGAAGAAGCCCAAAAGGTCTACGCCTCTATTGAACAGAAGTACGAATCCTCTGACCAGCTCACCACCTACCTATCCCTGGCAAAGCAGCAGGCGGAAATGCGGAATAGAGTGATCGAAGATTACAAGCAGAGACTGGAAAAGGATCCAGATAACCTCAGCCTGCGGGAAACCCTCGTCGAAGCCTACTTCTGGAATGGACTCAAGGAGAAGGCGATCCAGGAGTCCTACATCATCCTGGCTACCCACACATACCGGCAATTAAAAGAGTTCGATACAGCGCAGAAGGACCTCCTGTTTTTGATAGACTCCCTGTACCTGTATAGTGCCTATTTCCGGGAAATGGCAGGCCGCGCCGTATCACTCAGAGGGGAGGCGGGTACAGCCCTTTCCTCCTATACCGATGCGGTTAACCAGGCGAAACGATTCGAGGAACAGCTCCAAAAAGCGGCAGAACGGGGGCAAACAGTGTCCACCCCGGAAAAGGGGGATCCGCGAGAGATCCTCCGAACCGAGGAAGAAAAACTATCCCGTATCGCAGAAACAATCTCCGATTTTTTGAACCGGTTCGAGTCTAACGACAACCGTTACCGCGAACTGGACTCGAAAATCTCCCAAGCCCTGGAAAAGGGAAAAGCCTCATCAGAAGAGTTTTTTCGCCTTACTCTTCCCCTCAATTGGAAGTGGGACAGGCAGTTCTACGTAGATGAACTATCCACCCTGGTTCCCGTAGTGCCGGTGCTGGCCGCTCACACATTAGGCCGGATTCAGCAGATTACGGGCCCCCTGCCGGAAGCGGAAAGATTATTCCGTAAAGCCCTCGGAGTTCCTAATCCGCAGGGTGTTACCGCATACGCCCTCTGGGAAACCCTCCTCTGGAAAGAGGACCGGCAGGGGCGGAAGAGCTTGCTCAGTTCTCCCCCAGCTGAAGTCATTCCTCCGTATACTGATTTAACCGCGACCGTAGAACAACTCGAAGCAGAGTTGTATCTCCAGCAGCCCAGAACTCCTGTTTTCACCGAACAGGTCCCCGATCGCATCCGGGAGCACATCACCCGGTTGGAATCGGTACGGGCAGCCTCATCAGGCAGGGTGGGAGAATTGGAGAAAACCACAGAAGCTTTACGATCTATCCTCAAGAAAGAGATGGAGCGTACTTTCTTCGATCTACAGGAGAAGACCCTCCTTCTTCGTTTCGAGCTGGGAGATTACCTCCTTTCTTCGAATAGACTTGTGGAAGCGACCCGACAGCTGCGGCACGTGCTGGCGATTGACCCAGCGAATCTCAGTGCTCTGTACAAATTGGGGGTCGTGCGCCAGCTGTATGGAGACTGGTACGAAGCAATGGAGTTCTATCGAAGGGTGTATGGGCTGGATCCTGCCTTCGAACGAACCGCGATCTACCATAACCAGTTAGCCCGCCTCCATCCAAACCTCCTGGAAACGGAGGTCAAGAGCTTTGCGGATACTTCCCGTCTGACCATTACGGCAGAGGGATCCTATACCCAGGCGTTCAGTAGTACTACCTCCCTGAAAACCCTGTTCCGTACCGAATCCCTCCGGATGTACAAGCAGACCCTCTGGGATACTGCATCTACCCACCAGCTTCACACATTGATCTTCAGTGTGCCGCTGAACTTCTATGATCTGAACATGGGTTTCACTCCACGGCTGGGAGTGGATGTGACGACATCGGCCTACGATAATCCTGGCGGCTACACGGATACGGGGACTCCCAGTCTTCCCTGGTTCCTCTCTACTTACAAAGGGTTTCTGAATGCGGGATTGGATGCCCGCATTTCAGTAAAAGACTTTACCATTCTTCCTTCCTATACATTTGGGAGAGAACGGGATACCTTCATACCCGGTAGACCCCACGTAGCGAAGAACCAGGTAGAAATCACCCTGCAAAAACCCTTTTCCTTCGATTCTCGCGGATTGACCCAGATCTATTCCCGCACCTACGGATCCATCTCTTTCCTCTCGGATGGAAACCGAAAGGGGACAGCATTGCAGGACACTTCGCTTTATTTCCACGTCGCTGATAATCCCTGGACTACCCTCGGTCTTTCCACTGTCCTTGTATTCGAACATGCGGAGAAACATCCAGATCCCGAACAGTACTATGCTCCGGATGGGGTGTTCGTCATTAAAGCCGGCCCCCTCGGATCTACCTACATTCCGTTGGGAGGGGGCAGGGTGCTTGGTTTCGTGCTTCAAACACTAACGGGACTGTACAGGGAGAAAGGCTTCTCCTCTTCTCCGGAAGACAAGTTCTACATCGAAGGGATCCTTCGGGCTGAACTTACCCTGGATTCTACGGTCCTATACTGTAGCGTGTATGGAAGCGGAGCATTCCCCACCTCTACACCCGATTACTGGAGCATGCAGGTTCAACTGGGGGTTTCGCAGAAACTCCATCGGTTATTAGCACCTTGAAGTTTTGGGTCCGCTTAAGTACCAGAAACCCGGCGGCGTTGTATCTGTACGTTGTTAGCCCACTAAATGTTAACCCCTTACATAGCTAATTCGTTCGCCGGGGGCCTTCGCCTCTTTCTTTAACCTGGCCGCTTTATGTGATAAGACCATAATTGGGTGCGCCACTCCATATCTGGATGCCAGCTATTCGTTTGAATGGAAGTGGTGTCAAAACCTGTATGAGCGGCCGCCACAATTTCAGCACCACTTGAAATGTGAAGAAAGACATTTCGCTTCTTTGAACTCCGTCCCTTTGCCTGTAGGCGGGAACCTATCCCAGCTGGAACAGTTGTTCGCATTCCCTGTACAGAGGATCTTCCTGTAAGGTCTTAAGGAAATCTTTCCGAAGGGTCGAAAGATCCTCTGCTTTAAGGGCAATCGTTTGGCTCAACTCATAGAGCACAGATTCTTTTTCCGGGGGCAAGGGGAAGCCCTCGAACTCATTGGCCAGGATATCAGCCATGGATACGATGGCGATCCATTTCCGATTCGCCGAGGTTACCACATCCCTTCCATGGAAAATCGTTACTTCCACGAACAGGGGAGGAAAGTTCCAGCGCGTCAGTACTTCGGCTCCCACCTCGGTATGGGTAGTTCCGAAATACTCCTGTTCAAGGGCCCGTATCCGTAGGTTTTCCTCCTGCCTACGCTTCAGGATTCGTTCATACCCTTCCGGATCCGTATTGTAGAGGGCAATCTGACCGATGTCATGGAATAATCCCATCAAGAAAAGCTGCTCTGCCCACTCTTTCGTGGCGCTAAAGAGAGTAAGACGCTTACTGGTGAAGGCAGAATAAAGGGAATGGCGCCAGAACATCTTGTAGAACTTTGTTTTACGGTATTTGGAAAAGAGGTTCGACGCGCTGATCAGAAGAACAAGGCTTTTGATCGTCTTGAACCCGATGAGGGAAATAGCCATTTTCAGGCTGGTGATCTCCCGCTGCCGGGCATAGAGGGCAGAGTTGGCTACTTTCAGAATCTTTGCCGATAGAACTGGGTCGAGCTTGATCAGATCTTCCAGCTGCCCAAAGGACAGATCCATGCTCTCCTCTGCCATCCCCACAATTTTCATTGCCACATCCGGGATTACAGGGAGTTCCTTCATGGCTTTCTCTATGTCCAGGTCTACCATACTTACTAGTATCGACGAAAACGAATCCAGAGTCTAGGGGAAAATAGGCTACAATCTTTTGTTCTTTACCACTACCTTGA
>CALKLC010000190.1 GCA_937991975.1 uncultured Spirochaetales bacterium | reverse complement strand
ATCACCACCTGAGCAATCTGGGTGGATTTCAACTCTTCTTCCGTTCCCTCTGTCAGGATCTTGTATAGATCCATGTGCGTTAAGGTCGAGGCTTCCTCGAAGAGTTCCTTTACATGGTTTGATTGTCTGTAAAGGTCCATTCCCATCCCTGGATACTGCGCTCCCTGACCAGGGAATAGGTATACTCGTTTCATGGTGCCGACCTTATCATAGGGGCCTATGGGTGTCAAGTCGGCCGCTGGCCGACAAAAAATCGTAGTGCCTGCCCATATACGATAATAATAAGGACTTAGGAATATACCCGAGTCATTTGCCTATGCAGCAGGAAAGAATTATACTAGAAATAGACCCATTCAGGGGAGGAGGTGTCTTATGAGTGTATTGACCATTTCAAGACAGCTCGGCAGCCTGGATTTAGAGATCGCAAAAGAACTGGCGAAACAGCAACAACTATCTATCATCGACAAAGAAGAAATCGAAAAGAAACTTCAAGAGTACAACGTAGAAAAAAAGAACATCGAACGGTTCGATGAACGAAAGCCTGGATTCTGGGATGCCTTTTCATCGGATCGGGATATTTACCTGCATTACCTGAAACTCGCGATTTTCGAGTATGCCCGACAGGACAACTGCATCATCCTGGGAAGAGGAGCCCAGGTGATCCTGGAGAATGTCCCGGGGGTACTGCGCCTTCGGTTCGTTTCATCCCCAGAGACACGGGCACAACGACTCCAGGAGGAACTTAAATGCAATGAAAACCATGCCTACAAACTGATGATGAAAAGCGACCATGAACGAGCGGGATTCCATCGGTTCTTCTTCGATGTGGATTGGACGAGGGACGAACTGTACGATATCGTTCTTAATACCGGGACTCTCCCACTTGAAACAATTCTCGATGTGTTGACTCGCTTTATCGATGGAATCGGTAAAAAACTTGTAACCGAACGGAACAAGAATCTGGACGATTTAATCATAGCGCAGAGAGTCGTTGTGAAGATTCTCTACGACGCAAAACTTCCCATCCGATTCCTCGAGGTCCGAAGCACAGAGGGGAATATCGTACTGGAGGGAGTGACTGAATCCCATTCGATAGTTTCCGCCGCAGAATCGGCAGCAAAGGAAGTAAGCGGAGTCAAATCGGTAGAGAATCATCTATCGGTAGTGGTTCATATAGGGAGTTGATCACTCCTAGCTTGCAATTCATAGATAACCTCTATATAATAACAGCCGCTATAAATTTGTTCCCAAAATCCTACAGACAAGGAGCCAAACGTGCTGGAGAAAGGTTTATTTCTGATGGTTATAGGTATGGGTATAACCTTCTTCTTTCTGGGCATCTTGATTCTATCTGTCATGGGTGCCTCTAAGATCATTTGGAAATTCTTCCCCGAACCTGAAGAACATGTCGCCCCCGCGCGGGTAATAAGTCCTGCAGATACCGAAATCGCCATCGCTGTTGCGGCCGTTACGGCCCGCTCACAAAAATAAATTATCCAAGGTAGGGTACTATGAAAAAACGAGTTCATTTCATGTGCACCGCTTTTCGGGACGGCTTCCAATCTGTCTACGGTGCAAGAGTCTTTTCTAAAGACTTCCTCCCTGTCGTCGAAATGGCCAGTGCGTTCGGAATCAAGCACTTCGAAGCAGGTGGAGGAGCGATGTTCCAGTCTCCCTATTTCTATGCGAACGAAGATGCCTTCACCATGATGGACAACTTTCGCAAGGCCGCGGGTCCCGACGCGAACCTGCAAACTCTTTCCAGGGGAGTAAACGTGGTGGGGTTGGATTCCCAACCGAGGGATATCATCAAGCTCCATGCGGAACTATTCAAGAAACACGGAATCAGTACCATTCGAAACTTCGATGCTTTGAACGACGTAAACAACCTTATTTATCCAGCGGAATGCATCCATAATGCTGGGCTCAAGCACGAGGTAGTGGTCACCATGATGGAACTTCCGCCGGGAACCCCGGGATCCGAACGGGCCCATACAGCAGAGTTCTATGTGGATACCCTTCGACAGATTCTCGATGCGGGGATTCCTTTCGACTCTGTCTGCTTCAAAGACGCCTCAGGAACATCCGTTCCTCGTAAGGTGTACGACACGATCAAAGGAGCCCGCAAACTGCTGGGAGACAAGGTGCACCTCGTGTTCCACAGTCACGAAACGGCCGATGTCTGTATCAGCCAGTACATGCTGGCTCTGGAAGCAGGGGCCGATCAGATCGATCTATCATTGGCTCCTGTTTCGGGAGGAACCTGTCAGCCCGATATCCTCTCCATGTGGCACGCTTTGCGGGGTACTGATTTCGATCTCGGTATCGACATCGTTAAGATTATGGAACTGGAACAGTTCTTCAAGGATCAGATGGCCGAATACTTCCTGCCCCCCGAAGCTACAATGGTGGAGCCCTTGATCCCCATGTTTCCCATGCCTGGTGGAGCACTCACCACCAATACCCAGATGATGCGAGACAACAATCTAATGCATCGGTATCCCGAAGTAATTGCTGCGATGGGTGAAGCAGTGCAGAAGGGAGGGTTCGGTACCTCTGTAACCCCAGTTTCCCAGTTCTACTTCCAGCAAGCTTTCAACAACGTGATGTTCGGTCCCTGGAAGAAGATTGCCGAAGGGTATGGGAAAATGGTCCTTGGTTACTTTGGGAAGACCCCTGTAGAACCTGATCCAGAGGTAGTCCGCATCGCAAAGGAACAACTAGGCCTCGAACCAACCACTGAACTTGTGGTGGACATCAACGACCGGGATCCGAAGAAAGGGAGAAAGGCTGCTGAAGCGATGCTCCGGGAGGCGGGACTTCCCATTACGGACGAGAACGTGTTCATTGCTGCCACCTGCCGGGAAAAGGGAATCCTCTTTCTCCAGGGTAAGGCAACCATCGGAGTGCGGAAGGAGGCAAAGAAGAAAGAAACTGAAGCTAAGGAAGGGGAAGCCAAACCGAAAGCAGCTCCGGTATATACAGTGACAGTGAACGGAAAACCGTATGTGGTTTCTCTCAAAGAAGACTCTGCCATCGTGAATGGGGTTACCTACGCTATTTCCGTGAAAGAGGGAGCCCTTTCCGGGGTAACTGCTGCTCCAGCGCAGGCAGCCCCCAGTGGTCAATCTCCCGCCGCTGCAGCCGTTCAACCAGGAGCTTCCCAGACGCATGCACCTGCAACGGCAGCAACCGGCACTCTCGTTGAAATCGACGCTCCCCTTCCGGGTATTATTCTGCGGGTTCCCAAGAAAGCTGGAGATCCTATCCAGGAAGGAGACGTGGTTCTCGTGCTGGAATCGATGAAGATGGAAACTCCCATCAAAGCTCCCGCGAGCGGCACAATCGTAGAAATTAAAGTCAGCCAGGGGGCTCAGGTCAAAACGGGTCAGATTCTGGCCATTATTCGCCAGTAGGAGGTTCTATGTCTCTACTCGATGTGTTCCACGAAATACTATTGACCACGGGAATTGTTGCCTTCGAACGTGGCCAGATCATCATGATCCTGGTATCCCTTATCCTGATCTACCTGTCTATCAAGAAAGAGTTCGAACCTCTCCTTTTGCTCCCCATCGGTTTCGGCGGGATTCTGGCAAATATCCCCCTCGCTGAGATCGCAAAACTACCAGAAATCGTGTTCGATCCCAACACACAGAAGATAATTCATCATATTGGGGGGTTCGTTGGGCAGATCTACGGTTTTGGGATCGAAAGTGGACTTTTTCCCTTATTCATTTTCATGGGAGTAGGGGCGCTGACGGATTTCGGCCCCCTCATTGCGAACCCAAAAACTGCTCTACTGGGAGCTGCGGCTCAGCTGGGAATATTCACAGCCCTGTTGGGTGCTCTGGCCATGACCAAGTACCTTGGGTTCGACTTCAATCTGAAAGATGCGGCTTCCATCGGGATCATTGGAGGAGCAGATGGGCCAACCGCGATTTTCGTTGCATCTCGCCTTTCCCCGCGATTATTGGGGGCTATCGCAGTATCCGCTTACTCGTACATGGCTCTGGTGCCCATCATCCAGCCCCCCATCATGCGTCTTCTTACAACCAAGAAAGAGCGGGAAATCAAGATGGAGCAACTCCGTCATGTGACCAAGACTGAAAAGATCGTATTCCCCCTCATCGTACTGGGGATCTGTATCCTTCTTCTACCCTCTGCTACACCTTTAATGGGGGCTCTCATGTTCGGGAACCTGATTCGGGAAAGCGGGGTTACTGAACGGCTTTCCAAAGCTGCGCAGAACGAACTGATCAACCTCGTAACCATCATGCTGGGCCTTTCCGTAGGATCGAAGCTTTCAGCGGATAAGTTCCTTCGCTGGGAAACGATCGGCGTACTTCTATTGGGACTCTTTGCATTCTCCGTGGGAACCGCTGGAGGAGTCTTGCTGGGTAAACTGATGAATAAACTCTCAAAAAGCCCCATCAACCCCCTTATCGGATCCGCAGGGGTCAGTGCCGTACCCATGGCAGCCCGGGTATCAAACAGAGTGGGTCAGGAGGCGAATCCAAAGAACTACCTCCTGATGCATGCGATGGGTCCGAACGTTGCAGGAGTGATAGGTTCTGCTGTAGTGGCGGGTGTACTCCTCTCTCTAGTACCCAAGATGATGTAGTACGTTCTTTGACCTTTTTAGACTGATCTCTAAAGCCGGCAACGAAGAGAGGGAGGCCGGCTTTTTTATTTTTATACATATTATTGAAATTTTATGAATGATTATGTATATTAATCGATTAAATAACTTTTCTATACTCTTGACGGAATCCTTTTACTTTTGTATGGTTAACCTACCGTCATCGTGGAATGGCGGATCTTCGACAGCTTGCTGTACAAAGAATAAAAAATCCAGAGGAGCACTGCATGAAACTGGAACTCAGAAAAGGCGTAGAAATCTTATCTGACCTGGGGGGGGTTAAAACCCTCGAAGAAGCAAAAAAAATCTTTTCCGACAAAATGGACAAGGTGAACCTTGCCAAAATTGGAACTATCAAAAACGAAGAAGCCCTATTGAAGATCGCCAACGCAATTGCCCTTATGGGCCCCGACGATGTATGGATCAATTCCAACTCTGAAGAGGATATCCAGTATGCCAGGGACATGGCACTTAAAATGAACGAAGAATTCAAATTAAAACTCCCCATGCATACCTGCCATTTCGATCTACCGGAAGACCAGGGTCGAATGGTCGATCAAACCTTCTACATCGTAAACGAGGGAGAAGATGTCTCGGTGCTTGCCAAAAAGATGCTCCGCCAGGAAGCGTACAAGTATATCAAGGAGCATTACAGAAACATCATGAAGGGGAAGACCATGACGGTTTCCTTCTGGAACAGGGGCCCTGTAGGTGCTAAGGCAGCGATCCCTGCCATTATGGTCACCGATTCCTGGTATGTGGTGCATTCAGGGAACATTCTCTATTATCCCGTGTTCAAGCACTTTGATGAGGAAGTGAAACGGGCAGGGGTCTTTTTCATGAACACCCACAGTTATGGCCGCTTTAAAAGTGAGGACATTCCCAAAGCCCGGATCTTCATGGATCGAAGCTGGTTTACCACCTTTTCCATGTTCTGTACCTACGCGGGGAACACCCTTATGCTAAAGAAAGGGAACCATCGATTTGTCGTGGATCTCTGTACGTATTACCGACAGGAAGACCAGCTTTCCGAGCACATGTTCATCACGGGGTTAACAGGGCCAGGGGGGCGTAAAACTTTCTTTGCCGGAGCGGCTCCTTCCGGGTGCGGAAAAACCACCACTGCCATGGTAGGAACTGACTTCATTGGGGATGATCTTGCCCAGATTTGGATAGAGAAGGACGGTGCCATGCGGGCAGTTAACCCAGAAATTGGTGTGTTCGGGATCGTGGAGGATGTGAACTGGGAAGGGGATCCATACCTGATGAAAGCACTGCGGGGCAAGATCCCGGCCGAGGTGATCTGGTCTAATGTGCTTATCGATGACGATGGAGTCCCCCACTGGACTGGTCATGGGGAACCGATCCCCAAACACGGCCGGAACTGGTTGGGGGAATGGTGGCCGGGCAAGACAGACGAAAATGGAAAGCCAATTCCCATGTCCAACCCCAATGCTAGATTCACCCTTTCCTGTGAGGTCATCGAGAACTACAACAAAGAGCTAGCCACCGACCCCAAAGGCCTTCCCATCAAGGTCATTACGTACTCGGGTCGGGATTCGGACACCATGCCGCCCGTATGGGTAGCCAAAACTCCAGATCATGGGGTAGCCATCGGTGCTTCGATCCTTTCCGCTGCTACCGCTACAGAAGTAGGGGCCAAAGGAGTGAACCGACAACCCTGGGCCAATGCACCTTTTACCCCCGGCCCATTGGCAGACTATATGGAAGCTCAGTTCAAGTTCTTCAACTCGAAGAAACTCACCCAGAAACCCCTCATGGCTGGATTGAACTACTTCCTTACCCATGGCGCTAGAGGAGGCGACCCTGGAGATAAACGCCTTTTGGGTGAGAAACGGGATGTCCGGCCCTGGCTCACGTGGTTGGAACGTAGGGCTCACAACGAGGTAAAAGCTATCGTAACGCCGATCGGATACATTCCCCTCTATGAGGATCTTAAAAAGATCTTCAAAGAAACGATCGACAAGGAGTATACAAAGGATCTCTACGATAAGCAGTTCTCCTTCTACATCGACAACATCGTAGCTCGACTCGATCTTCAGAAAGATGCGTACTCGAAGGAAAAAGACTGTCCCAAACGGATCTTCGAAATCTACGACGAACAGAAGCAGGGCTTACTGGAACTGAAGGCCAAATACGGCCCCATCGTGAAACCAGAGCAGTTGATAGAAGCCGGTGGTCTAAAATAATCGGCAGTGATGAATTAGACTTCCAATGACAGCCGCCCATGACGGGCGGCTTTTTTCCCTTTCCTGATACAAGGCCTCCTCCCTAACTCATGATAGAACATGCTCCTTGCTTCTTAGCTTGAAGTCCTTCTCTCTTTCCTGCACTCGGTACAACCGAGCACATGCACATGTTTTCTCCGTTTCCCCTTTCGGGTAAAGAAACGGGCTATCAGGTATCCTTCGGGAGGAAGGGTTCCATGACATACCGGACATATCCTGGGGTTTTCTCTGTTCGGGGGATAACAGTAGGGGCACCCCAAAAGATGTGACACCTGTTCTTTCACTCCCCCCGATTCTGTTCCCCCCTGGAACACGATGGATTTGATCCTCTGCCCCTTGTGCAGCACATGTCCACAGAGGGGACACGTGTAGAGGCCTTCTGTACTGGCTCCAGTGGATTTTCCTTCTTGCGAGCTTCGATTCTTGTAAAACCAGAACGAATTCCCTCCTAAAAGGGAGAGGGCGAGATACGATAGGAGGACCGCCAGAAGGAACAACCCTATATACACCATACAAGCTTCTTCTACATTACAAGAAATTTGACTTTTTTTCTCCTCTTGCAGGAGGCACTTAAGATCGATACTGTAGAAGATGTGGGCACCTTGTATATTATCGCCACCCCTCTGGGGAACCTTCAAGATATCACTTACCGGGCCATCGAAACCCTCAAGCAGGTGGATGTGGTGGCTTGTGAGGACACGAGAAGAAGCGTCAAACTGCTAAATGCGTATCACATCAAGAAACCTCTTTTAAGCTGTCATGGGCACAACGAAACTGCCACTTCTATCAGGGTGCGGGAACTCCTTTCGAAAGGAAAAGAAGTGGCATACCTGAGTGATGCGGGAACTCCAGGCTTGAGTGATCCGGGTGCCAGATTGGTCCGGATGGTTCGGGAGGCAGGATTCCCCGTACTACCTATTCCCGGTCCTTCTGCCCTTGCCACTCTCATCAGCGTGGCTGGGTTGAAGGAAACCTCGGTTCTCTTCGAAGGGTTTTTAGGAATCAAAGAGGGTAAACGTCGCTCCAGACTCAAAGAACTTTTAGACAGAAACGAAGCCTTTGTTCTATACGAGTCTGTACACCGGATCGAAAAACTCCTCCTGGAACTCAAAGACCTTGCACCCGATAGAACCTTATTCATTGGTAGGGAGATGACGAAGAAATTCGAAGAGTATCTGGAAGGATCAGCAGATTCCCTCCTATCCTGGATACAGAAGCACCCGGAACGGAAAAAAGGGGAGTATACTATACTTGTCTACAGCGGGAAAAAGAGTTAAAATTGAACTTAGCAATGCCGATACTAAGGTAGAGCTAAAGGAAGGGCTTTGTAATGACCATCGAAAGACTTGGACCAACAGGACCTATTTCGAATTACAACAAAACAGGAAAGGTATCGAAATCCGATTCCATCCTGGGTAAAGACTCCATCGATGTATCCGAAGAGGCAAAACAAAAGGCGGAAGTATTCAAAGCCCTGGAAAACCTTCGCTCTGTACCGGATATTCGGGAAGACCGGGTGGCCGAGGTAAAGAAAAAGCTGGAAGATCCCAACTACATCAACGAAAAAGTGCTTGAATCAGTGGCAGACCGAATTATGGATCTATTCAAAATCTAACGAAGAAGGTGGATGGTTTAACCATCTGGGAGCGGAGATGGTAAATCTCTGCTTTTTTTTTTATACTGGGGTTCAAACTATGGCCGAGGTAATTTTAGAGGTCCCGGGAAAACTGTACTTCGGAAGCGATGTATTGAACCTGGTGGGAAGTATTGCTTCTGAGTATGGTAATCGTGCTCTGCTGCTGGCAGATTACAACCTACATGAAGGCAAATATATCGAACGAGTAATCGATCTATTGCATGGCAAAGGTATCCAGTGCATTCTTATCGATGACTTCGGGAGCTATGGATCTTCTCGCACCGTTACTGAAATGGTAGAGTTTGCCAGATCTTCCCATATCGAAATCCTTATATCCATGGGGGGAAGCAGCACGTTGAACGCGGGGAGATCCATTGCCTCCCGTTATCGTACTTCCCCCCGCCATACGGAAGCGGAACACTCAGTTTATCTGGAAATCCTTTCCGTCTTTCGGTTCCCCTTTTTACTACGTAATGCGTTCATCGAGATGGATCCAGGGGAACAGCGTTTGAAAATGTACCCCCTTCCTCCGAACCTTTACAAGGGAACATTGATAGATCCGGGAATCATGGCAGGCCTTTCTACCAAATATACAGGGACTCTTCTGATGGACACCCTGTTGCAAGCGCTGGAAGGCTTTATCTCTTCCGAGGGGAACTTCATGTCCGAAACCCTCTTCAGAGGTGCTCTCTTACATGGAGGAGATGGATTGAATGAAGCCCTTCGAGGAGAAAAGAGCTTGAAACCCCGCGTAAAAGCTACACAGAGCGGTGTGTTATCTGCCCTTGGATATTCCATCATTCGCATGGGTCCTGCTGTGGCCTTGAGTTATACCCTCAACAGGCAGTTTGGTATTCCCAAATCCTGGATTGGAACAGTACTCCTCCCCCATCTTGCAGATACCTACGAGGAGAGTCATCCCGAATTGCTGGCAGAAGCTGCTAAATTGATTGGCGAGGACACATTTGGGCTGTCGCCCCAGGAGGCTGCCTCCTCTTTTTCGAGTCGGATCCGGCGCACTCTAGCTGGTTTAGGGCTTCCCACCCGGCTGCGGGACTTCGATCTTAAACTAACCAGGCTCGTGGAAGCGGCCGAAGAGGCTGCTGGATTGGAAAGTACCCAGGCATTCCAGGTGCCCCTATCTGTGGATTCGCTCTACGATTTCCTCAAACGGGCCTTCTAAATTCACTATCCATGATCACACTGCAGAAATTGCTCTCTTTACCTCCGGGAACCCGTATACGAAAACTGATCCAATTGATCGATCGATGGGAACAAACTCTCGATACCTTACCAGATCAGGTTCCAACGATTGTGCAGTACCTTTCCACCATATCCTCTGGGGATCTTTCCTCTTTAGAGCGATTTGAGAACTATAGAAGCGCAATCCAGGAGTTAAGGAATCTACCAGCAGTATCCGGGCAACCGGACCAGCTATCCCTACTCTATCGCCGTCTCTTACATCGGATTCGTTTCTTTCTACAAGAAGAAATAGGAGCTGAACCTGCAGAATGGGACTTTCGGTACCAAAGGGATCTTCCCATGCGTCGATTCGAGCCCACTCAGAGGAAGGTTCTTCCCATCCGGCTATATCTGGATGAGATACGATCCCCCTATAATGTGGGATCTATTTTTCGCACTGCTTCATGTTTCACAGTGGAGCGGATCCTGCTGGCACCGGGAACCGCCTCTCCAACCCATCCGAGGGCAAGAAGGAGTGCCATGGGAACTATCGAGATGGTACCCTGGGAAGTAGCATCCTACGAAACATTGGAAGGTATAGAAAACCTTTTTGCTATGGAAACTGGCGGAACATCATTGGAAGTCTTTTCTTTCCCTTCTGAAGGGATCTGCATCATAGGTTCAGAGGAACTGGGGGTACATCCCCGCCTTCTTTCGTTGGCAAAAAAAAGAAGGGGAATCGTTTCGATCCCCCTCTACGGTCCCAAAACCTCCTTGAACGTGGCAGTGGCAGTGGGAATCCTTATGCAGCACTGGGCCCAGAAACTCGTTCCCCATTGAGGTACACCTCATAGGTAAGATTGGCGGTTTTCCTCAGCATCGCTGCCACCCCACAGTATCTATCCAGGGATAGTTTGATAGCCTTCTGGATCTTCTCCAGCTCCAGTTTAGGACCGGAGAACTGATACTGGATCCGGATGGAGTGGTATACCTTTGGATGCTCGGTTGTTAGATCACCATCCACAGCTACCTCAAATCCTTCGAATGGCATCTGCATCTTGTTGAGAATGGCAACTACATCCATTCCCGTGCAACCTGACAAAGCCGATAGCACCAGCGGCTTGGGAACAGGCCCATACCCCTTGCCACCGAACTGTTCATCCGCATCGATCTTGAAGGGAAAGCCCAGAAGATCGCCATCGAAGGCCATCCCCCCTTTCCAGGTGATTTTTGTCATTGCCATTGTTCCGTCCTTAGTGCAAGGCTCGTTCGATCTCTGGCAGGTTGAAACCCACGATGATTTTCCCATTGATGTCGATCACCGGTACTCCCATCTGACCGGATTTCCTTACCATTTCCTCTGCCCTTCGCATATCCTGCGCAACGTTGTACTCGGTGAACGGGATCCTCTTTTCCTGAAAATACGCCTTTGCTTTTTTACAGTAACTGCAAGAAGGGGTTGTATAGATCGTTACTCCCATATTGATATCTCCTATCTTTTAAGGATTTATTTTTCTATATATAAATTATCATATATTTGATTGAAAAGTCAAGCCCCTTGCACGGGATTTCACTATAGATAGATAGAGAGCAATGCGCGTCTTGCCTACCTTGCTTGAAGTCCTATGAGGCATGATGTCCTATGGGGAGAGGGGCTACCCCTTGGCTTCTCGGTCGAAGGCCTGGGATAGTCGTTCCAGGATCTTCTGGAACTGATCGAGGGTGGTGATTCTATAATTGGAAAGAATTCCTGAATCGATCTGTTCGAAAGTAATCAGCCCGTCCTCATAGCTGCAGAAAGAGTTTGCAAGGTAGACTGTATCTACCACCTCCCGATCTTCTTTGGGTGCCCGATGCGGTTCGTGATGGAAACGGATGGCAGCAACCAGTGCCTCAGGGAAGTTCCATTTTTCCGCAATGAGTCCCCCAATTTCGGCATGATTCAGCCCCCCCGTCATAGCTTCGAATAGTTCTTTGGGAATCCCCTTCTCCTTGCAAAGACGGGTAATCTTTTCTAGAAGTTGCGGATGTACATTGGAGAAGACGATCTTCCCCATATCATGCAGGATCCCTCCCACGTATACATCATCCAATAGATCCTTTTTGCGAATGAAATTTTTGGCTAAACTGTATGCATAGAATCCAGTACGGTAGGAATGTTGCCATAGAGATTTACCTTTTTCACTATCGATACCGCCGAGAAGTTTCTGGGTTCCGTATGAATAGAGAAGGTTTCGCAATCCTCGAAGCCCTACCATCTTGACCGCTTCCACGATGTTGTCCACCTTCTTGGGTAACATGAATTGAGCAGAGTTTACGAGCCGAAGGAGGTCTGCAACTAAGGCTGGGTCAGTAGAAATCTGCCGGGCGATGTCGGTGATCTCGCTATCGGGATCAGACAGCATGCGCTGTAACTGCACGATATTTTCCGGGAATTTGGGTAGCTGGTCGATCTCGGCTACAATCTGCCTACTCAGGAGCTCGAGGCTTTCCAGTTTTACTTGCTCCATAGGAACGGTTAGGCGTGCCACCGTTTCCCCGTTCTCCACATCGATGTCAAAGGCCTCCTCATCCAGGTTCAACTTTTTCAGCATGAGAACCAGGATTACGATTCCCAACCCTGCCCCTTCCGAATCATCCAGCACTGTTGAAAGGGCTTCTTCCAGTGAAGAAAACGCCCGTGAACGAGCTATTCGATCGTAGACCCGAATCTGTTCTTTTTTGGTGATCTCTGCATTGTTACGGACCTGAATACTCAACGTCGTTCCGTTCTTATGGAATACCACCTTGATATAGAGCCCCGCATCCTTCTGTTGCTGTAACCAGAAATCGATATTTTCCAGGGTTTCGACCTTGAACTGGGCCATGCCCTTTGCATAGTCCTCGTCGTTTTCGATGTTCAGATTCTTCAGCTTAAAATACACCCTCTTTGTGTTGGCTTTCTTCGCGTTTACCGCCAGTTCTCTAAGGCAGTAAGCCAGAGGCTCTTTTAAATTTTCCCGGCCCAACTCTTTTAAAAAAATCCCCAGCACTTCTTCCAGGTAAATTTCCATATCGTGGGGAAGGGTGTATGTTTTTACGGCAAAAGGCACAGAATTACGAGCAGCATGAATGACTTTTTCTAAATCGACACTTACAGGCATGACTCACCTTCCCATGATTACGATATGTACGGAAAAAGTATTATATGGGCTGTGACAGAAGTCAAGATTTTCCATATAAATAAACTTAGTTTCCTCCGAAATCCTTCACCAATAGAGCCATTTCCCTAAGACGTTTTTCTACCCTTCCATTCACGGTATCTGGAGGAAATGCTCCTTTGGCTTCCCGCTCCCCCGCTGGAATTCCGGTAAGGATCTCGATCCCTTCTGCCACCGAGGAAATCGCGTAGAGATGGAACACCCCATCCCGGATTGCCTGCTGGACCTCTTTGGAGAGCATCACATTGGGGAGGTTCAACTTCGGGATGATCACTCCCTGTCTTCCTGTAAGTCCTGTTTTCTTGCAAATCTCATAGAATCCTTCGATTTTTTCCGATATGCTTCCCACAGGCTGAATCTCACCGATCTGATTCATGGAGCCCGTGACTGCCAGATCCTGCCGAAGGGGAATTTCGGCAATGGCAGAAAGAAGGGCATAGATTTCGGCAGAGGAGGCAGAATCCCCATCCACCTCGATGTAAGATTGTTCGAAACAGATACTGGCCCGTATGGATAGGGGGAAATCCCGTGCGTACATGGTCTGCAAATACCCCTGGATGATGAAAACTCCTTTGTCATGTATCTCACCGGAGAGCCCGGATTCCCGTTCGATATTGATAATACCATCGTGTCCAGGTGCAGTCCGTGCTGTGATCACCACAGGTCTCCCAAAACTATAGTAACCTCGATCCAGGATCGCCAAACCGTTGATCTTCCCAATGGCAACGCCATCCAGGGATATGAGGATTTCGCCAGAGAGGAACTGCTCATCGATCTTCTCCTCCGGTAAATTGTAGAGGAACCTCCGCTCCTCCAGAGCCGATTCCACAGCAGCTCTTTCGATGGACGGCAATCCTTTTCGGCGAGCCCAGTAATCCGCCTCCCGGATCAAATCGGCTATGAGAGAGAATCTCGTGGTGAGCTTATTTCGAAACTCGGAAACGCGGGCCCCATACTCCACGATGGCTGCCAGACCAGAAGTCCCGATGGGAAGGAGATGTTCTTCTGTACATACCTTTCGAGCAAACCCAATATATTGCCGGGTACTCTCCTCGTTCCGGTCCATCACGGAATCAAATTCGGCTGTTATTTTGAAAAGTTTGGGGAAGTCTTCATCCGTGTTGTATAAAAAATCGTATGTTTGCTCATTTCCGATGAGGATTACTTTGGTGTCGATCTGTACCGCCTCTGGTTTGAGTCCCACTATCTGGGGGAAGTACGGGTTCGTCTGATACCGTATTTCGGTATACCCATCCTGAAGAGCCCGTTTCAATGTAAGCCATGCATCTTCCTCATTGAGAAGATCTTCTGCCCACAGAACGAGGAATCCTCCAGAAGCACGGATAAGGGAGCCTGGCCTAAGGGTGAGATAACTCACCTTTGGCTCCCCCGTACCATCGAAGGAAGGTTCCTGATTTCCGAAGAGGGTTACCGTATCCGGATGGGATTCGAACAACACAGGGGGCCGAGTCGTTTTCGAATGATCTACCAGTATGTTTACCCCATACCGGAAGAAAGCGTGGTCCTGGCCCCCCTCCTTCTGAGGTTCTTCCTCCACGAACCATCCCACATGCTGCAATATATCTGCTTGGAGTTCCTGAAGATACTGGTGCACTTTAGGATCGGAAAAACTCGAACGGAGGTGGTTCAATTCTATCTCTATGTCGATTCTGACTACCTCACTGCGAAGTTGATCCAACCGGTCTTCCATCTGGTTCCTTTTCTTTCGCAGATCCTGAAAGAGGATTTTCATTTCATCGATGAACCGATGGTACTTCTCCCGTAATGTATTGAAGTAGGTTTCGGTGATTTCACCTTTGGAAAGCAACCGCGCCAGTTCATCGAAATCTCTCGGTTTACCTTTATACAGGGGAAGTACATCGCTCATTCTCCCTTCCCCGTCTTCCATCTCTACCAGGGTGAATCCTTCGGAAGCCAATTTTTTTTCGAATTCGGTGATAGCCCGATTCTCCTCCTGCTCCCGTTCTGCAATGATCCG
>CALKLC010000189.1 GCA_937991975.1 uncultured Spirochaetales bacterium | reverse complement strand
AAGTTATCTAATCAAAATTTCATGGCCCCATAATTCTTTCTTTCCTAATCGTCCTTCGCGTTGTAAAATCCTTGCGCCATCCAGGCAAGAATCAATGCCCCTGTCATAGGGGGTATAATATTGACCTGGCCGAACAGGTTTAAAAGGTATTTCCAGTGATCCTTCATCAAAAGATCAAACAATCCCCCTATGGCTGCACCTAGAACGCCTACTACCGTATATCCCCAAATTCCTCCTATAAAGGGTTTTCGAAGGAAGAATTGAAATAGAATTCCGATCCCGAGTCCAATGGCTAAATATGTTAATAATACAATCAGGAATGGTATAGTCATGTTTTATACCTCAAACATTTACTGTCCTAGATCGATGGTTAGTACGTCATTGGTACTGGAACTTCGATTCAAGAATATAACGTTACTATAAATTGGAGTCGTATCCAGATTCCTTCCGAATGCGGCCACGGCGAACACGATGGCAAGTTTCCCTTTGCTCTGTACGATGTTTTGGACCTTCATGGAAAACACATCTGGATCGTTGTCAAGGAATTGATCAGGCACAAATGTTTCTTCGGCCTTTGCCTCTGGTCGGGAGACTCTCAAAAGGGTGAATCGAGTGACTTCTGTTGTCCCATCACTCTGATACCAAATAAGAACTGGAGCCTCTTGCGGTGTTCTCAACAGGGGGGAAAAGTCGAACTTGAATACCCAGGGAGTACCCCTTTGTACATTTGAGAGTTTCAATAAAGGCGGGGTATCCAATACTTGACTATCACTCTGCTTCAACCGTAAACGAGAAAATCTTCTTGTAGTTATCGGCGATTCAGTAGCGATGTAGGCATTCTCCAAACGATCTCGATCCTCAAATATTTCGCTACTATCCGTTCTATACAGCTTGTAAAAGATTTCGTACCCGAGAAACTCATCCAGATCATTGTCCGCATTATGAGTGAACTGGTAATACCCTACCACTGGATCAGATTTAATCGTATCCGTACGGATGGGATACAGGTACGTATAGGTTTCTAACCCACAGGAGACGAGGATTCCAATCCCTAAAAAGATTGTCTCCCACCGGATAATCATTGTCCCCCACTGACTCAGATAGGTTTCTATGGGTCTAGTACCCTTCCGGCACATCGATCAACTCATAGATCAGTACAGGGCGGTTCTTTCCCTTTACCCGAATGTTATCCAATTCCCGCGCAATCACCCGATCCTTTACCAGAGCGTAGGTGTATTCAGAAATAATGATATGGGTGTGGTACTCTTTGTTGGTTCCCTCCAATCGGGCCCCGAGGTTCACATTATCACCCATCAGCGTGTAGTTCATCCTCCCCGGGCTTCCCATATTCCCCACTGTCATGATCCCTGAATTGATGCCGATCCCGATATCGATCCGCCTCTCCGGTGGCCATTGGGCATTCAGTTCAGCCAGTACCGCCATCTGTTTCAAGGCACATTTGCAGGCAAGGATCGCATGATCCTCCTGAGGCAGAGGAGCGCCCCAGAAGCACATTACCTCATCTCCTACGTACTTATCCAGCGTACCATTGTAAGAAAGGATGATGTCTGTCATGGCCGTTAGGTACTCGTTTAAATGGTTCACCAGTTCCTGCGGAGTCATACTCTCCGAAAGGGTGGTGAACCCTCGAATATCGGAGAAGAAAACGGTCAGTTCCTTATCCACTCCACCCAGCTCTGGAGGGTGTTCTAGGATCTCCTCTACTACTTTGGGACTGACATACTTTCCAAACATTTCCTTGATCCGGCGCTTGTCCCGTTCCTCTGTCATGGCGCGGTACACTACGATACTGACAAAACTCAAGACAACACCAAGAGCAGGAAGGGTGAAGTTGAGGATGTAAGCGTATGAGTCGAACAAAAGGGTGATCACCACAAAAAGTATCAGGATCGCCAAGAGTGCGGCTACGAAGGACCAGATGGTGGAAAGACGGGATACCATGAAGGAAATGCCCAAAACCAGGAAAGTGAGAACAAGGATATTCACACCTTCTGGGGCATACCGAAGGAACCTTTCCATCAGAATCGTGTTGAGACTGTTGGCATGGATTTCGACACCGTACATCAAACCGAAAGGAGTGGGCTTCTGATCGGCTGCCATGCCTTCGGTGAACGGGCCTACCATCAGGATCTTGTTTCCCACAGCCCGAGTTCGAGGCCAGGTAGCAGGATCCTCTCCGGGGACACGTGCTGTGTACGCTGCATAGCTCCGGACAGGGAAGGTCTGGTGCCCATCGGGAGATGCGGTAGAAGGAGGCCCCATGAAATTCACCAGCATCTCTCCAAAGGGATTGATGGGAATTCGGATCGCATCCTTATAGGGCACGAACTGTTTTGTCTTAGAATCGTACCGTTTGGGGTTGGGCAAAACGATCTCTTTTCCCAATTCCACCTGAATCGTTCGGATATCAACCTGATAATAGAGGCAGGCCAGGGCGAGGGTGATGGAAGGGATAAAGTAATCCCTGTACTTCCGTAGTACATATCTGTAGCGGTCGGGTTTTCCATCCCCATCCTCTGCTTTGGGAGGAGACCGTTCTTTCAGGGTCTTTTTCAATCGGTCGAGACTTTCCGTAGATAGGGGGAAAGTGACAGGATGTTCCCTCCCCTCTCGATCTGACCATCCGATCCACTCGAACCGGGAAGAATCCACGGGAACAACTCCAACGGGAAGATCTTCGACGTATAAAGTTCCCTGCAGCATAGAAAATTTCGCTACCAGGGGTTGTCTTCGATACACAGAATCATAGTCGGACAGAAAGTTTGCATGCCCGTATCCCTTACTTGCCCTGGCATACGGTTTTAAGGGAGGCTGAGCTCCGTAAAAGGCAGGCATCCGATGCCGGTCGCCCTTCACATTTAGTATTTCTCCAAAGACCTGGGCCAGAGTTTCCTGCCGGGAGAAGAACTCTTCCTCCATCCCGGGTGGGGGGGATTGAAAATCCAGTACTGTCTCTAAGAACACCCGGCCATTCTGACGGATGCTTTCCACGAGGAGTGCATCGTCGTATGCTTTGGAGTCTGGTTCGATGAAGAAAATATCGAGAAAGATAGCCCGCTCCCGTTCTTCCTGATTCTGAATCCGGGTAAAGGAGTTGAGGAGTTGAGCGTGTCTGTACCGAGGAAAGGGCCATTTCCCCAATTGGGTGAGGGAGTTGAAATCGATCCCCAAAATAAGGATATCCGGGGAAATATCTGGGTTTCGGACAGTGAGACTCACTCCTTCTTGAATTCTCTTTCCAGAGGTAATGTTCTTTAAATTGAAATGGAGGTCCAGCACCTTTAGTTCCAGCCGTTCAGGGATCAGGGTAAGCCACTTGAGGAGCAATAGAACCAGGATAACGAGGATCCCCATAACCATGCCGAAGTTACGGGTAGCAAAAAATGCCCTTCGGCTCAAACGATCTGCCATACTTAAGATTTTACCGCAAGATTGGAAACTTTGAAATAAATCAAGCGGTTACGGGCTAGTTTTGTCCAGCTACTCTGTGGATACTCATCCACCAGGCGATTGTAGAAACTGGCTGCCTCGGTGAAAGAACTCTTAGCTTCATAGATCCTTCCTATAGAAAACAGGATGTGGGGAGTCTCGGGAAAGGTTTTGCCGTACCGGGCATCCACCTCCTTGAGGGCCTGTAATGCTCCATCCAGGTCTCCCAACTCTTCTTTGCATACTGCTACCCGCATTAAGGCAATGGGGGCAAGGTGACTCTTTGGATACTTTTTTGCCAATGTTTCCCAGAGTTCAGCAGCACCTTTGTACTCTTTCTTTTCGAACAAGAGGTCAGCCTTTACGTGGAGAGCCCGGACCGCTGCATAGTAGGAAGGATAGCGGGAAAGGATGGCATCCAGCTCTTTTAAAATCTCCTTTTCTACCTTTTCTTTTTCTTCCCCGCTGGCCTGTTGATACGAGGACACCCGCTTCAATACGTCCTCGATCCGGCGGGTAGATTCTTCCAGATTCTTTTTTTGAAACTCTACATACACCAGTACCCCGATCAATACTACCACAACACCAACCAACGTACCCCAGAACACCTTACGATACTTGTGGATGAAGTTGGTGATTCGATCGATCAGTTGCACATTTTCCTGGGTAAGTCCTGTTTCAGTCATGCATCACTCCTTCTATCTGGTAATTTCTAGATCTCTGATCAATTTAGAAAGGTAAGTCCGCTGGATTCCAAGAACCTTCGCTACTTCTGTCTGATTCCAACTGTGTCTCTCAAGCGCATGGATAATGAAACTTTTCTTGAAAGACAGGAGAGCTTCTTTGAAAGGTTTTCCTGCATAATGCTCCAGACTCTCTCTGTTCTCCATAGGGAGGAGAAGGTCATGGGGGGTGATATACTCATCTTTGGCAATAACCACAGCGCGTTCCACCGTATTCTCCAGTTCGCGAACGTTGCCAGGCCATGAGTAGGAAAGGAGCATCTCCATAGCCTGATCAGAAAAACCTCTAATCTGCTTTTTCGTTTCCCTATTGAACTTCTTCAAAAAGAAATTTGCCAGTGCAACGATATCGTCCGTTCGTTGCCGCAAGGGTGGAATATAGAGGGGCAACACGTTCAACCGGTAGTACAGATCCTTCCGAAAGGTACCCTTCTCCACAGCTTTCTCGATATCCCTGTTCGTCGCCGCAATAATCCTCACATCTACAGAGATCGTTTCTGAACTTCCCACTTTTTCAAAGGTTTTGGACTGCAGTACCCTGAGAAGCTTGGCCTGGATCGGGAGAGGCAGATCTCCGATTTCATCGAGAAAGATGGTACCCCCATCTGCCAACTCGAATCGCCCTCTCCGTTCCTGGGAGGCATCGGTAAAGGCTCCTTTTACATGTCCAAAGAGTTCACTTTCCAGTAGATGTTCTGGCAGAGCTGCACAGTTTACCCGGATCAGGGCACGATTCCTGCGGGGGCTGTGCAGATGGATCTGTTCGGCAAAGAGCTCTTTCCCCACTCCGCTCTCCCCTAAGATCAACACGGAAGAATCCGTAGGAGCAATCCGCTTTACCAGTTCCAGTTTTTCCCGTATAACCTTGCTTTCCCCGATGAAGGTATGGTAACCCGTTTCGGTGTTCACCTTGTCCCGGAGGAGATCCACCTCATCACGAACTTTCTGGAAGTTTCTGGCATTCTGGAGAGTGATGGATGCCTGGGTGCTGAAGATCTCCAGCCACTCCAGATCCTCCTGGTTGAAGGGTTTACCGTTTTTCTTGTTGATGATTTCTATCACCCCTACACATTCTCCCTTCACATGCATCGGTGTGGCCAGTATGGATGTGGTCGGGAATCCGATCTTCTTACTTACATCAGCAAAGAACCTTGCATCCTCCCCTACATCGTTTACGATCAGTGAAGTCTTATGCTCCGCAACCCATCCCGCAATTCCCTCGCCCAGGTTCAGTG
>CALKLC010000188.1 GCA_937991975.1 uncultured Spirochaetales bacterium | reverse complement strand
CAGGCGCTGCAGGAGTTGACCGATCAAGGGGATGGGCAGTTGCGGATGGGAGCCAGTCTCATCCCCGGCATGTATATTCTTCCTCGACTGATTTCCGAGTATCTAAAGGTGGAAGGGGAGTTCGCCTTTTCTCTCAACATTCAGAACGCATACGAAGTACAACGGATGCTCTTCGATCAACAGATCGATCTCGGCTTCCTGGGGCGGCGGAAACCGTACCCTTTGAAGAGCGCCCTGGATGCATCCCTCCTGTTCTTCGATCATCACGTATTGATCCTACCCCAGAAGCATCCCCTTCTGGAAAAAGAAAAGATCCAGCTCACAGACCTGACCAAACTCCCCTTGATCCTTCCTGCGCGGAACACCGTTACCCGCAAGAGTCTCGATGCACGATTCCGCGAGCTGGGTTTCTCTCCCCACATCCGATTCGAGGTAAACAACATCGAAGCAATCAAACGAATGGTGATCGAAAGGATTGGGGCTTCGATTGTGTGCCGAATCACTGTCCGCCGGGAAGTTACAGCCGGACTCCTGGCAGAGCGTTCCATCGAGGGGTTGGAGATGAAGCGGTACTTCTACATGGTCCAACGAAAGTCTGCAGATCCACTCCCTTCCTCTGCCTTTAGCCAGTTCGTGCTAACCTACACCCGCAGTAAGGAATTCCTGCACTAGGGGTTGCAGTTTCTTACGGGAGTACTCGGGGTTCCCCTGGGAGTAACTTCCCGGAAATCCGAGTGGGGCGAGCTGGGTTCCTTTTTTGTTCAGATAATCCGCGATGGATGCGGTAAGTCTTTCTGATTCTCCCACCAGGATCAATTCCCGTTGAAATTTCGGCTCTGTGTACGCGATCATCACCACCAGCAGGTTCAGGTTCCGCCCCTTGCGGTACTTCTCAAGTTCCACCTGGAGAGAGGGATCCTTTTTCTTCCAGGTTTCCAGTGAAATGAGGACTGTACTCATCCCGTACCGAACCTTCCCCGCGACGTACTCCTTATAGTCCTTACGGAGAAGATCTGCCGTACTTAATTCCGCCACGTTGAACTTTTCCCGCTGGAGAGTCTCGAAGAGGGTATTCGTATCGAGGGGCACTTTGAGCTTCAGTTGCTCCGCCACCTCCCCGTCTTTGGGAGTAACCCGTCCTGCCTTTGGATCCAGGTTCACCGTATCCAGAAGGATCGTTCCTAAAAGGAGAAGCGCTTCCCTCCTGGTTAGAAGGTGCGGAGCCTGGCGAAGGTATTCTTCGGCCACCAGTGTACAGGTAGATCCCACTGGTTCAATCCTCCTCACCCTCACCTGCGAATAGCACCCTTCATCCTTGTGGTGGTCGATGATTTCCTCTACTACCCCTTCATACGGGGCAAACTCTTTCCCCAGCTTGTTATGATCCATCAGAATCAGGGACAACCGGCCTTCCCGGTGTAACCTCTGAAGATCGACATCTCCTTGAAAAGCGAGGGCTTCCTGCCCTACCCCAGCTTCCCTGAACAGGTACACCGCCTCGGTACGGAGCTTGAAATCTTCCTGCGGGATCGGGGCATAGGGAACGTAGAGACGGGAAGAATCTGGATCTATCTTGCTCTTCAAGAATCCATAGAGAACTGCTGAAGCCATCGAATCAAGATCTGCTGCCTCGTTCCCCATTACTACATACACCGTACTAGCCTTTGAAATCCCTTCGCGATCTATACTAAAAGGTTCCACTGTAATACCCTCCTTGAAATCCGCATGATGCTATTTTCCGTAGGGAACTCTCTCTCTGTCAAGAAAAATGACCTGCTTCTATCCATAAAGTTTTTTATCGATCCCTTAAATTCTTTTTATTGGATTCTCCTCACGAGAGGATGGTATAAATGTACATGTATGGAATAAAGCATGTAATAAAAGGAGGATCCTATGGCAGACGTGTATGCCAAGAATAAAGCCCTTTCGCCCGAGGAAGCGGCAAAAATCGTGCCCCGGGCAGAGTTTCGAGTATTCGGTCATGGAATCATCGAGACAGTCCAGGCCAGGATGTGGAACGGAACAACTATCCTGCAGCAGGCACGGAAGATGCCCGCGGAGACCTACTTCCTTTCGGTTCATACAAATGAAGCGAATGTAAAGGTAAGGGAAGGTCTTCTGGATATCAAGACAAAAGTGGGAGAGACTCCCGAAGGATATGAGATCTTCCAGCCTCGGGGGAAGTTCCAGTTCCCGGTAAAAAAATCCGATTTACAGACGATCCTTTCTCATCTTAAAGTAGAGATGAAACTGGAGAAAGATTCCTATACCATCGAGGAGTTCATCGAAATGGCCCGTCAGCATCCAGACCTTACCCCCGTCACAGTGGAGAAGATGCGGTATGGGTTCACTATCGAGGGGATCATCTGCGAGTACGCCAAAGTCTGGTTCAACGGGGCGCTTCTGGAAAGTGCCTGTGTGGAGAGTGAGAATTACAGTGGAATGAAGACAGTGATTGAGAGCCTGGGGCTTGCATCCATGCCGAATACCAACTACCTGAAGGCGGCAAAACGGGTAGTGGGAATGATGCCATAGAATTTCATAATAATTTAACATGAATGTGTAATCATTATCGAATATATTACGTGTATCCTGGAGGTAAAAGATGAAACGAATCGTATGGTTCTCTGTGCTGCTTATTGTTGGTCTTAGTATGGCACTCTACAGCGCCGGAAAAAAGGAAACCGCCCCAGCCTTCCCCACCAAACCGATCCGCTTGATCGTGTACACTGCACCCGGGGGAGCTCTCGATATTACGTCCCGCAAGTTCGTTGAAATCGCAGGAAAGTACACGAAAGCTACCTTTGTGGTCGAGAACAAACCAGGTGCAGGTGGTATGGTCGGATG
>CALKLC010000187.1 GCA_937991975.1 uncultured Spirochaetales bacterium | reverse complement strand
CTGAGTTTCTTCTGCAGGCCCCGTAGAGGGGAATACTGCGACTGCTTATGAGTCTTCGCGGCGCGGTATGAAAGATTTCTTAAGTGGTGCCAAAATTGTGGCGGAGGTTGAAAAGTTGTAATCATGCGATGTTGTTCCCTGTGGTAAGGGCCCTACCGGACAGGAGTCGCATCGATAGAGGGCGTTCCTTCCACCCGCATGCCATACCGCCACAATTTTGGCACCACTTCCAAAGATTTCTAAGGTAGAGCTTAGTTATTTTTGGTACCTCTACCTCCGCCACAATTTTGGCACCACTACTAACAGTTTCTTCCCCGAAGGTCCACAAAGGGGTGCAATGCGGAGCACCCTTCAGTGTGAAGAAATGGATCGCGTTTTGGTAGGTGGGGCATCCCAGCGTAGGGCTGACGAAAGTTTTGAAAAACAGGTATACTTTTTGTATGGGTGAATCGAAACAGACAGCACAAGACCAGTTCGATCCCCGACCCTACCAGAAAGAATGGAAACGGATAGAAGCGGCCTACAAGCGTGTACTCCGACTGCGGGTCCAAAAGGCTCGTTCATTTCTTCCCCGCCTGGTTTCGGCCTTTCTGGAATTAGATCCTGAGCTGGAGAAAGTGGTTCTCTTTGGTTCCCTGGCCCAGGGGAATCCCCGACAGTTGGAGTTCGATATCGACCTGGGGGTTCGTTCCAGGCGCTATTTCCGGCTACTCTCCTGGGCACTGGATCAGCCCTGGAAAATCGATCTGGTGGACCTGGATGATCTTCAAGACTCTCCCATACATGATATCGAAGCAGGGGCTATAGTTCTTTATGAAAAAAAAGCTTGATAAGGAAGCGATCCTTCTTCTCTGCTCAGAGTTGGAAAAAGACCTTTCTTTATTAGAGAGGTTAGTGCAAGAGAACATTCAGGCTATAAACCGTATTGACCAGGGGGCATCAGACTCTCTGGATTTCGCAGCATTAGGGTACACAATTCATAACCTGTACTGCCTGATGGAAAACTCTTTCCTGCGCATTGCGAAAAACTTCGAGAATAAGATAGAGCAAAAATCCTGGCATCGCGATTTGGTACGACGGATGACCCTTGAGATTAAAGGATTGAGACCAGCATTGTTCACCGAAGAAGAAGCGACAAGGATCGATGAGCTTCGAGCCTTTCGACACGCTTTTAGGAGTTTGTACCAGGCAGGAATCAAAGCAGAAAAAGTCCTATACGTGCAAAAAATCGTACCGGAAGCAATTCGTTCTTATCGAGAGGCGGTAAGAAAGTATATTCAAAATTTATACATGATCGTCGAGGATAAACGATGAAAACAGACAAGCATTCTAACAGAAACACGTCTATGGGGTCTAGTGAAGCCAGGGCGGGAGTCCATCTATCTGCACGGTCGAAAAACAGGGCACGGCCCACGATCCTTCTGAATCCGGGCCCTGTTACGATGAGCGAGAGGGTACGGCAAAAGTTCCTGGAGGAAGACCTTTGCCACCGGGAACCGGAGTTTGCCAGGCTGGTGCTGGACATTAAGTTTTGCCGCGGAGGAGATACGGTTCGCGGATTGGAATGTAGGAGCCATCGCTTCGGTAGCGAACAAATGTATCCATGGGGCTCCGGGAATCTGTTTCGTCCTGGCCCGGAAGGATCTTCTGGAGACGGGGAAGACCGAGGCATCCTCTCTGTACCTCGATCTGTTCAAGATGTACAGGGAGCAGAAAACTGGTTTTTCTCCCTTCACCCAAGCAACCCATATCTGTGTGGTGCTGCAGGAAGCGCTTCAGGAACTGGAAGAAGCCGGAGGGTGGCAGGCACGGCGGGCCCGGTATCGGGCGATTTCGAAAAGGATTCGGGGAGAGTTCCGACGGCTGGGGATCGAGCTTTTCCTGCCCGAGGAAGTGTACTGTTCCATGCTCACATCCTTTAAACTTCCGGCGGGGCGCACATATGAACAGGTGCACGACGCGCTGAAAGAGGCAGGATTCGTGATCTACGCGGGTCAGGCCGGGCTGTACCATTCCATCTTCCGGATTGCGAACATGGGAGATATCATCGACTCTGATGTGGATCGACTGATCGAGGCAATGGCAGGAGTGATAAAGTAGGGTAGGAGTGTTGAAATAGGCGGCTCGGGATGTTTACGTATAAACGTACGTACATATATTGCTTTCGGAATCGACACCGTGGGAATGGAATGATAAAGTGAACCTCCGTGGTGTTCCTTGATACCCATGCTTTTGTCCTTTTTCATCATGGGGACAAGTCGCTTCATTCTAAAAAAGCGATTCAGGCGTTCGATGAAGTCGACGTTCTATGGATTTCACCCATTGTATTGGTGGAAACTCAGTATTTAGCAGAAATTAAGAGGATCCGGTATATGGCAGATACCATATTCGAACAGATGTCTATATTGCATGGATTGAAGTTAGAATATGCTGAGCACAAATTTTAAGAAACGAAATTAAACTATTTTTATGAATATGCCTACTTCCTGTACAGGAAGGAGGAGGTATAAATTACAGGTATGAGGAAACGGTATGACAAGGCCTTTAAAACAAAGGGTGCCCTGGAAGCCCTCCGGGGAGAGAAGACGGTATAGGAAATCGCCACAACCCATTCAGTGGGAACGGCACTGGTAACCCTGTGGAAGAAGGAGCGGGTAGAAGGGGCGAGTGTGATGTTTGAGCGGGGAGGCAAGGACAAAGAGAAGGTAGT
>CALKLC010000186.1 GCA_937991975.1 uncultured Spirochaetales bacterium | reverse complement strand
GTTGCCGAAATACCCGTGTACGGCCCCCTAATGTGCGCACGGGGGCGCTGTGTTTTGCCTATGTGCGGGGGAGAAAAGCGTACCGAACGCAGCGGTGTTCCTGCGTACCCTGTACGAACAGGTGCAGAGGGTTGGAATCCGAGGGGAAGGCTCCGGGGTACAAACAGACAACGGCACAGAGTCTCTCCATGGAACAGTCGCAAGGTGACAGTGTCCACATGGTAGAGCGGTGCGGGGGAGCGGCCCATCCCCTAGCTATAAGGGGGACCCGCCATTGATTCTGGTTCGATAGACTTACCCGGGTCTACCGGCAGAAGCGTTGGTGTTTCCGCCGATAGCCCCGCTAACCGGGGGAAGTGCCGCCTGGATGCTGTCTACCGGCAGAAGCGTTGGTGTTTCCTACGGTAGTGCTTGACAACCTGCTGGGGCAGTACAAAGATGAGTTAGCTCAGTGGTCTGCGTAGGTCCAGGGGGTACCCTGTGTTTTCAAACTCCACACAGTTATCCTTAGACTGTTGACTAAGATGCCAAGATTCTACTAAGCTTATTAAAACATTTGTTCTTTTACATCGGGGTGGTCTGCCGAAGGGTAGGCCTGAGAGTATACCCGACGAACCTGATCTGGGTAATGCCAGCGTAGGGAGTTCAGTCTATTAAGGAGGCACGACAATTCTTTATGGCCTTCTTATTCGAATGGAATCAACCGCTCTAGTACGCTGGAGCGGTTTTTTTTTTGTAACCGGGGTACGTATCGTACGCCAGCATCCTGATGACGCGGAGGTGAAAGGGTGATTCATGCCAATAAAGAACTATCAGGAACAGAAACCACTTGTTCCATGTGCGGGAAGTTCTGTGCAATTTCTACCCATAGCAATTCCATGAAGGAAGGAGAATGAACATGAAGATGAATGAATTTGCCGGGGAATTATTAAATCAAATCCGTAAAAAGAAACCTCTTGTCCATAATATTACCAACTTCGTAGTTATGAACTATACAGCGAATGCACTTCTTGCCTGTGGTGCTTCTCCTGTGATGGCCCACGCGAAGGAAGAAGTAGAAGAAATGACACAGATAGCCAATGCGTTGGTGTTGAACATTGGAACACTGGAACCAGAGTGGGTACAGGCCATGTATATGGCTACCCGCTCGGCAGAGAAAAGGAACATTCCTGTTGTGATGGACCCAGTAGGAGCAGGGGCTACCCGGTATAGAACAGAAACTGCCCGTGAACTTATACAAGAGGGAGGTATCTCTGTGATTCGGGGAAACGCATCGGAGATTCTTGCTCTGGCTAACGAGAAGGTAAGAACCAGGGGAGTGGATTCTTTACATAGAACAGAAGATGCTGCATTGGTCGCCAGTGAAATCGCCCGCACATATAGAAAGGTGGTTGCCGTTACCGGTGCAACAGACGTGGTTAGCGATGGGAAAATCACCTTTAGTAGCAGTAGGATTATAGTTATGATAGAGCATATTAGTATTCCATTAGATGAGAGAATAGTGGGATTATTACGAAAGCATTCGAAACAAGAAAAACGCTCAATAAGTCAGGTGGTAGAGCTTGCCCTCGAGGATTTTCTACATCGTAATGACACCGAAAAAGGAAGGATCCTGTCCACGAAAAGTGCTTTCCAGGGTTCCTTCTCTCGAGAAGAGATTTATTGATACGAATATCCTGATATTAAGAAAGCTTTTAACATTTTATGTGGCAAGGAATACAGAGGGGTAGAGTTATTCATCTCAGTACAGAACTTAGCAGAAATGTACCCTAATTTGACAGGGCCTAAAATGACGATGCCTGGTACACCAGAAATAGCTCGGAGGAAAATACCCTCCATTGCAGAACTTCCTGATGTAACAGTCTTACCTATCAGCCTGGATATCCAAAGAGAAGCTCTTAGACTTTGTGAAGGTTATGGAATTGTCAGACAAAAGTATTTCCATATGCAATTAGTGGCTACTATGATCTATAGAGGTAGATTTTCCCTTGACAACTTCTACCATCCCGTTGTACAGTGTGCATACAGCTTAAAAATTGCATGCAACTAAAAAAGTGGATAGAGGAAACATGGATGGAACAGATCGAGCACCGGATTCAAGGGGCACGAGGCCCATCCGGTGGGGAACCTGATCGGCAGAATGATTCCGAAGACAAAGGAGTCTGCAAAGCCCACACGGAGCCTGTACGCGAAGGAGCAAGCCGTGCATAGAGATTACAGTAAACAAGTAACTGACGGGTCCCGGCGCGAATCCCTTGCTGCATGGAACCTCCTCTACTCCCCAGGACAGATCGGGAAGAGGCAAACGATTAACCGGTTCGTTTCCCAGGCAATGGAGGGAAACGATGGAGGGCCCGGGGGTTCGGTGTCGGAACGAACACTGGCCCGCTACCAGCGTCTGGCTCAGGGGAATTGGGGTGTCGTGATCGTGGAGGCTCTTTCCGTTGTGGAAGATTCGGTTGCCCGGCCGAACGGGCTCATTCTCAATCGAAAGAACCTGGACGGGTACAAGCGTCTCACCGAAGCTTTCAAGAAAAAGGCCCCCGATACAGTACTCCTCTTCCAGCTCACCCATTCGGGAAGGCACTCGGGTACTTTTTCCCGCCGGGTTTGCCTGTACCCCGGCGGCGACGCGGGGGAAGGGGCCGAACTCCTTACCACCGATAAAATCGCAGGGATCCGTGACAGGTTCGTGGAGGCAGCTCTCCTGGCGGAAGAGTCAGGGGCGGATGGGATCGATTTCAAGCTGTGCCATGGGTACTTCGGAGCCGAGATGCTGCGCCCGGCAAACATCCGGGAAGACAAATGGGGAGGGAGTTTCGAGAATCGAACCCGGTTCATCCGGGAAGTGGTAGAGGCAACCCGGGCAGGGCTCAGGAACCGCGAGTTCCTCCTCGGTTCCCGGCTTTCCTTCTATGAGGCAGTCCGGGGAGGGTGCGGGACCGGAGGACCAGATGAAATCATCGAAGACCTCACCGAGATGCTTCGGATTGTATCCCTCCTGAAAGAATTGGGGATGGTGTACGTAAACGTGTCTGCGGGGATCCCTTCCCTTACGGCGGAAATCACCCGTCCCACACAAATGTCGCGCCTGTTCGTGTACCACCATTTCCGGTACGCACGGTTGGCTAAACGGCAGGTGCCTGATCTTACGGTGATCGGATCGGCCTATTCGGCTCTGGGAAAATCGGGATCGAGCTGGGCAGAGGAGAACCTGCAAAAGGGGTATGTGGATTTTGTGGGGTTTGGCCGGCAGAGTTTTGCCGACCCGGAGTTCCCGCGAAAACTTTCCGAAGATTCCGCCTCGGTCCACTGGTGCACTACCTGCTCGGGTTGCAGCAAGCTGATGGCCGCCGGAAAGCATGACGGTTGTGTATTGTACGATCCCTACTATCGGGATCTATTGAAAGAGTTAAACTCCGCCGCACGGAATAAAGACACAAAAGATAGCGTTCCCCGAGGTTCAGGAGATGCGGGGATAGAGAAACTGGCGCCCGCCGAAAGGCACGGCTGACATAAGGGAAGAAGGCGAAAAGCATGAAACGGGTTACTGTGTACGATGTAGCACGAGAACTGGGTATCTCCGCCAGTACCGTTTCCAGGGTATTGAACAATTCCATCCTCATCAGCGAAGAGAAGCGTACGTTGATCATCGACACAGCCCGTAGACTCGGGTACGAGAAGCGGCCTATCCGTAAGCATCGGAACCGGGCTATTCTGCATATCAAGCTCTTCCTTCCCACCCACCGCTACGTGTCGACCCACCTGTTCTATAATCCCGCAGAACTGATCCAGGGGCTCTACGAAGGGTTTGGGGATGTGCGGGTGAATATCATTACCCGGCTGTCAGGCCTGAACAGGGAATTGTTCCAATCAAAGAAACTGGGAGATATCGATGGATGCGTGTTCGCTTTCACGGAGCCTGAACCGGAAGTGTATGCGCTGCTGTCGGAACGGGGGATCCCCGCTGTGGAGCTGAACCGGGTACACCCGGATCGGGACTATGTATCCTGCGACAACGCGAAGGGAATCCGCAGGCTTCTGGAAGAGCTTTCCAGGGTAAGGGGAAAAGCCCTCAAACCTTACTTTCTGGGGTTCTCTCAGATCCCTTTCGTGGAGGAACAGCGGTTGCAAGGTTACCTGGAAGGGGTGAAGGCGCTCCAGATCCAAAGAGAGAGTTTCCGTGTCCTCGATACCCTTTCCCAAATTACTCCCGAGTTCTTGAGCCAGTTGAAGCGGGAAGGGTACAACGCTGTTCTTTGCTTCAACGATGTGATGGCTGTGTACCTGTACCAGTGCGCTATTGCTAGTGGCATACGGATCCCCCTGGACTTTTCCCTTACAGGATTTGATAACTCCCCCGTTCTAGAACTCCTTTCCCGGCGGATCGACACGATCAGTCTGTCGGTGTTCAGCCTGGCCAGGGAGGCAGGAGCATGGCTACGGAACCGGATCATCGACCGCAGTACAGAACGGATTCAAAAGCTGATCGAGGGGGAGTATATCCCCGGCGAAACCTTAGGGAGACAGAACATTCAGGAGACAGTCGCCATACACCCGGAGGCGATGCAGGCGCAGAAGCATACACAGAAGAAAGGTTCGGCAAAAGGAGGGTAGAGGATCATGGAACAATATTCCATTTCTGTGGATGGTCGGGCGTTTCCGGTTGTACGGGTGCATACCCTCGTAATCGGAAGCGGCGCCGCTTCCCTCAATGCGGCGGACCGGCTCCATCAATTCGGGGTTACGGATCTGGCGATCGTGACAGAAGACCTCGATGGAGGTACGTCCCGGAACACGGGAAGCGATAAACAGACGTACTACAAGCTCGCCGTAGCTTCGGAGACTCCCGATTCTCCCTACGAGATGGCGGAAGCCCTCTACTCCGGAGGATCCATGCACGGGGATATTGCCCTGGTGGAAGCGATGGAGTCCCTTGAGGCGTTCTATCACCTTCTTTCCATTGGGGTACCCTTTCCGGCCAACCGGTACGGTGGAATCGTAGGGTACAAAACCGATCATGACCCCAAACAGCGGGGTACTTCCATCGGGCCCTACACCTCCCGGGTCATGGTGGAGTGTCTCCTGTCGGAAGTAAAGAGGCGGGGAATCCCCATCTTCGATAAACACCTGGTGGTAAAGTTGTTGGTCGATAAAGGGAGGACCTTCGGTGCCATTGCGATGGATACGAGAGCCTTACAAGATGGGAAATACGGCCTTGTGCTGTTCATCGCGGAAAACACCGTGTTTGGTGTGGGGGGACCAGGAGGCCTGTACCATTCTTCCGTGTACCCCGCGGTGCACACAGGAGCGATCGGGCTGGCCCTGGAAGCAGGGGCAGAGGCAGTGAACCTTACGGAGTCTCAGTACGGCCTTGCTTCCACGAAGTTCCGCTGGAATGTATCGGGTACGTACCAGCAGGTGATTCCCCGCTACATTTCCACCAACGCGGACGGATCGGATCCCCATGAGTTCCTTCGGCCCTATTTCCAGAGTCTGGGAGAGATGTGTTCCGCTGTGTTCCTCAAAGGGTACCAGTGGCCCTTCGATCCGCGGAAGATCGAGAACCGGGGATCCTCCCTCATCGATATTCTTGTATACCGGGAAACGGTGCTTAAAGGCCGGCGGGTGTACCTGGATTATCGAACGAATCCGGGGGAACCTTTGATGGGTTATCCGATATGGGGATCGGAGCAGAGTAGTGCCGAACAGTACGCTGGATCAATAACGCCCGCAGGCTCCGCTGGGAAAAGCGGAATTCCCTCTGGTTCGGGTGGTTCAATTGGGTCGAGGGATCCTGAAGTCGGAAGGGGCGCTGGGAGCGGTCCAGAACCTTTCCGGTTCGAAGATCTATCCGAAGAAGCGTACACGTATTTGAAAAAATCGGAAGCCCTGTTCGGCCGGCCGATCGACCGACTAAAGAAGATGAATCCTTTAGCCATCGAGTTGTACCGAACCCACGGGATCGATCTGGAGAGGGAGCCTCTGGAAATTGCCGTCTGTGCCCAGCACAACAACGGCGGGCTTGCTGCAGATCTGTGGTGGGAATCCACCAATATCGATCGGTTGTTCCCTGTGGGAGAGGTAAACGGTACCCACGGGGTGTACCGGCCCGGAGGCTCGGCCCTGAACTCAGGGCAGGTTGGGGCCATACGAGCGGCCCGAAAGATCGCGGAAGTGTACAGGGAGACTGAACTACGGAAAGAAGAATGGATCCCTCTGGCAGAGGTGTCCGTCAAAGAGATGCTTGCCCTCATCGAGAGGATCTTTCCACAGGTAGATGGAAGGGTAAAGGAAGGTACGTTTGGCGGTCGCGGCGGGGGAGTCTGGCGGGAACAAGATAGCGGGCGGAGTCATGACACAGGGCAGAGTCGATACAGCTGGCAGGGGCAGGACAGTTGGCGGGAACAGGATAGCTGGCAGGAAAAGGGGCTCTGGCAATACAGAGAAGATTTCCAGCGCCGGATGACCGAATCAGGTGCTCATATTCGGGGACTCGAACAGGTCAAGGCCGCGGTGCGGGATGCTTTGAAACAGGTGGAGAAGTTTTCCACCGTGAAAGTGAGACACCTGGATGAATTGCCCGTAGCACTCACCAATCGACATCTGGTATTTGCCCATGCGGCTTACCTGTCGGCCATCCAGGCTTACCTGGAGGCAGGGGGAGGAAGCCGGGGGTCGTACCTGGTGATGGATCCGGCAGGTAAAGAGGTCCATCCGTTACTGGAACCCGAATGGAAGTATAAACCCGAGGTTACCGATTTCCGGGAACGCATCCTGGTAACCCGGTGGGATGGGGTATGCTTCCAGCACCTGTTCATACCTCGCCGCCCCATACCGCGGGAAGAGTACTGGTTCGAGACGACCTGGAAGGATCACAGGGAGAAAAAGTTTTTTAAGGAAAGGGGGAAGAGATGAATATTCAACAGCTGCTAAACGGACTTTCCTTAGGTTCCGTGTATTCCATCATCGCAGTAGGATTTGCTCTGGTATTCAACATTCTGAAGTTCAGTAATTTCTCCCATGGAGGAGTGTTAACGGTCACTGCCTATGCAGGATACCTGATCGCCACACAGGGGAAAGTGGGGTTGATCCCCACCTTGCTTCTTACCTCACTGGCAGGCGGAGTGCTTGCAGTTCTGATAGAGAGGGTGGCGTTCCGGCGACTACGTAACAGCAAGAGTCCAGTGATTTTCTATTTTGTCTCTTCCATTACAATGGGCATTCTTCTGGAAAATCTCATTACGATCACTTTTTCCAGTAACTTCTACAGCTACCCAAAGTTCTTCGAACAAACGATCCTGCGCCTGGGAAACTTTCAAGTAGCGGTAACGGATTTCTGGATGTTTGTCATCTCTGTGCTTGCTCTATCGATCCTGATGGGTATCCTCTACCGTACTAAATTGGGCGTAGCCATCCGAGCCCTATCTATGGATCCATCCACTACTCTTCTAATGGGTGCTCCTGTGAATCAGATCATCGTGTCTACCTTTTTCGTTGTGGGAGTTCTCGGTGGAATCGCAGGCGTATTCCTGGGCATCAATTACACCCTATATCCCCAGCTGGGGCAGATGATTGTGAAAGGGTTCATCGCTTCCGTCATTGGAGGGTTAGGAAACCTTTCTGGAGCAGTGATCGGAGCCCTTCTCCTGGGTTTGCTTGAGGTGTTCCTTACGGGGGTTGAAGGGATTGGATCGGGATTGGCCCCCGTGGTTATTTTCCTTATCACCCTCGTATTCCTCATCCTGCGCCCCCAGGGGATCGCGGGCAAGATCATCCAGGAAAAGGTATAGGAGGGAAGGATGGGTATCTCGGTTTCCGTTCTTGTATTTACCTGTATTTCTATCATTGGAGTGTCCGGTGTCTTTTTAATTACAGGCCTTACCGGAATGTTCTCTTTAGGCCAGGCGAGTTTCATGGCCGTAGGGGCGTACACATCCGGGCTTTTAGTGGTTCGGTTCGGTTTTCCTTTCCCCTTGGCAGCCGTTGTGGGGGTTGGAGCAGGGGTACTGGCAGGATTGGTGGTGGGAATCCCCACTGTGCGCCTTCGCAGGGATTATGTCGCTCTTGTGACCTTTGGGTTCGGGGAAGCCATAATTGCGATCTTGAATAATTTGACCCAGATCACAGGGGGAGCGATGGGATTGGTGGGTATCCCTCCGGTCACTACCCTCCCTTTCGTGGGGATTTCTGCAATGCTCTCCCTCTTCATTGTATGGAATTTCAAGTTTTCCAGGTTTGGTAGACAGTGTATTGCGGTGCGAACAGACGAGCTTGCGGCCCGTTCCATGGGGATCCATGCGGACGGAATAAAACTCCTGGTTTTTCTTTTGGCAGCTGGGTTCTCAGCCTATGCGGGTGTCTTGTATGGGTTCTACACCACGTATGTGGATCCAGGCCTCTTCAATTGGACTCGATCAGCTGAATGGATCATCATGGTCTTCTTTGGGGGACTGGGCAGCGTAAGCGGAGCAGTGCTTTCTGCGATCCTTCTGGGAACTCTTCCGGAAGTGCTCCGCTTTGCCTCGGAATGGAGGATTCTTCTGTACTGTATCATCGTGTTGGCCATCATCAACTATCGGCCGAAGGGCTTACTGGGAGAACGGGAGATTTTTCTATCTTTTGGGAAGGGGTTACGTAAAGGGGGAGGGAAACCATGAGTGAATGGGTTCTAGAGGCAAGGCATATCTCTAAACGATTTGGGGGGGTACAGGCGGTGCAGGATTTCTCTCTCCATCTTCCACAGGGGGGGATTATCAGTATCATTGGTCCGAATGGAGCGGGAAAGACAACTGTCTTTAACCTCATTACGGGAGTTTACCCTCTTGACAGTGGCGAGATCCTCTTAAAAGGAGAGCAGATCTCTGGACTGCCTCAACACGTGATAACCCGTAAAGGAATCGCCCGAACGTTCCAGAATATCCGGTTGTTTCTGGGCTTGAACGTGTTAGAGAATGTGTTGACTGCGCTGGATCCGGATGGAAGCTACAGTTTTCTGGACGCGGTGCTTCAACTTCCCCCCAAAAAAAGGGGAGAAAGGGATAGCAAGTCAAGAGGAATGGAACTGCTTCGCATGGTAGGTCTTGAACCCTATGCCGGGGAACAGCCAGCCAATCTTCCCTACGGGTTACAGAGAAAGCTGGAAATTGCCAGAGCGTTGGCTGCCAAACCGAAGGTGTTACTCCTCGATGAACCCGCCGCTGGATTGAATCCAAGGGAGGTACAGGATTTCATCGAGCTGGTGTATCGGCTTCATCAGGATCATTCCCTCTCTATTATTCTCATCGAGCATCGGATGCAGGTGGTGATGGAAATGTCTGATTGGATTTATGTGATGAACTTCGGGAAACTGCTTGCTGAAGGACTCCCCACAGAGGTGCAGAAAAATCCGGAGGTGATTAAAGCGTATATCGGAGAGGAGGAATCATGCTGAGGGTAGAAAACCTCTACGTGTCCTATGGACACATAGACGCCTTAAAAGGGGTGTCTCTCCAGGTACCCGAGGGGGCTGTTGTAAGCATAATCGGTTCTAATGGAGCGGGAAAGACTACCCTGTTGAATGCGATTTCAGGTCTAGTAAATCCGATTAAGGGCTCCATTCAATTTCATGAAAAATCGTTACCTAAAGAACCCAATCGGATCGTACGCCTGGGAATTGTGCAGGTGCCGGAGGGAAGGAAGATCTTCCCCGGGCTTACGGTGAAGGAAAATCTCGTAATGGGTGGGTATACCGTATCCTCCAGGCGAGTTCTAAACGAACGGATAGAAAAGATGTTCCAGCTATTCCCCCGTCTACGGGAACGAAAAGATCAGCAGGGGGGAACCCTTTCGGGAGGGGAACAGCAGATGCTCGCCATCTGCCGGGGTCTTATGGCCGATCCCAAGGTGCTTCTTCTGGATGAACCCAGCTTAGGGCTGGCACCCCTCCTTGTGAATGAGATCTTTCAGCTCATCCTGAAGATTCGTTCCATGGGGGTCACCATCCTGCTGGTGGAACAGAACGCCCGAAAGGCTCTGTCCATCTGCGACTTCGCCTATGTGTTGGAAACAGGCTCGGTTACATTCCAGGGTACTGGGGAAGAACTTCTCTGTAATGAGCAGATCAGCGAAGCATACCTCGGGAAAACAATACAAGAATGTGAGGACCCTGAGGATGCGATGTCACAGAAAAGCAAAAAGAGGGGATGAAGATGAATCGCTCCAACGTAGAGTTTGTTCCCGTAGTGTATGAACACGCGGCCGCTTTTTTAGGGAAGAGCCCAGGCGAAGTGGCGTACAGCGCGGATCTTTTGGCCAGGGCCCATGAAGCTGCCTGGAAGGAGTACCGGCATTCGTCTATCACAGTGGGGATCGATGTGTATAACCTCGAAGCAGAATGCTATGGAGCTACAGTGGTTATTCCTGAAGGGAATGAAGTTCCCTCGATCAAAGAGTTTATTTTTCAGAGCTGTACGGAGCTAGAGGGGCTACCCTTCTTTGACCCAGAGAAGGACGGGAGATTCCCGTTGGTGTTTGAAGCGGCTAGAAGGCTCCGTTCACGCCTCGAATCCGTTGATATACGGATCCCTTTGGGAGGACCTTTTTCTATTGCGAGTAATCTTATGGGGTTCGAGAATCTGCTGGTGGAAGCCCTAACAGAACCAGAAAAAGTGAAAAACGCTCTTTTGCATCTCGCAGAGGGGCAAATCCGTATCGCGAAAGCTGCGAAAACGGAAGGGTTTAACGTGACCTTTTTCGAATCTGCCGCTACCCCTCCTCTCCTTTCACCTGATCTGTTCCACGAGGTGGAGAAACCTGCTCTGGCTCGGGTGATGGAAGGAACGGCGGCTGTGTATGGGTTTGGCCCTGTTTTTATCATGGGGGGAAATACGTTTCCTGTTCTTCCTGATGTACTGGAGTGTAGTCCTTCCTACATCATCTGTCCTGGAGAAACTGACCAGGAAGCCTTTATGAACCACCTTTTGTCCCGGAAAGAATTACGGGTGCGGATCAATATGTCTGTGGAGGTGGTCGCACGGGGAACAGAAGAGCAGCTTCGCTCAGAAACCGAAAGGGTTTACAAACTATCTAGGGGCCGGGATCCCATGCTGATTGGGACAGGGGTGATTCCCTACGACGTTCCCCCACAACGGATACACCGGATTCGGCAGTTCCTTGAGGAGCTGGCCTCGGGCTTGTAGGAGGTTGAACTGATCCTGTAATAGAGGAAGGGTAGGGAGCAGGTAATTTTCAGGAAAACCGTTTCCCGTAGGGAAACAAATATATCAGGTTAAAGGAGTCTTATATGAAAAGGATCCTTGTGTTTCTCATGGTGGCAACGCTGGCAGGAGGATTCCTCTTTGCCGCAGGAAAAGGGGAAACCAAAGAAGCTGGCCCCATTGTAATCGGTGCGATCCAGGATCTATCGGGTCCCACTTCAGTATGGGGAAATGCGGTGCGGAAAGGTGCGGAGCTCGCCATCGAGAGGATCAATGCGGCAGGGGGTGTCAATGGCCGAAAGATAGAATTAAAAGCCTACGACGTGAAACTGGAGCCTCAAGAAGCGATCAATGCCTATAACCGCCTGGTAGACCAGGACAAAGCCGTAGCCGTAATCGGACCCCCTATCAGCAACATCGGATTGAGTCTCACTAGCCTCACTGTGGCAAAAAAAGTGCCTATCGTAGGAAGTTTTATAGACCCCAGGGTGACAGTTCAGCCTGATGGCAATCCCCATCCCTATATGTTTCTCATGCAGCCTTCCAGTGTGCAGTACTCGGAGATCATTGCCGATTACGGTCTGAAAAAGCTCGGGCTGAAAAATGTAGGGGTTTTCTATGATCAGTCCAACGCATTTTCGGTTTCTCAGGTTCAGCCCTTCGTAAACTACTGGGAAAAGAATGGGGGCAAAGTGGTAGGAAGCCAGGTGTACAAAAAAGGGGACAAGGACTTCAAGACTCAATTGAGTAAGCTGAAAGATGCAGGAGCGGAATGCATCTATGCGCCGAATTACATTCAGGATCAAGTACTCACTATCCAGCAGATGGACCAGATCGGGTTCAAAGTTCCCATTCTGAATGGGCTCGATTTCGCACCCCCCTTTACTACGCTTCTACCTGATCCAAAGATGGCGGACAGGATTTATTTCGCAAACAACTACTCTGATAATGAACCGCAGCTGATCGAGGTAAGGGAAGCGTACAAAAAGAAGTTCAACGAGGAGCCTATTAATAAAGCGTATCTAGGGTACGACAAAGTATTGATCATTGTGGATGCAATCAAGCGAGCTAACAGTACGGATCCCACTGCCATTAAAAATGCGCTGGAGCAGACAAAGAATCTCCAGTGCACCACAGGAATTATCACCCTCTCTCCAAAGACACATCAACCTGTTGGCCTTTCTATGGTAATGTACGCGATCGAAAAAGGACAGTACAAGGATCTGGGTCGACATGTACCGGATTCGCATAAGTAACCCTGAACGGTAGAGAGGTTTGTAGCCGTAGCTAGACATCCTTAGTATACTTTACCCATGGGTAAACCGGCTATCTTTCACACCTTCCCCTTACTGGTAGTAAGTATCGGGAAGGTGTTTTTTTTGATAGGGGTTGCGGAAAAACTCCTGGCAAACCCGGGGGAACAATCCCTATGGCAAAAGGCTGTGCAGATTCGAAGCGAGGAAGAACAGACTGCTCCTCTTCGGCTTCGGTACGTGCAGTATCAGCTGGATCCTGCGGGCAAAGAGAAAAGCCGGGAAGAGGGGATGTGGGCTTTTACGTACGACACTGCAGGTAAAGTAACCATTCAAGTGGTGGAAGCTGTAAAAGATGGGGAAGACTACACGGAAGAACGAAAACGGCGTCTGAATCGCAGCCGCTCAAATACCAACCGTATGCTTGATATCCTTACCCCCTTTGATGCGGAGGCTCAAACAGGGCTAACCCTCAAGCCTCCCGTACGAACTCAGTTTGAGGGGAAGCCTGTTTGGGAGTATCCCTTTGAGCTTCCCCGACAGGATATCCGGCTTATAGGGGTCGCCTGGGTCGATCTGATAGGAAAACCTGTGGGATTCCGATATACTATCCACCCTCTTCCCTGGTTCATAGACCGTATGGAAATCCAGGTCAAAATCTCCACGGATCCATTTCCTGGTAGATTGCAGGAATTAGAGTACAGCTTTGCCGCCTCTTTTTTGTTTTTCAATTGGGTTGGTGGGGGGAAAGCCTGGCCTGAGGAATGGGTGAGGCTACCGGTAAAGCCGAAGTTCAATCCGTAAGGGGAAGCGTCAGGGAGTATAGGGCTCCTCCCTCGTTTTTTATCTCCAGGGTGCCATTCAACTTGCTTACAAGTCCCTGCATGATCTGAAAACCAAGAGTGTCGCTGTTCCCTTTCAAAACAGTATCGGGAATGCCGGGGCCTGTGTCTCGAATTTGAAGGAGGATGCTCCCGTTTTTCAGGTCCTTCAATCGAAGGGTGAGGGTTCCACTAGCGGTTCCTGGAAACGCGTGTTTCAGGGCGTTGAGTAGAATCTCGTTTACTACCTGACCGAGGGACACGATTCTATCCGTATCTATCCATACCTCGTCCAGATCGTATAGAACATCCACCCTTCCAGGATTTTGAATATAGTTTTCCAGAATTCGCTGCGTGAGGGAGTAGCAGTACTCCTTTAGATTAACCTTTCCTATCTGTTCGGATTTCTGAAGCATCTCATAGACTATGGCGATGGATTTTATCCTGCTCTGGATTTTTTCCAGTGTTTCATGGGTTTCCTGACATTCTTTTGTATTTTTTTGTAAGAAAATAAGACTTGAAATCATCTGAAGATTATTCTTTACCCTGTGGTTCAGCTCCCGCAGAAGCAGCTCTTTGATTTGCAGGGATTTCTTGAGTTCTTCTTCAATTACAATTCGATCGGTTATGTTCAGAAAAGTGCAGAACAGGACACATTTACCGGTTTCCAGAACTTTTTTCACTGCTTCTGTTTTAATATACACGGGCTGGTTTTCTGTACTTCTAATTCGCAGGATAATGGATTGTTTGTCCTTGCTTGTTTTCAGGTCCTGGACAAATAAATATAAAGCATCCTGGCTGTCAGGATGAATATATTCGGTAAACGCACGACCGAAATATTGATGAGGAGCTGTCTTATACCCGGCCAGGATTTCAGCTCCTGCGGGATTTATATTCTCGATTAAGAGGTCCTCGGTTAATGTTACGTACCCTACAGGGGCAAAGGTATACAGGTCATGATAGAGGGACCGGGCTGCCTGAAGCTCTTCCTGTATACGTTTTAACTCTTCGTTCTGAAGCTCCAGCTCGATCTGATGCACTTGCAGTTCGTGAATTAATCGCTTTGCTTGGTCTATATCCAGAGGGACTGAAGAGATCGATCGATTCTTAAGACGCTCCTCTGCCAGTTCCCGAAGGGTAGGTTTCTTGTGGGGTGCTTTTTCAAAAATACTATCCTCTTCTAATTTCATAGTAACTTTTTCCTTTTTTCAGGGTTACGTCCCGTTAATTCTTTATGAACAATCTGTTAATTTTTTATGAATTTTCCATCAATTCGATCATAAATAATGCGCCTACAAATTCGGATTCCTTTCCAAATAGAGGGACCCCGCTGATCCGGAGGGGTACCCGACGTCCATCCGGCCACTGAATTGCGTGTATGTATTCCTTTAAGGGTTTCTTTGTTCTGAGAATCGTGGGGAAAGGGAGCTCTGAGTCGGGGATAGGGTTGCCCGCTAGATCCGTAATTTTCCAGGCAGGATCATTGTAGGTGCGCTGATGAATTTCGGAACGGGTAAGCCCCAGCACTTCCTCTGCTTTCTTGTTCGCATATACGATCTTCCCGGTCTTGTCTACCATTGCCCGGGCAATGGGACTGGTGTCAAGTATAAGCATCAACAGATCCCGTTCCCTCTCTATCTGCTTTTCTAGCTTTTTCCGTTCCGTAATATTCAAAACCGTAACAACCAGCCCGTCCACAATGTTTTCTATCGTACGATAGGGAAGGATCCGGACAATGAACCATTCCCCATTCTTTGACTCCACCTCCTGCTCCAGGGGTTTTAAATCTGCTAGCACCTGAGACAGGTCTTCGAAAAAGTTCGGGTAATTGAGGTTGTGATTTATATGATGGATGGGCCTCCCCGTATCGGTTTCCAGGATGTTTAATACCTGTGAAATAGCAGGAGTAAACTTGCGGATTCGAAGGGCTTTATCCAGAAACAAGGTGCCGATGTCCGTGTTTTTCAACAGGTTGAACAGATCGTTATTCAGCTGGGTGAGTTCTTCGATTTTATTCTGGTGTTCTGAGTTTACCGTGTATAATTCTTCGTTTACCGATTGTAATTCTTCGTTGGTACTCTGCAGTTCCTCATTGGAGGCGATTAATTCTTCGTTGGTAGCCTGAAGTTCTTCATTGGCAGCCTCGAGCTCTTCTATGGTTGCTTGCAGGTTTTCCCTGCTGAACATGAGTTCCTGCTCCAGATCATGGATCCTCTGCTGGTATTGGGATTCTATGTCAGGCGGAGCAGGGATGCCTGGTTCGGTGCAGGGGGTGGATTGTTCCTGAAAGATAATAACATAGTAAGTTTTTTTCCCTTTTCGTTCTTGCACGGGTCGTATAATGAGCTCTACTGATATTGAACCATTCTCATCTGCCACCTGGAGGCCTCGGTAACGGTACTCCTTTTTCTCCTTTTCCGCTTTATGCAGGGCAGTGCTGAGGGCAATGGCAAGCTCCGGGCGGACTATTTTCAGGATGTTCTGGGTAAATCGACCGGTTGGAATCTTCAGGAATCGATTCGGGTCTTTCAGGGTGTGCACCACTTCGTAAGTCTCGTTTACGATTAAGGAAGGGGGGAGGTAATCGGTAAGGGCCGATTCGGTTACCTCCTGCAAGAACTCTTCCAGATCCATGGTTTTGCGCAGGATAGGATAGATGGCCTGGGTGTGGGCAACTCGATCCCCGTTTAGCTGGAAGTAGGTTTTTCGATTTACAATTTTTGTTCCGTTGTACCGGTAGATTTTCCACTTGGAACTTATAGTTTCATATTGATCCAGGGACTCTCCTATAGACTCACTGCTTCCTAAAAACAGGTATCCCCTGGGTTGCAG
>CALKLC010000185.1 GCA_937991975.1 uncultured Spirochaetales bacterium | reverse complement strand
TGACCGAGACCTCGCCCCTTATAGCGGGGTGCAATCCCCAAACAACCCATCTCGGCTCTACTGGCCATCCTCTGGAAGGAGTGGAGGTGCGGATTGTCCCTGTAAAAGAAGGGGATCAGGAGGGAGAACTCCAGGTGAAAGGCCCCAACGTGATGGTTGGGTATTACAAAGATCCAGAACGAACAAAAGAAGCCTTCACCGAGGATGGATGGTTCCGCACCGGAGACCTTGCGAAATGGGACGAAAAAGGAAGGATCTATATCCGGGGAAGATTGAAAACCATGATTCTTGGCCCTTCGGGAGAGAATATCTACCCGGAGGAAATCGAAGCCCTCATCAACCAATCTAATTACGTCCAGGAGTCTCTTGTGTACGGAGATTCTGTAGGGGGATTGACTGCTCTTGTCCAACTGAAACCGGAAGTTCTCGATAAGATAAAGGAAGACATCCGGCAGGTGTACGGCGCAGCGGAGGATGAGGCAGATGTATTTCGGCAAGCCCTGGAAGCTCGTTCAAAGGAGATCCTGGAATCCATCCGAAAAGAGGCGAACAGTCGCCTCGCTTCCTTTGCCAGAATTGGCAGGGCACTGCTCCAGATCGATCCCTTCGAGAAAACCCCCACCCAGAAGATAAAGAGGAAGATCCAGCAGAAGCAGTGAAACTCCCGTTTGGGTGATCCAGCGGGTCGATTGAACATTCCTACTTTTCTGTCTAAAAATTGGACGTCTCCTTTTGACGAAACGTCTTTCACTGTCAAGCAACTGTACACTTCCGGACAGGCCACACATCGGCTATCACGAATCTCAATTTTCTAATTAATTACATTGAATTGAATTAGTAGATTCTTCTTTTCTTGTATACCTCTCATGGCATGTTTTTTGTAAATGTTAAATATATCTCGCCTAGGAGGTTCTTTGCATGAAAAAGAGAGAAAAATTGCGCATCATCAGTCCGAACGGACATCTTGGATTCGCTCCCACCAAGGAAGAAAGCTTCTGGATCGGTGCACGGACAAAACCCGATTACTACTGCTGTGATTCAGGAAGCGATGATATCGGTCCGGGTCCCCTGGGATCAGACACCTGTGTGAGTCCCTATGAATGGCAGAAACACGACCTGGAACTGATGCTCCTGGCATCCCGGGAGCAAGGAGTTCCCATGGTTGTAGGGTCCTGCGGGGATACGGGGACCAACAGCCGTGTGGATCGTTACATCGAGATGATCCGGGACCTGGCTAAAAAGCACAAGATGAAACCTTTCAAACTCGTCTATTTCTATTCGGAAGTTCCTAAGGAATACCTAAAGAAGAAAATACAACAGGGAGTTGTAATCGAGGGATTGGATTCTCGCCCTCCCCTAACGATCGAGGAATTGGAAGCTACGGATCGGATCGTAGCGGTAGCAGGGGTACACCCCTACATCAAAGCCCTCGAGATGGGGGCAGATGTGATCCTGGGGGGTAGATCCAGTGATGCGGCAGTATTTGCCGGGCCCGCAATTTACGAAGGGTTTCCCGAGGCTCAGGCATACTATCTGGGAAAAGTACTGGAGTGCGCATCCTTCTGCGCTGAACCTTACGCAGCGAAAGAATCGGTCATCGGGGAAATTACCCATGAGGATGTGAAGGTTACAGCGATGGCCCCCTTCCAGCGCTGTACCATCGCTTCGGTGGCAGGACATGCCATGTATGAACGCTCCAATCCATTCTACGAATATTTTGCCGGCGGACACCTTGACATGCGAGAATGCGTTTATGAGCAGTACGATGAAAAAACAACCCGCATTACCGGCATGAAATTCGTTCCCATTCAGGGAAAGGTGAAGGTAAAACTGGAAGGTTCTGGCAAGGTAGGAGAACGGTATATCGGGATCGTAGGAGTTCGTGATCCCTACACCATACGGAATATAGACAAGGTACTGGATTGGGCACGTAGCCAGGTAGAAGAGCGATTGCCCGGCAAGGAATACAAACTGTACTACCGCATCTATGGGAAAAACGGAGTGATGGGTGACCTGGAACCTATAAAGGAAATTCGATCCCATGAGCTCGGGATCATAGTGGAAGGTGTGGCCCCGACGAAAGAAGTGGCCCAGGAAGTGACCCTCATTGGAGCCCGTCAAATCTTTTATGCCCGCTTGCCGGAGGTAAAAGGTACCGCGGGCACCGCTGCTTTCATTGTGGATGAGGTTCTTCCTGCCTCTCCGGCCTACCGCTGGACCATGAACCATGTAGTTCCAGTGGACGATCCGATGGAACTTTTCACCATGCACGAAATGATGATCCAATAGGGAGGTATGGAATGAAAAAGAAACTGGTAGATCTGGCAAAAACAATCCGCAGCAAAAATGCGGGTACGGACAGAATCACCTTCGACATCATTTTCCGGGAGAAGGAGATCTACGAAAAGGTGAAGAAAAGCGGTGCCATTACGAAGGAGAAAGTGGCTAATCTTTACGGGATCCCCCTCGAACGGATCACTGATTTTGTGGAGTTCGATCCCGCCTACGCGATAAAGTTCACTATTCAGCGGTTGGAACCGAGTGGAAGTGCGGGAGAAACGGATATTTTTGGATGCCAGCAGTATCCGCCCCTTCTGGATATCGAAATCGAGATGAATGAACGATAAATGCACATTAAACCTTAGGAGGTTTCACATGAAAAAG
>CALKLC010000184.1 GCA_937991975.1 uncultured Spirochaetales bacterium | reverse complement strand
CGCCCGTGGCAGATAGGGACCGAACTGTCTCGCGACGTTCTGAACCCAGCTCACGTACCGCTTTAATTGGCGAACAGCCAAACCCTTGGGACCTGCTCCAGCCCCAGGATGCGATGAGCCGACATCGAGGTGCCAAACCTTGCCGTCGATATGAACTCTTGGGCAAGATCAGCCTGTTATCCCCGGAGTACCTTTTGTCCGTTAAGTGACGGCGCTTCCACTCGCCACCGCCAGATCACTAAGACCGACTTTCGTCCCTGCTCGACTTGTCTGTCTCGCAGTCAAGCTCCCTTTTGCCTTTGCACGTACACGCTGATTTCCGACCAGCGCAAGGGAACCTTCGCGCACCTCCGTTACTCTTTAGGAGGCGACCGCCCCAGTCAAACTGCCCGCCTGACACTGTCCAGATGCCCGCTCCCGGACACCCGTTAGAAACCTAACCCGAAAAGGGTGGTATTTCACCGCCGACTCCACGCAGGCTGACGCCCACGCTTCTATAGTCTCCCACCTATCCTACACATCCCGGGCCAAGTCTCCATGCCAAGTTACAGTAAAGGTTCACGGGGTCTTTCCGTCTAACCACGGGTAACCAGCATCTTCACTGGTACTTTAATTTCACCGAGCCTCGCGTTGAGACAGCGCCCAAGTCGTTACACCATTCGTGCGGGTCGGAACTTACCCGACAAGGAATTTCGCTACCTTAGGACCGTTATAGTTACGGCCGCCGTTTACCGGGGCTTCAATTCAGGGCTTCGCTTGCGCTAACCCCTCCTCTTAACCTTCCGGCACCGGGCAGGTGTCAGTCCCTATACCTCCTCTTACGAGTTCGCAGAGACCTGTGTTTTTGATAAACAGTCGCTTGGGCCATTTCTCTGCAACCCCCCAGAAGGTCTCCCCCCCAGCGGGCCACACTTCTCCCGAAGTTACGTGTGCATGTTGCCGAGTTCCTTAACGCGAGTTCTCTCGAGCGCCTTAGAATCCTCATCCCACCCACCTGTGTCGGTTTGCGGTACGGTCCCTTACAACCGATCCTTAGAGATTGTTTCTCGGCACCCCGACTCCACCCGCTTCGCTTCGCTCATCGCTCCGCTCGCCTTCGCCCCTCACCTCCCACGGCGGATTTCCCTGCCGCGCTCCTAGGCTCGGAAACTTAGACCGGATCAACCATTCTCCGGCCGGGCTTCGCCCCATGCGTCATCCCCTCGAAGTTGTAAGAGGTACGGGAATATGAACCCGTTTCCCATCAGCTACGCCTTTCGGCCTCACCTTAGGGGCCGACTAACCCTGGGCAGACGACCTTTACCCAGGAACCCTCGGGTTTTCGGCGGAGGGGACTCTCACCCCTCTTTTCGTTACTCATGCCTGCATTCTCCCTTCCGTACCCTCCAGAGAGGCTCTCACCTCCCCTTCTCCGGTCCACGGAATGCTCGCCTACCGATAGAAGTTCCCTCCTATCCCGTGGCTTCGGTACTGAGCTTAGCCCCGTTACATTATCGGCGCACCACTACTCGACCAGTGAGCTGTTACGCACTCTTTCAAGGGATGGCTGCTTCTAAGCCAACCTCCTGGCTGTCTTCGCAGTGGCACTTCCTTTCCCACTGAGCTCCGTTTCGAGACCTTAGCCAACGGTCTGGGCTGTCCCCCTCTCGACCACGAACCTTGTCGCCCGTAGTCTGACTCCCACGTAAGCTGTGTTGGCATTCAGAGTTTGGTTGGGTTTGGTAGACGGTGAAGCCCCCTAGTCCATCCAGTGCTTTACCTCCAACACAGTCCGCGTGAGGCTAGCCCTAAAGCTATTTCGGCGAGTACCAGCTATCTCCGAGTTTGTTTAGCCTTTCACTCCTAGGCACAGCTCATCCCTACCCTTTTTAACGGATTAGAGTTCGGCCCTCCACATGGTGTTACCCACGCTTCAGCCTGGCCATACCTAGATCACTCGGCTTCGGGTCTACGGCACGCAACTCCTCGCCCTGTTCAGACTCGGTTTCCCTTCGGCTCCAGGACTCCCATCCCTTAACCTCGCTACGTACCGTAACTCGCAGGCTCATTCTACAAAAGGCACGCCATCACCCCCCTCATCAGAGGGCTCTGACAGCTTGTAGGTCTATGGTTTCAGGTTCTCTTTCACTCCCCTCACCGGGGTTCTTTTCACCGTTCCCTCACGGTACTCTTCCCTATCGGTAGCTCCCCCGTATTTAGCCTTGGATCGTGGTCGACCCCGCTTCCGACAGGGTTCCTCGTGCCCCGTCGTACTCAAGACCTGTGCTCACGGGGACCCACGCGTTTCGGGTACAGGACTCTCACCTTCTGCGGTGCCCCTTCCCAGTAGGCTTCCCCTACACGTAGGTTTTCTCCAACCCCGCGGCCCGTCGTGTGCCAGACCCCGCACAGTCTTCCAACCCCCAGAACGCAACGCCACACGGCTTCTGCACGCCCCAGGTTTAGGCTCCTCCCCGTTCGCTCGCCACTACTAAGGGAATCTCGTTTGATTTCTTTTCCTCCAGGTACTGAGATGGTTCAGTTCCCTGGGTCTCGCTACTACAGGCTATTCATTCACCTGTAGCCGACGGACAGTCCAGCCCGCCAGGTTACCCCATTCGGCCACCTCGGGATCTCAGGATGTGTGCTCCTCCCCCAAGCTTTTCGCAGCTTACCACGGCCTTCCTCGCCAGAGAGCTCCTAGGCATCCCCCATAGACCCGTATTCGCTTGACCATATTCCCCTTTCACCCCCCGGAACTCCCCCCCAGACCCTCACCCACCCCCACGGGTCGGCTCAAGCCCGGTAAAGTTCGCCCCAGACGGTTACTCAGCTCCTATAGCCTGCTTCCGCCTATCTTTCGTCTAATTCGCTCGCTCGATTCTCTCTCTTCTCTCTTCACCCTTGCACTCCTTAAGGCCCCCAGGACCCCCAGCCTTCCGCTTCAGCAGCCCCAGAAAACCCTACCCCATGCAAGGTTCCTTCTCCCCTCTCTACTACCTGTCAAAGAACAATCAGAAAAAGTATTTGCGTAAGCTTGCTGTATAGAAAATATACTGAATATTCTTACTACATTCTACTTTTTCTTTTGGAGGTATGGGGATTCGAACCCCAGACCTACGGCTTGCAAAGCCGCCGCTCTAGCCAGCTGAGCTATACCCCCAGCCGCATACAGAACGGGGAAGGAAAGGAAGGAAGCGGGGGTGGGATACTTTCTCATAGAAAGGAGGTGATCCAGCCGCACCTTCCGGTACGGCTACCTTGTTACGACTTCACCCCCCTCACCAGGCGTACCTTCGGCGGCGTCCCCCTTCGCAGGTTAGACTACCGACTTCGGGTACCCCCAACTCGGGTGGTGTGACGGGCGGTGTGTACAAGGCCCGGGAACGTATTCACCGCGCCATGCTGATGCGCGATTACTAGCGATTCCACCTTCATGGAGTCGGGTTTCAGACTCCAATCCGAACTGAGGCCGGCTTTCTGCGGTTCGCTCCACCTCGCGGTTTCGCCTCGCTTTGTACCGACCATTGTAGTACGTGTGTAGCCCAGGACATAAGGGCCATGATGACTTGACGTCATCCCCACCTTCCTCCGGTTTGTCACCGGCAGTCTCTCTAGAGTCCCCAGCTTCACCTGTTGGCAACTAGAGATAGGGGTTGCGCTCGTTGCGGGACTTAACCCAACACCTCACGGCACGAGCTGACGACAGCCATGCAGCACCTGTGTGCAGCCCCCGAAGGGCATCGACATCTCTCTCGACTCGCTGCACATGTCAAACCCTGGTAAGGTTCCTCGCGTACCATCGAATTAAACCACATACTCCACCGCTTGTGCGGGCCCCCGTCAATTCCTTTGAGTTTCACCGTTGCCGGCGTACTCCCCAGGTGGTACACTTAACGCGTTCGCTCCGGCACCGATCCTTCTGGACCAACACCTAGTGTACATCGTTTACAGCGTGGACTACCAGGGTATCTAATCCTGTTCGCTCCCCACGCTTTCGCGCCTCAGCGTCAGTTACAGACCAGGAGCTCGCCTTCGCCACCGGTGTTCTTCCAGATCTCTACAGATTTCACCCCTACACCTGGAATTCCAGCTCCCTCTCCTGCACTCTAGCTCCGCAGTTTCCAGCGCCTAACTACAGTTAAGCTGTAGCCTTACACACCAGACTTGCCAAGCCGCCTACGCGCCCTTTACACCCAATAAGTCCGAACAACGCTCGCCCCTTACGTATTACCGCGGCTGCTGGCACGTAATTAGCCGGGGCTTCTTCCTCTGCTAACGTCATCACAGGGGCATTTCCTCCCCCGCTTATTCTTCACAGAGAAAAGGACTTTACAACCTTGCGGCCTTCATCGTCCACGCGGCGTCGCTCCGTCAGGCTTGCGCCCATTGCGGAAGATTCTTAGCTGCTGCCTCCCGTAGGAGTCTGGGCCGTATCTCAGTCCCAGTGTGGCCGTACACCCTCTCAGGCCGGCTATCCATCATCGCCTTGGTAGGCTCTTACCCCACCAACTAACTAATGGACCGCAGGCTCCCCCCAGGTCGACGCACCCGCGCCTTTCCTCCGGGCACCCCAGCACCCCGAGCGTATTCGGTATTACCCCGTGTTTCCACAGGCTATCCCCAAACCCAGGACAGATCACCTACGTGTTACTCACCCGTTCGCCACTCTCAGGAGGATCTCTCCCCCCTACCGTTCGACTTGCATGCTTAAAACGCGCCGCCAGCGTTCGTTCTGAGCCAGGATCAAACTCTCCATGATGTTCCTTATCAGGCCGAAGCCTGATAATTCCTTACTTCCCCGTTCGACCCTCACCCTCTTCACAGACGGTCAGGTCACGAAGCCACTCCCGTGACTCCGCTCCCCACCCTCCAAGCTTCGTGTTCCTTCCCTTCCCTATTCTAACCGACCCCTCTCACTCGGCCGGTTACCCTCTCAAAGATCCCTCTCTACCTCACAGCCCCAGTTTTCCTCCCCAAGGCCGTGTAGCACGCTTTATACCAACTTCCCCCACACCCTGTCAAGTACTTCCTAAAACTTTTCCACGCCGTTTTAAGGGGATAGGGACAATTATTCTATCCCTCCCCTCCCCCACCCGTCAAGCCCCCCCACAGCCACCCCCGGGGGCACACGAAAAAAAAAGCCCCTCCCTCCCCACACCTCCCCCCGCATCCCCCGGGGGATACATCTAGCCGCTACCCCCTCCGCTACCACGCTCTGGCCGAATAGGCTGATTCCCCACCGGGCGATACCGGGTACCGGGTGAAGCCACCCCTCCGACTGGAAGCCCCCTCCGGATAGATCAGGACTTAAGCCCCTCCTTACCGGATCGAGAGGAACACCTGGCCCACACCCCCTTCCCCGCCTGTAGCGGGAATGAATGAACCCAGCCCCCGCACCCCTACCCTCGCCCCCCAGAGGCGAAAGCGGGAGGCGGTTCTTACTCTAGTGGGCAACCTTCACTAGCACCCCCGTGGTCCTCCCCAGAGGCGAGGGGCACTCTACCCGATCCCTCCCCGCAGTGTCAAGAGGAATGAGGGAATTTTTCAGCATGTTATCACATATTTCATTTATTTCATTCGAGTCCTATTCACAGAGTACTAAAAAATGTTTGAAGTCTAGACCACAAAAGCAAATACGACAGATCCAGATTCTAAAACAGAAGCGAGAGATTGATTGTTAGACGTTTCGATCCTCTAAAAAATAACCCTTTCACACGAAACCTACAGTGACCGGAGACGTTGCTCTTTTTCCTCGATCAATTTCTTTGTTCTTTCAATTTCTTGAACCAAAGATTCCACTGTTGCATTCCTGGAAAAAGACTTCTTCCCTGCGGCAAAAGCATGATAGGCCTCTATACCCAATCGTCCAAATAATTGCGAAGCTTGATCCTCTAAATGCTTTATCTCAAGCTTCAGTAATCCTTTTTCTCCCAACTCCTGGGCTTTGTCTTTTGCCTTCGATAGCACTTCCTTAGAAAGCGAAATCCCCTTGTCAAATATATCCTGCAGTCGTTGATTGAAATCCATGCATACCTCCCTGGCATTAAAAGATACTATGCATTGACATGCTTTTCAATTCTCCTTTATTCTCCCCTATCATGCAAGGAGTACATAGATGAAATTCATTTTTCTTGGCCCCCCCGGTGCAGGGAAAGGAACGTTGGCAAAGCAGGCATCAGAGAAACTCAGGGTGTCGCACATATCCACAGGCGATTTGTTTCGGGAGGCCATCCAAGCAGGTACTCCTTTGGGTAAAGAAGTTCAATCCATTTTAGCTGGAGGAGATCTAGTTCCAGATCAGCTTACGATTCAACTGGTGAAAGAGCGGCTCAGTAAGGAAGATTGTAAAGGTGGTTTCATACTTGATGGTTTTCCACGGACTATTCCACAAGCCGAAGCCTTGCAAGCCTTTGCACCCCCGACCCAGGTGATCAATTTCTTGTTGAGCGAAGAAGAAATCATCAAACGGCTTTCGGGAAGAAGGAGTTGCCCTCGATGTGGAGCAATCTATCATATCGTGTTCAACCCTCCCAAACAAGATGAACTCTGTGATTCCTGTGGTTCGGTTCTGATCACCCGTAAAGATGACACAATCGAAGCGATCAAGAATAGATTGGCGGTCTATAATGCACAAACCGTTCCACTGATAGATTTCTACAAGAGAATGAGAATCCTATCGGATATTGACGCTTCTCCTTCTCCTGCTGAGGTATTAAAAGCTTTCTTAAACTTGATACAAAAATTCATCATGACTTAATTCTGTTCGTAGAAGGTTTTGAGAAAACGATCCAACTCTTCTTTCGAAAACGCCCCTGTCCGTATAAAGATAGAGGTTACATCCTCTAAGTAGCTCAGGGGAGTCTCTGCCAGAAGGATGCGAAACTTTTGCGTGTCTTTGAATCCGAGGGTCAATCCTTTTGTCAAAGCATCGAGACCTGCTTTCCTCTCTTCCGCTTTGGTCAAGAGTACAAAGGCCTTCTCGAACCATAATCGCGGGTCTTCTTTTTTCTTTTCTATGAGAGATTCCAGCGTTTTTAGCGCTTCTCCATACCTTTTCTGGTCGACCAAGATACGGTACACAGTAAGTCCCACTTCCGAGTCGTCCGGTTTTTGCGCTAAATAAGGCAAAAAGAACTGAAGCGCAGCGGAAAATCTTTCTCGACGAGCTTCAATCTGCCCAAGTAGCTTCAAGGTAGCCAGGTCCTGCTGATCGATCTCATACAGACGACTCAAATAGGTGTATGCACGATCAAACTGTCCCATCTCATAGTAGAGGACACCTAAATTATACAAACTATGGGTGTTCCCTTCGCTGAGAGACAGTACCCGTACATAGTACTGAATAGCTTCCTCTTTCCTGCCAGATTTTGCCAGCCCATACGCAATCATCTGAAGGAGAATCATATTTTCTCCTCGATCAGTTTGCAGCTTGCGCAGAATCTCCAATCCCTCGTCGTATCGTCCCAAGGCAAAATAAACACGAGCCAGATTGAAGCTCCCCTCCGATAGATCCGGATCATACGTCAGAGCTTTCTGATAGGATTCTACTGCTTGAGCATACTTGTTCAAAGAAAAATACGTATTCCCTATATTGTAATACTCACGAGCAAGGTTCCGTTTGATGGTTGGCGTGAGACAGCCGAGAAACAGGGAACATACGATGACGATTCCAAAAGCTTGCTTTCCCATCGCAGTCCCCCTAGGTACCTGTTTCAGATGCCAAGAACAGTTCGTTCGATCTTCCTTACCTGAGCTCTATAGAGTTCTGCAATATTAGAGCCATAATCGGCAATCAGCTGGATGATGTTTCTTGGCGAGTCCTCAGGATCGGGACCATTCAATCGATCTCCTGCATCCCCTAATCCAGGCAGAATATAGGCTGCGGTATTCAATACAGGATCCATCCAAAGAGTATAGATCTTCACATTGTTGAGCGCCCTGACGATTCTCAACGCACCCTTCAACGCAGAGATCACGTTGAAGAATTGAATAGATTTGGGGACCACACCCTCTCTTTCCAGATACTTGATTACCGTTACCAGGCTCCCACCTGTCGCATTCATGGGGTCTGCGAAAATAAGATCCTTTCCAGCCAATAAAGAGGGATCGAAGTATGACCGTTCTAGATCGAGAATATACTCCATATCCTTTTCCGACTTGTGTTCATCCCGTTTGATCCGAAACAGGGCAAAGGGAGTTACATACCCAGTAGAGGAATATTCCTGCATCTCTTTGGACATGATCATGGAAGGGAGGAGAGCTCCCCGTAGCATGACACACATAACAGCATTCTCAATAGACTCGTCTACATCTGGAATCTTGTGTACTGCGTAATTCTGAACAGGAACTGTAACAGGAGTCCGGATAATGAGGTAGTTCTTGTTTGTACTGGTATCTTCTGTATATGCAAAATTGAAAAGCATTTCATAGGCCCGTTGCATATAGTAAACGAACTCCTGACGTTGAGTGCGGACATCTCTCAGTTTCGCAATAAGACGGGAAGCTTGACCATGGTTCTCGCGGGGAGTAACAAAAGAATACACACGAATAAAAGGCTCCTGTTTAGTGATTTCCTGCATCAGTTTTCCCATCGAGGTATACAACTCGATCAATCGAGATTTTGCAGCTTTCAATCTTGCCTCGTTCTGAGAAGAGGAAAGGATCTCGAACGCCTGAAGGGCTTCCCCATAGAGATGGTCCATCCGGGATAGGTACGACTTATCCTGTTCCGTTAGAAACCCATCCAACTCGCTGGCCTTTAACACAAATTTTGACATGTGATGCGGGCCCCTCCTTATGACACAATAATTATATTATGCATATGGGATGATAGTATACCTCTAGAATCGGTACTTGAACCCTAAATCTGCCCCCAACCTTAATCCTAAAGCAGGCAAGACTTCCAACATAGGGACTAACTGAAAAAAGAGCTCCCAATGCCTTGCAGGGAGAAAGGATATGCCAATGGGAACACGGGCACCCACAGTAGCATCTACATCACCATCCTTAAAGGTTACGCCGCCATAACCGCCCCCTCCCAAATAATACTGAAGGGGAGTTTTTTCTATACTTCCTTCTGTAACCCTCCAATCTCCGAAAGCTGCCACGGTCTGCTTATTATCGGATAAAGACCAGGTGAGACCCAAAAGCGGCCTCTCTTTCCAGGATAATAGGATACCCACCCCCGGGCCCATGGTTCCTGTTGCATTTCCTGTCAGGGAAACATACAATCCCATAGCGCTTGTGTGGAGAGGGCCTTGATCACACTGCGCATTACGAGAATACAGTCCTACAATCAACATCAAACATACAATAAGTTTATTATTTTTAATCATAGAACCTCCCTTCTTCATAACCCTTTCGGCGGTATAGAAAAAAAGCCCGAAAAGGAACAGTACCTTTTCGGGCCACATCTCCTACGGGAGTCGAACCCGTGTTGCAGGGATGAAAACCCTGTGTCCTAACCACTAGACGAAGGAGACTTACGCATATACTACTACAAAAAAAGCTGCATTTAGTCAAGCCGTTTCCCATTGCACACTCATGCCACAATGGGATAAGGGTAACGGGCATTCGCACCCCTTGGGGGCTTTTTAGGTCATTCCTCCTACCCCCTCCAACCCGGGCGAGGGGTAAGGTACAGTGGCAATCCCTGGGGAGGTTAGGCCAAAATACCCTTCAGAGGAACTGTCCATACGGGTTCAGGCTTTAACCCCTCCTTCCGTAAGATCCGATTTGCAGCAAGTACTCCCGAAGATGCAGCAGCTTCCATTAACATCGCGGGAATTGGAAGTTTTACCCAGTCTCCGGCTACCAAGAAATCTTCCAATCTATCTGAAAAAGAAGGCCTCCCCTCGTACAATCCTGTATGAAAAGCAGTAAAATTCGTATTCATGTGAAAACTTTCTGCGTACATCCGAAAGCCCCTAAGGGTAGGGAAGATTTCAACCAACTCAGAAAGAAAGGCCTCTTTCATCTTCTGTTCATCCCCGTACAATTCTTTTGGTACCGCATAGCAATGCAGTTCGAATACTCCGCCCCCATATCTCTTGGCCCAGGATTCTGCTTCTGCATCGATCAGGTGGAACTGGGTGCAGGCATCCAGCACCCTTTCTCTATCCACAATGAAAAAGGGAGGGTATCCGTTCTCCAGCTGTTTATCAATCCATATCTTATAGACTGCGTATCCTTGAGCTGGTTTAAGCTCTATCAACTGCTTTTGCCATTCAGGATCCTCCTGCTGTAAAAAAGAAGACTGAGAAGCCAATCGACTCACTGCAGGGGCATCTGCAGCTAACACCACATAAGGGAACCGTTGATCCTGTACATAATACTCCTTCGAGGGCTTTTCAATTCTCTGAACTTCCTGGTTCGTAAAGATCCTTACCCCGTATTTCTCAAGATATTGGAGGGCAGGCTTGACAAGTAATTGGTAGCAATCTCCCTTTAGATATTGGTAATTCACCCCGAAATTGTGGCTCAGGTAAAAAAAATGGAAGCTTTTCATCAGTTCTGCCGTTGACATTTGATCGGGATCCGCAAAGAAGGCGCGGGTGAAAGAAATAAACATGGTACACATCTGTTTTGGGATTCCCAACCGATCGGCAAACTGTTGGAATGAAATCGAGTCGTACTTCTTAAAGGTATGCTCGGGCACGTATTTTAGCAGTTCGAGTAATTCCATCAACCCAGGGTTGAGGAGAATATCCCTCAGATGAAAAATCCCTTTCTGTCGCATTGCCAGAAGGTTCAGTACAGGGGTAGTTTCAACGTCTTTAAAGCTTAGATGAATCCTTTTCCCGTGTATCAGGTATTCAGGAATTGGTACTAAATTTTTCAACGCATCGATTTTACCTAAGAAAGCACGTAAATTGTAATACTGATAGAAGAATGCATGGAATCCATGATCGATCCATGTCTTGCCCACTGTGGGCAATTCCTTTTCCCATGCCCCTAGCTTCCCCCCCAGATAAGGATTTTTTTCAAAGATAGCAACTTGAAAGCCTCGTTCAGCAAGGATAGAAGCAGCCACTAATCCAGCCACTCCGCCTCCTACAATCGCAACCGGCACAGGTTTTGATAATCGATCGGGAAAAGAAGGATCCACCCATTCCAGTTGTCTTTGGTATGGTTGCAGTTTTTTTTCAACCCACCCTTTAATGATACTTTTCATAGTACACCTCTATGTACACCTCTACTATGCTTTAGGATCCCCTACAAGTCTTCCCTTTTCCACATACAACTGGTAAGAAGCATCATTCTCCAGATAGAATCTACGCTCCGCATACGCTGCATCCTCCTTCCATAAACGGGCCATGGAAAGAAGGATAAGTGGACGCAGGAGAGGAGAAATCATGCGGGCCACCTTGAATCCGGGTCTATCCGAATGAGCAATGGTAAGTTCAGTAAGGAGTGTGTACCCTGGTCCAAGGGGAGTAGCATGGGTTTCTACGACAGACCCTTTCCCCTCACCTTCCATGATCGTCATTACGATCGTTCGAGGATCCGGACAATGGAAGCGAGCATCCACTTCTATACAGATGCGTCGCCAAACCCGATACGCTACCCGCAGGAAAAGCGCTTCCTCTGTTTCCTGGAAGACCTGCAATCGAGCAAACGTATGGGGGTGGAAGTGAGCACCATGCCAGGGATCCAGCCGATTCTGGATTATATGTTCTGGAGTACACCGTAAAACCTTTTGGTAAACCGCTCCAATTCCATTCGCGGGTCGATCGCATAGATAGGGACGTTCTGAAGAGGGTTCACCTCCAGGGAGCTGTACCCATAGAAGGTATCCATCGTCGTAGAGAGGAAGATGGTGTTTTGTGTGTGTGGAACAATACTCAAGAGACAGTCCGTGCCAGGCACAGGTAACTCTCTCTGCATCGAACCGACCAATAGACAGGGGAGCTCCCATGTGGGGGCAAAGATTAGAGATACAGCAGAACTGATCCCCCTTCCGTATCAGGAGAAGCTCTTTCCCATTCACAAAATGGACTTCACGAGGCTTTCTCGAACAGAGATTCCGCGAACCAAGAACATACCAGTTGCCTGATGGTTTTCGTAACACTTTTTGTAGATTGTTACGGATTTTTTGGGGATCTGCGGAAATCCAATCTGCTTGCTTTGTCCTACCTCCCTCGACTCTGTCGAGGGAGGGGAGAGCTTTTCCCACTATGAGTAAATCGTTTTTCATGTTGCTTCTAGTTTGTATTTCTTCAAGTTTATTTGTCAAGAAAAACCTGGAATCTTATAGGCACTATGATTGAAGAAGCGTGGTATTCTTTAAGTGGTGCTAAAATTGTGGTTGCCTTACCTTCTGTTTTAGGATGCGCAATTATTTTTATTGAGCCGCACAGGATTCGAACCTGTGACCCACGCCTTAAAAGGGCGTTGCTCTACCTCCTGAGCTAGCGGCCCTGTCGAGCGAGCACTATACCAGGGATTCTATCGGGTGTCAAGGACACGCGGTCGCTCGAAATTGAACAAGATCAAGGTTGACAAAGGGGCTTTCCCTTTATAGGCTTGAGTAGGATTCAGATAATGGGAGGTGCAATAAGGTATGATCGGCCTAAAATTGGCAGACGGCCGATTTTTTCCGGTTCTGGAAGAAACGGAAAGGATAGCAAAACGGGTTGTCCTCACTACGGTGCAAAAAGGACAAACCCAGGTAAAAGTCGACCTGTATAGGGGGGATACGGAAAGTGACTCCCGCTCATGGGAATACATAGCCAGTCTTGTGCTGGAGCATGTCAAACCCACATCCAGTGGTATGCCAGAATTGGAACTAATTCTTCGATTGACCGACACAAGCACCCTGGATGCACGGATTCAGGATGAAGGTTCCGGGGAATACCAGAGTTTACGAATCGACATAGAGAGCCTGGAATATGGGGATTTTTCCCTCCCAGATTTTGAGCTTCCTATGGAAGAATCCATACCCATACCATCGGCAGAGCAAGAAGCCCCTCTGGAAATTGCTTCTCAGGAGGATAGCCAAGTCATGCAGACTCCTAAACGCCCTTTTCTATTTCCAGCGTTAATCGCCTTTGTGTTTCTCTGCCTCCTGATCCTGGGCATCCTTGTGTATTTTATCTTTTCTGCCACGAAGGGAACTCCGCCTCCTGCGTTAGTTGAGTATTCAGTCGATATAGCCTTGAACAACTTACTTGTTTAAACAGAGGGAACAGATGACGTATCTACAAGCCATACTCCTGGGAGCTCTACAGGGTCTAACTGAATTTCTTCCTGTATCGAGTTCCGGACACCTTTTGTTGTTACAGGATCGATTCGGTATCCGGGAAGTACCATTACTGTTCGATGTGCTCCTCCACGTAGCCACGCTGGGTGTAGTAGGAATTGTATTCCGGGAGAAGATCCTGCAATTAATCAGGGGAATCTACAGAATCCTTCGTAAGGAATCCTTTGTCGAGCAGGAGGAAATGAAACATCTCGTCGTTGCTTTGATCGTTTCTACTTTATGTACAGGTATCCTGGGTCTACCCCTGAAGCGTTGGGTGGAACAAGCAAGCCCTAAACTCACTTCCTTCTTTTTTATCCTTACAGCACTGCTTCTCGTGGGTGCAGGCAAGAGGAAGGGGGCTAGGACCTATAAAGAACTTACGATTGTAGACGGAGTGATCATTGGGATCGCGCAAGGGGTGGGTGTATTACCAGGAATTTCCCGATCAGGAATAACGATCTCCGCGGGTCTACTGCGAAAACTCGAACGATCCATTGCAGGGGAATACAGCTTTGTCCTCTCTATCCCTGCCATACTGGGTGCACTGGTTCTTACCATCAAGGATATGACACTGTTGGAAGCCCACGTACCGATCGGGGTACTTTTGGCAGGAGTAGGATCTGCCTTCCTTACAGGGTATTTCGCGCTAAAACTCCTTCTCAAGACCCTCCGGGGAGGGTATCTGGGCTGGTTTGCCCTTTACCTGGTTCCCCTGGGAATCATTGGAATCCTGTTCCTATGATCAATCTGTTCTACCGCCGCGGGGCCCTAATTATTTGTTTCCTCCTTTTCCTCCTTACAGGAGGGGCTTTGGTGCTTTACATTCTTTTTTACCCCTCTGGTACAGATGGAATGGGATCCCCTTTGTTAAGAGGATCCCCTTTGATATGGGTAGGAAAAGTCCTGTTCGAAAGTTTCCATTACGCATCCCTTTTTATCCCTATCTACTTTGCCTGCTGCGGGTTTCTTCTCCTTTACAGACCTTTTCGCATAGAATGGCTACTATTATTGAATCTATTTTTGGTTCCATTTTTTACCCTATCTCTCGCCCTCAGGCTTCTTTTTAGCCATACTGCTTCTTTCTCACCCCTGCCTGCCCTATTTCAGCGATCCTTCTCATCCCTCGGCGGAGGGCTAGTAGCGCTTTCCTTGTTTGTGGTGGAATTGGCCTTCCTACCTGAAGTGTATCGGTGGATCAAAAAGAAGTTTTCCCCAACACAGAAGGGCAGGGAAGAACCTCTGCAATTAGCCTCTCCCGAAATGCCAGGTTCCGAAAAGTCTTCACACTCAGGAATAGACACCCTCGAGGGATCGACCCGTTCCGCGTCTGAAAGAGAAGAACCCTTCGGTGCTGCCCCTTCTAAGCTTCTCACGAAAGATGACGACCAGGCTAAGAGGCAACTACAATCCATCTTCAAAGGCGAGGAACTAGAAGAACCTTCTGAACTAGCTAAAACCCTCGAACCTGTTCCGGAAACATTGGAAATCACAGAAACATTGGAAATCGCAGAAACAGAAGAAGGGGAAAACGGAGAAAGGGAAGAAGAACTCCCTCTCCCAATGTCTCCGTCTCCTATTTCCGCATCTTCCTATTCGATCCCAGTGGAAGGTGTCCTAACCCGAAATGAGGGGGGAGGATACTGGGAGATCGATGGAGAAACCCAGCGGGCCTCCGAGGTGTTACGGGCAACCCTGGAAGAGTTCAATATACAGGCGGAAGTAGTAGGAATTCGAAAGGGTCCAGTAATCACCATGTTCGAAATCCTGCCGGCCCCGGGAGTAAAACTATCCCGAATCGTAAACCTGGCCGATAATATTGCCCTTCGTCTGGCTGCCTCGAGCGTTCGGATCGTCGCTCCCATTCCCGGAAAACATGCAGTGGGTATCGAGGTGCCCAATAAGAATCGGGCCATCGTTTCTTTTGGGGAGATGATTACCGAGGAACGCTTTCTTTCTTCGAAGATGGAAATCCCCATCGCGTTGGGGAAAGACATTGCAGGGGAAGCGCAGATCATCGATCTGGTAAACACCCCCCACCTTCTTATCGCTGGAGCCACAGGATCGGGGAAGTCCGTCTGTGTGAATTCCATCATCTGTTCCATCCTGTACAAGCGTTCACCTACCGAGGTACGTCTCATCCTGATCGATCCCAAGATCGTGGAATTGAAACTCTATAACGACATCCCACACCTGTTGACGCCAGTCATCACAGAACCCAAGCGGGCTTTCCAGGCCCTGCAGTATGCAATCTATGAAATGGAACGGCGATATACCCTATTGGATGGAATGGGGGTTCGGGATATTCGAAGCTACAATCGAAAGATCAAGAGTAAACACATCGCAACCCTTCCCCTCCCATACATGGTGATCATCATCGACGAGTTCGCCGATCTAATGGCCACTACAGGGAAAGAGTTGGAGTCTACCCTGGCTCGTTTGGCCGCGATGAGCCGGGCAGTAGGAATCCATCTGGTGCTGGCCACCCAGCGTCCTTCTATCGATGTCATAACGGGGTTGATCAAAGCCAACATCCCCAGCCGTATCGCTTTCATGGTGGCGAGTAAATTCGACTCTAGAATCATCATCGACTCAGTCGGAGCAGAAAAATTGCTAGGTCGGGGCGACATGCTGTTCACCTCTGCATGGGATCCCTTCCCTCTCCGGATGCAGGGAGCCTTCGTGTCAGAGGAAGAAATTGAACGGATTGTGGAGCAGGTTCGAAAGTACGGGGAACCCGAGTATATCGACGATGAAATTTTCATCGATGAAGAGGAAGAGGATGATTACCTTTCCGATGGAGAGGACGATCCTCTCCTGGATAAAGCCATCGAAATCGTCACTTCTGCAGGCAAGGCATCTGCCAGTTATCTACAGAGGAGACTGAAGATAGGCTATAACCGTGCTGCCCGAATGATCGAGATTATGGAACGCAGGGGTATTGTAGGGCCTGCCGATGGAAGCAAACCCCGTAAGGTTCTTTAATACTCAACCGCGTACTGTTTGAATCTCTCCAGTGCTTCCTGGATCACCTCCCCATCGATCCCTGAATAGGCAAGGCGAATGTACTTTCGTTCCTCTCCTGGCAAGGCTCGTCCAAAATGAAGACGGGTACAGAAACTCACCCCTGTCTTGTGCAGCACATCCCTCCGGAAGGGCTCGTACTCCGTAAATCCTTTCCGCTGCATCAATTCGGTTACATCCGGATAGAGATAGAAGGTCGCATGCGGTGTATAACACGTAACTCCCGGAATCTGTTTGAGGATCGAAACGGCCACATCCCTCCTCTCCTTCAACGTCGAAAGGATCCGCTTCGATCCACTTTGATCACCTCGCAATGCCTCGACACCCGCTATCTGTACGAAGTGATTGGTGCAGGATTCGTCGTTCAAGCTTAGCTTGGAAATGGTATCAATTACATGTTCGGGTCCGATAGCCGCTCCCAACCGCCATCCGGTCATCGCATACTTCTTCGAAAAGGTATAGAGGAGAACACACCGCTCTTCCATCTCCGGTAGACTCGCCAGAGATCTAGAGGTTCCTTCATACCGGATGTCGAAGTAAGCCTCATCGCATAGAACAGAAAGATCATGCGTGCGAACGAGTTCCGCGATCCTTTCCAGTTCTTCAGGATCAGCTTCAGCTCCGGTAGGATTATGGAGGTCATTAAGAATCAGTAATTTTGTACGCCTGGTGATCTTTTTCTCTAAACTATCCAGATCCAGTCTGAAGTTCGTTTCCCCCCGCAGAAATCCGTAGGGGACTGCCACTCCGCCGTGAAACTCGATCTGTGATTCGTATATGGGATAACCGGGATTTGGATATAAAACCTCTGTGCCTGGATCCATCAGGGCCTGGATGAACTTCGAGATGACCGGCTTCCCGCCCGGCTGGATTGCCACATTTTTATAGGTGTAGTGCGTCCCATGGCTTTTATTGACATCCTCGGCCAACGCTTCCCGCAGTTCCGGTAGCCCTGCATTTGGGGCGTAGCCCGTTTTCCCTTCCCGCATTGCCCTGTACGCAGCCTCGATGATGTTGTCAGGAGTACGCAGGTTAATATCCCCTAAATGGAAAGGATACACCCTATGCCCCTGCCGTTGAAACAAATTAGCCTCAGCCGAAACTGCGAACGCCGTTTCTGTCCCGAGTTTTTCGATCCGTGCTGCCAGCTCCATGCTCTTCCACCTCCCTTCTATGGTAAAAGATACTACATGGAACGCAGGATCCTCAAGGAAGCACCTATAGATTCCCGCTGAATTCGCCGATCTATCTAGGGAATGAGGGTAAAGTATTGAAGAAGCCGCTGGTATTAGGTGTTCTCCTCTGGATAGGAGGTTGGTACCTGTGGGGAGAAGTTTCCTTCTCTACCCTTAACCTTTCCAGGAACAATCTGCTTCTCTTTCAAGCCACAGCACAACGGCCTGGTCAAGAACATTTTTCTACCCTTTTCCTGGGGGATATTACATCAGGTTCGATAGAGCAACTGACCTTCTATCCGGAATCCATACAGTACCTGGCTCAAACAGGGGAGTTGCAGATTCAAAACCGGTTCGGGGTGTTTAGAACGAACCGATCCTTAGATCCGCCTACACCGGTTAAGAAATTCCCTTCTTTTGTGGCCCAGGGTAAAGTATCCATAGGGAAAATCCTCCCACTGCAAACCTCACCGGATGGGAGGTTTCTACTCTATATAGAACCCACTTCTCCTGGCTACGGCAAACTGATGCTTTCGGATTTGCAAAGCGAAAAGTACGAAGTGGTATCTTCCAAACAAGAACTTTCCCTTTCTAACCCTCCCGTGCGCTGGAGTCCCGACTCGAAGTACTTCATCTATGGGAAAGGGGGTAAGCTGTACTACTTTTCCATCGACCAATATCTACGAGAGACCCTGCCGGCGGAATCGATTCGCCTCCTCGGTTCAGGGACGATCGATAGCATTCAGTGGGGGAACCGTGCAGACCTTTACTACATAGAAGGAACTCTTGTCTATCGAATTCTAGCTGCCGAACTGTTTGCTCGTTCCCTATACCAGCCCCTCCTCCGGATCGGCCGCATCATCGGGAACATACCTTTCAGTTTCGATCCTAACTTTGACCGATTCTGGATCTCGCCGCAAGGTGATAAAATAATACTCAGTGTGGGTGGGCGAAATATATTCGTATACCATCTTGCGCTGGATGATTTTCATGCATCGCCTTCCCCTCTGTACCTTCCATACTTGCTCCTTCCCAGGAACGCCACTATAAAAACCATCGTATGGTCCAAAGAGGATATCGTCACCCTTCTCACGGAGGGAATATCCGAAGGGAAACAGGTAAGGATGATCTATCGGATCGATCTTAAAACCGAATCTACATCTTTTACGAAGACGGATGATGTTGGAATTATCGGGATGAGTCTTTCTCCAGACCAGGAGAAGATCGCCCTCTTCACGCCATCTGGCATCCGCATACGGAACTATACTACCTGGAAAGAAGAACGGGGATTGGCCTTCGAGTCCCCTATCCATGTGCATTGGACAGAATCCCATACAATGATCGTGGCCGGCAACTGGGAAACTGCCCTGGTTCAACTTCCAGAAGGGACGAAAAAAGTTGTGTGTCTTTCCCAGCCAGAAGAGTTTGGATTCCAGGATGGGAAGGTTGCCCTTCGGACAAAAGACACGAAGGCCCTGTACGACCCTTACACCCGACAGTGGTCTGTTGCTTCTACATTCCAGCCAGAACCTCCTTCGATCCAGTCGGTAGACTATAGGGTGTTCCTTGAAACTCTTCCCTCCGGGCCCTTTAAGAATACCGTGATGATTCGGAACTTGAAGAAACCCGGAACATACCCTCTATTCCAGCCAGTTTCCGAACCTTATGATCCGATTCCTGAAAAGGATGAACCGATAGATTTCAACAATTTTACCCACGGCTCCCGAATCAGGGGAAGGAACATATCCTTTGTATTC
>CALKLC010000183.1 GCA_937991975.1 uncultured Spirochaetales bacterium | reverse complement strand
GTTGCTCCAGATGCAGCCTTCCCTCCGTGGACATCCGAATTACCGAAAGGCTTGCCAGCTACTTGAAGGACTTCCCCTCTGGTCCCTCGATCGGGAAGTTGCTATAGATGTGATCGACACCTTATCTTCCATCCTGGGATTACCCTTTCGGTTGGAGCCTGAAAATGAAGATTCACGCCCTCACCTCAGCCTGGAACTTCTGGCAAGACAAAAAATAGAAGAAGCAAGAAACATTTTAGGGCAGGGAAGTTTCAGGGGAAGGATCGAAGAGTCAAATGAGTAAGGGTAAAGGTTGGGAGAATATGTATCCCTGCCCATAGTCTACACCGATTTCCCGTAATTTAAAACGTATCTCTTCAGATTCTACGAACTCTGCGATGGTTCTCATTCCCATCACATGCCCAATGTCGTTTACTGCCATCACGAGAGCCAGGTCGATGGGATTTTCCAGAATATTCTGTACGTACGATCCATCGATCTTCAGGTAATCGACGGGTAGATTCTTCAGGTAGGAAAAAGATGTGAACCCGTTGCCAAAGTCATCCAGCGCAAAAGTGCAACCGAAATCTTTCAAGCTATTTATAAGAGTGCTGGCTCTACTGAAGTTCTGTATGGCTGCTGTTTCGGTAATCTCGAAACAAAACAAAGAGGGAGGAACGCTGTATTCTAGAAAGGTGGTGGTAATATAGTTAAAAAGGTTCTCGTCTGCGAGGCTGGCGGCAGAGATATTGATGAAGAACACAGGGATAGGGTCTGCTTTTCGATGCGATAAGGTCTGGGAGGCTTCTGCAACTTTACGAATCACCAGCCGGTCGATGGCGGGCATCAGGTGGTACCTTTCGGCTGCCGGGATGAACTCGGAAGGAGGAACGAGGGATCCATCCTCTTGCTGGATACGAAGGAGGATCTCTTTTTTGGGAAGCATACCTGATCCATTCTGAAGGGGAACCACTTCGTGAGTGAAAAGGACGAAATTGTCCTGGTCGATGGCACGGGTCAGTCGGGTAATCCACTGCATCTCTCCCCGACGTTTCTGGAAAAGGATGTTGCCCGATTCGTAGAATCTACATCGGTTTCCCCCTTCCTCCTTGGCAAGCCTGCAAGCTTCCTCTCCCATCGCCAGAGCGGTATAGGGATCCCGCGCTGTTCCATCGAGGGGGGCAATACCGATACTGGCGAAGATAGGGAAACTGCTCTTCTGCCAGGGGAAAACCCGCTGGACCTTCGTAAGTAGGGTAATCCCAAGAGTAAGTACTTCCGATTGATCCTGGTTCCATATGAGTATACAGAACTCATCGGAACCGATACGCCCTACTGGAAACTCCTTTGCTACAGCATCCCGAATATCAAGCGCCACTTGCCGGAGGAGCTCATCACCCGCGTGATGACCGCATACGTTGTTTACGATTCGAAAATTGTCGATATTCAGATAGAGGAGCCACTGCTTCTTCCCAATTTCTATAGATTCAGAATCTGATTTCGTTACAAGGAGAGAACGAAGGTTCTGGATGATCTCTCCCCTATTATCCAGGCCTGTCAGCATGTCATGGGTAGATTGGTAATCGAGGCTATCGGTTAGGCGGCGCAGGTGGCTCACATCCCGGAATGCGATCACCTTCCCTAATGTAGAGCCGTTTCGTTTACTAATATGAGCAACGCTACCCTCAATGGGTATCCTTCCTCCATGGGCAGTTTGGAGAAGGAGGTTATTCAAAAGAGTCGGAAAACCGTTATCACTTTCTAAGATTACGGGAAGTGGGATAGGGGAGGCGGACAGCTCATCGAAGAATTGCAGCACGTTTTGGATAGGGTTGCCCCTCACGTCTGCTTCTCTGTAGCCTGTAAGAATCTCGGCGATCGGATTCATGAAATAAATTCTATTTTCCGTATCGATGGCAATAATCCCATCCCCAATACCTTTCAGAATGGCTGATATCCATTGCTCTTGCTCGTGGAGTTTACGCTCGATTCTATGCTTGTAGAGGACGATTTCGATGGTGGTTAAAAGTTCTTGTTCTTTGAAGGGTTTCAGGATGTAGCCGAAAGGTTCTGCCTGTTTTGCACGTTCCAGGGTATCCTGATCCGAATACGAAGTGAGAAAGACTACCGGGAGATCAAGGGAGCGGCGGATCTGTTTAGCAGCTTCGATCCCATCCAGGTCTCCCTTTAACATGATATCCATCAGGATGAGATCTGGAGCTTCCTTTTCGGCTACGGTGACAGCCCCTTCTCCGGTAGGGATGACTCCGATTACTTCGAATCCGAAATCTAGAAGCCTCCGCTTCAGATCCAGAGCGATAATTTTTTCATCTTCGACAATGAGGATCCGTTCTTTAGCCATCCATCAGTCCTGCAACTCTCCCTCATTTATACCCCACAATCGATCATTAAGACAAGATTTTTTTGAGGATTTGGGGATCTATGCGAAAGGGAGAACCTATTCCTTGGAGAAAATGGTGTTTCTCGAATAGGTGCAGGGAGAGTTCAGAAAAGAGGAAGGCGGCTCCTGAGGGTAGATGTAACACCTCCGCGTTCGTTTTTCGGAAGATCCCATCTTCGAAGGGGCAGGCAAGAAACCCCCTCGCTTCGGTAACCTGAACCCGGTATTTCTCTCTTACAGTGATCGGTTCACCCAGCCCCCTTCTTCCCTCTTCAAGAAGCTCACGGAGAATCCTGGCAGCCTCTTCAATGTCTATACCCAACTTCTGGAGGGTCTCTTCGTCCTGTTCGATGATATCCGCTAGATTCCGCGTGTCCTGACCCAGGAAACCACTAGAGGTAATGACCCCTGGCTCCATATTCTCCTGGGCCCGCTTCAGTTCCGGAGACATCTTCATGGCTTACCTCCTTTACGCAAACTTATCGAAGTAGATTTTATCCGGTGGAACCTGGAATTTCTTCATCACTGCAATGCAGGCATCCAGCATACCGGGACTACCGCAGAGGTACCCTTCCATCGGTTTGGATCGATCGATCTGTGTGGTTAGGTACTTTTCCAATACCTGTGTGATGAGACCCGTTTCACCCTTCCAATCATCCTCTGGTTGTGGTTCGGATAGGGCTGCAATGAAATGGAAGGAAGGCCACTGTGTTTCGAGTTGCTGTAGCTCCTCTAAGTAGAAGAGGTCCTTCTTTGTTCGAGCTCCAAAGAAGTACCAGACCTCTCGATCGGTTTTCCCTTTTTCTACCATATCGTACAGGATGGACTTAAAGGGAGCCATCCCTGAACCACCTGCCACACAGAGCATAGTGGCTCCCGTTTCTCGCACATGGAACTCGCCGAACGGCCCTGTGACCGTGACTTTCTCCCCTTCCTTCATGCGGGTGTGGACATAGGTGGTGACAATACCGCCTGGCACCAGGCGAACGAGGAGTTCCACATGGTTCCGATCCGAGGGCCGGGAAGACATGGAGTAGGCACGCTCTGTGGGTTCTTTGATCTTGTCATAGGGGGGGACCATCAGTTGCACATATTGGCCAGCCAGGAAATCGATCTCCTTCGGTTCGTCCAGCCGAATGTATACTTCCTTGATGTCATGGGTAACGTTCCGAATCTTTTCTACCGTTCCTGTGTACCTCTTGATGTTGAATAGAGACTCGGGAATCTGTATGGTAATATCTTTCTTCAGTTTGATCTGACAGGAAAGTCGGACGTTTTCCTGTGTTTCTTCTTTATTCATGTAGGGGAGTTCGGTGGGCAGGTGGGGTCCTACATCGGATGTAACCTTCACTTTACAAGCTCCACAGCTTCCCCGTCCCCCACAGGCGGAGGGTACGTAGATTCCTACTTCCGCAAGGGAGAAGAGTAAGGGTGCCCCGCCCTTCACTTTCAGCTGCCGTTTCCCCTGGTTGATGTCGATTGTAACTTCACCATAGTTATTCACGACTTTATCGGTGACGGAAATCAGAAGAGCCAGGATCGCTGTTATGGCGCCTACTGCGGATGAGGCAAGAAATACTGGAATGAGCATGGGAACCTCCTATTGAACCTGCAGCATCCCTGAAAAGCCAATGAAGGCCATGGCCATGAATCCGATGGTGATCAGAGTGATCCCAGGACCCTTTAGCCCCGCTGGAACAGGAGCTTTATCCACTTTCTTACGAATGGCAGCGAGGGAAGCAATCGCTAACCACCACCCCAGGCCGGAGCCCAGACTGAAAATCGCCGATTGGCCAAGGGTGTAGTTCCTGATTTCGATGAACAACACAGCACCGAGAATAGCACAGTTCACTGTGATGAGAGGGAGGAAAATCCCCAGAGTCATGTATAGGGCTGGAGAAAGCCGATCGATCACCATTTCCAGGATCTGAACAACGGCAGCAATTACGATGATGAATACGATGAACCTGAGGTAGTACAATCCTAGAGGATAGAGGATGTAATGGAGAACAGCCCAGTTCACTACACCCGTAATGGTGAGTACTACCGTAACAGCCAATCCTAACCCGTTGGAGGAAGTATAATCCTTCGATATAGAGATGAATGAACACATTCCAAGGAAGTTTGCCAGGAGTATGTTACTGGTGAAAATGGAAGCAAAAAAGAGACTCAACGGAGCAATCTGGGGACTCATGCTTTACCTCCTGTCATACGATTCTTGGCAATCCAGAGCAGGATTGCCACCAGGAAAAAGGCACTGGGAGCCATCACCATGATGGTCCACTGGGGGAACCATGAGGGAGTAACCGGGAAGCCGAAGAGGGTCCCAAACCCAAGGAGTTCCCGAACAAAGGCAATGGTCATCAATACCCACATGTACCCAATCCCAGAAGTAAGTCCATCCCAGAAAGCAGGAAATGGGGGGTTGCTCTGGGCAAAGGCCTCGGCCCTTCCCATCAGGATACAGTTGGTAATAATTAATCCTACGTAGGGACCCAGGTTTTTAGAAATTTCTGGTAGAAAGGCTCGAAGTAGTATATCCACAATGATCACATAGAAGGAGATGATCAACACCTGTACGATCATCCGGACTTTTCGGGGAATCCAATCCTTCATAAAAGCAATGGTCAGGTTGGAAAAGGCAGCCACAAAGGTTACTCCCAACGTCATGATCAGGGTGTTGGTCAGTAGGTTCGTTACCGCCAGAGTCGAACAGATCCCGAGAATCTGTATGAAAATCGGATTGTTGAACCATAGATTTTCCCTGGATATTTTGTTTAGATCTTTCGCTGTCATTTGGTGCCTCCCAAGATCTTCTTCAATACGACGAGCTCTCCGTTCAGGATCGTATCCATCGATTGGCTGGTACGGCTTGCGCCTGTGATGCCGTCCACGATCCCTTCCTCCTTATTGGCTTTCCCGCTACCTGCCTCTGCACCGTAGGTCACGCGGATTTTCCCATTCTTTGCCTTGAGGCCGCGGAACTGTTCTTTGAACCAGGGTTCAGCCACCCGTCCCCCCAATCCAGGGGTCTCGTTATGGTTTACAATCTGGATCCCCACGATCTGGGATACCTGTTCATCTACCGAAAGGATCCCTGTGATGGTTCCCCAGAGTCCGCTTCCACTGAACTCCTTTGCGTAAATTGTTTTTCCCCCCTGCATGCTTTTATAGAGTCGTACACCTTCCTTATCCAGAATTTCGATAGACTTATAGAGGACGTTCACTTCCTTATCCGTACTATACGGGATTGCCATGGCAGAGAGGATCGCCTTCTGTCGGGCCAGTTCCTGGTTTTTTTGCACAATTTCTGAGGTCCCTTCGTTGGCAAGAGCCAGCAGGAACACAAACAGAAAAGTGATGACAAAGCTGAATACTACGGTGTAGAGAATTCCATCTTTTTTCATATCGATGCCTCCTTTGCCGCGGGAGTAGATGTTTTAGGGGTGGTGAGTTCATCGATCAAAGAAGCAAAAGTATTGCCGAGTAGAAGGGCAAAACTGGTCCCTTCAGGAAAGGCAGAGTACAACCGCAGAACGATCGAGAGGGTTCCAATCAGAAACCCATAGATCCATTGGGAAAGATTTCGTTTTGGCGCGCTTACAGGATCGGTAGACATGTAAACTGCCACGAACAGGACGCTCCCACTAAGCATGGAGTACAGGGCAGGAAACGCACCCTTGACCCCCAAAAAGTCCAGAATGGCAGATATTCCGATGGCACCTATAGCTGTACCCAGCATGGTTCGGTAAGAGGCTGTTTTCGTGATCAACAGGTAAGTAGCTCCTAAAAGAATGAGGAGAATGGATCCTTCGCCGATGGACCCTCCTTTGAACCCTAGAAACAAATCCAGCAGGTTGAGAGCAGAAGTGTTCCCTGCCCGGAGTATACCCAGAGGGGTAGCGGCGCTTACTGCATCCGCGTGGGCTCCGAAGGCACCCGGTACCATCCAGGAGGCTGACAGGATGTTAGGGAAAGTGATGTAAATAAACAGCCTTCCCGTAATGGCTGGGTTGAAGATGTTTCTACCGAACCCCCCGTACACCTCTTTCCCCATGAATACAGCGAAGATGATTCCCACTGCGACAACCCAGAGGGGGGTTTTAGGGGGAAGAGAAAGGGCATAGATGGTGCATGTTACCAGGACCGCTTCGCTGACTTTTTTATTTCGACCTTTTTCCACCAGGTATTCGATGGCAATCCCACAGAGTAGGGAAACAAGAAGTACAGCGACAGGTCTATATCCGTAAAGGTATATAGAAAAAAGAAACAAGGGGAGGAGTGCGTACAGTACCCTCCGCATGATGATTTGTTTTTGAAACACAAGGCCTCCTTCCAGAGAAGCAAGTTTCTGAAAATGTCCCCTATAGATTACTGCACCTCTAATCTTATTGCAAGATTTGCTTCAGGGCAGGGTACATCCCCTTCTGTGTAATACTGGCAAGGTGCGTAGAAACCTCTTCCGTGAGGGAGGAAGAGGAGAGATCCAGGCCCCAGAGGGAGGTTTGGGACAAGGCCATCTGTACGATGGTGTGTATGTCCATGGAGGATTCTTGATTGGTCAGCGGGGCCGACGAAGGGCCTTCCCAGACCCCTTCGGGTACAGCTACCCTGGACCAGATTGAGCGGAAGAATTCGAGAACTTCTGCGTCGTCCTTTATCGTTTGGGCTTTGGAGGGATCTATCGTTCCCCGGTAGTAGGCAAGAAGAGCCGCGAAGGAAAAACTTAAACCCAGGGGGGAATGACCGAATTTTTCCCCATACTCCAGGATCGTGGGAAGTACCCGGGCGCGGAACTTTGCGCATGAGTTCAAAGCAATACTGGCCCACTGATGACGGATGAAAGGATTGGAAAACCGTTCCAGAACAGATTCGGCATATGCCTCGAGCTCTGGTCCGGGCAAATTCAGAACTGGAAGGATTTCCTCATAGAGGGTTTTGCGGATGAAACGGGAACATACCGGATCCAGTAATGCTTCCCCAACAGTTTCTATCCCGCAGGCAAGAGCAACGGGTGCAGTCATCGTATGGATGCCATTGAGGATGCGTACCTTTCGGGTTCTGTAGGGGGTCATGTCTTTCGTCCAGACCACATTGATCCCCACCCGATCTAGAGGGAACTCTTCACGAAGGGAGTCTGGGCCTTCGATCACCCACAACCGATAGAGTTCTCCAGTATCCAGAAGATCGTCCCTGTACCCCAGTTTCTTCTGGAGGGTCTCGATTTCGTCTTTGGGATACCCTGTCATGATTCCATCCACCAGAGTGTTGCAAAAGGTGTTGGCCTCTTCGATCCATTGGAGGAACCTGGAGTCCTTTGTCCATTGTTCTGCCAGGGTTCGTACGATTCGCTTGAGGGTGTCTCCGTTTCGATCGATCAGCTCGCAGGGGAGGATAATGAATCCCCGGTCCTGGGCTCCTTCCATACGGTGATACCGTTCCCATAGGAATCGTGTCAGTTTTCCCGGGAAACTCCGGGGTGGAGTGGCATCGAACCTGTCCCCTTCGTCGTAAACGATCCCAGCTTCCGTAGTATTGGAGATGATGAAGCGCAGGTCGGGCAGAGAAGCACAATCGAGAAAGGCCTGATAATCGGAATACGGGTCGATGCCATGGCTGACCGAAGTGATCAGTTCCACTTCTTCCACCTGTTTTCCCTGTTCTATCCCTCGCCTTATAAGGGTATAGAGACCTTCCTGTTTGTTCAGGAGTTCTATCGTCCCTATGGGAATGGGCTGAATGATCACCACTTTCCCGTTGAAGATCCCCTCTGCGTTCATCCTTTGGATCATCCAATCGGCAAAACCCCGGAGAAACCCCCCCTCTCCAAACTGAAGCACCCGGATAGGAAGGGGCTTGTCTACCAGGCGGGTGGGATCGAGAGTATCGGCTCGGGAACGAACGAGCGTTTTAGTAAGGGGTGTCCATCGAACCGATCCTTCTGTAGGGGGGTGGACAGGATCACCCCGATCCGGGCCGTACTGTTTCCTGGAGGCGGGTTCACTCATAGGGGACCTTCCTTTTTAGTTGCGTTCTGGGAAGTACTCCGTGGCAGAACATGCATGTAAATACCTAAATAAATCCAGCATAACAGGAATACCAGGATGAAAAAAAGGCTTTGGTCAAGGTTCCCCTTGCCAAAGCCTACCGGTCGTTGCCGCCGATCAGAATCGAACTGATGACACACGGATTTTCAGTCCGTTGCTCTACCGACTGAGCTACAGCGGCAACTTCGAATAAATATATAGGGAGTTTTATGGAAAATGTCAATATCCACCGACTTGCTCGATCATTCTGTTCGTTGACGGAGAGATGCAACGGAAGTACTATGGGTGTATGAACCCCAGGAAACATCAGATCGATGTGTATAAAAAGGTGATGGGCCAAATGTCCTCAACCGGACAGAGGAGTCTACGAGGGAAGGATACCCCTCTAGCAGCGGAAAGTCTGGATCAGGCTTCCGGAAAAACTGTTGGGCCAGAAAAAAAGAACAGGGACCCGGCAGAAGGTCTCTTGAAGATCGCAGGAAAGGAAGCAAACCCCTTTCGAAAAGTTGCCAAGTTTCTCCTCCTTATAGGAAAAGATGAAGCCAGTAAAGTACTGCGGCATTTCAATGAGGGGGAAGTGGAAAAGATCACGCAGGAGATCGCCCTAATCAAACGGATAGATCCACTGGAAGCACAACAACTCCTCGAGGAGTTCCACTATTTCAAGAAGCAGGTACCCCATCCAAAAGGAGGCTTAGAAACAGCCCGTACCATGCTTATCCGCGCTTTTGGTGAAGAATTGGGAAGATCCATCCTCAATCGGAGTGTCCCCCTTGAGGAGCAGAAGCTGTTCTCTTTCCTGAAGGACATGGATCCCTCACAACTGTTCTATCTCTTAAGAACGGAAACTCCGGCAGTGGTTGCAGTCCTGGTTCCATTCCTCCAACCGGAACAGGCGTCCCGATTGATCGAATTGTTCGAACCCGAGTTTCGAACCCAATTGATCCAGCGGATAGCCCGAAAGGAAAAGGTATCGAGAGAAGTGCTCCTGAGGATGGAAGAGGCTCTTAGAGAAAAGGTTCGAAAGCAATCGGGCCCTGCGCCGGAGGTAGAAATCGATGGGAAGACAGTACTGGCAGATATACTGAAGTACATGGATGTTTCCCAGGAACAGAAGATCCTGGAAAAGTTGGAGGAGGACGCTCCTCGCCTGGCAGAGGATCTGAAAGACAGGCTCTTCACCATCGATGTGCTGGAGGACATAGAAGATCGGGATCTACAGAAAGTACTACGGTCTCTTTCCGAGAAGGATATCGCTCTCCTCCTGAAAGGCAAGTCGGAATCGATCCGGGTACGGATTCTCTCGAACCTATCGGAGCGGCGTCGGATTCTGGTATCGGAGGAGTACCGATACCTGGGACCCGTACCAAGGAAGGATGTAGATCAAGCCACGAAGGAGTTCCTGGATACACTGAAACGGATGGAGAAAGAAGGAGAAATCGTGATCCACCGTAAAGGTGAAATCGTATACTGATCCTCGATGGGAACGCCTCTATTGACAGGTATGCCCTGAGTCCGTAGTATCCCGAACTATGACAGCGAACGAACTGCGACAAAAGTATATAGATTTTTTTATTTCCAAGGGGCATAAGCAGATAGCAGGAAAATCCCTCGTTCCCGAAAACGATCCTACGGTACTGTTCACTACTGCGGGAATGCATCCCCTGGTTCCCTATATCCTGGGAGAACCCCACCCGGCAGGGACCCGATTGGTGAACTATCAGAAATGTATTCGCACAGGTGACATCGATGCCGTGGGGGATTCCAGTCATCTCACCTTCTTCGAAATGCTGGGAAACTGGTCTCTGGGAGACTATTTCAAGGAAGAAGCTATCCGGATGAGTTACGAGTTTCTCACCTCTTCCCAATGGTTGGGAATCCCTCCGGAAAAACTATCGGTAACAGTATTCGAGGGGGATGCGGAAGTTCCACGGGATGACGTGTCCGCTTCTGTGTGGAAAACACTGGGTATACCGGAGACCCGAATCTACTATCTACCACGGGAGGATAACTGGTGGGGGCCTGCGGGTACTTCAGGGCCCTGCGGACCGGATACGGAAATGTTCATCGATACGGGCAAACCTCCCTGTTCACCTTCCTGTAGACCTGGATGTTCATGCGGAAAGTACTTCGAGATCTGGAACGACGTGTTCATGGAATACAACAAAAAGGCTGATGGCACATACGAGAAACTCAGCCGCAGATGTGTGGACACGGGAATGGGGATCGAACGTACCGTTGCCATCCTGCAGGGGAAAAAGTCGGTATACGATACGGAGGTGTTTCAACCGGTAATCCGGGCAATAGAGGAAGTGACAGGAAGCAGGTACGGAGTTTCCGAAGACACGGATCGATCTATCCGGATCATTGCCGACCATGTGCGGGCAGCCACCTTCATTCTGGGGGATGAGCGGAGTGTTCGCCCTTCCAATGTGGGACAGGGATACATCTTAAGGCGACTCATCCGCAGGGCCAGCCGGCATGGAAGGAAACTGGGTAGAGAGGATGCCTTTCTCGCAGTTCCTGCCCGGGTAGTGATGGAAATGTACAGCCCTTACTATCCATCCCTTCAGGCAGCAGGGGAAACGGTTCTAGAAGAACTAACCAAAGAGGAAAAACGGTTCCTGGAAACCCTCAAGAAGGGAGAGCATGAGTTCGAAAAACTTCTACCGAATCTACAGAAAGATCCGCGGAAGTGGATCCCGGGCCGGATCGCGTTCCGGTTGTACGATACGTATGGGTTCCCCATCGAGATTACCGAAGAGCTGGCACGGGAGCATGGCCTGACCGTGGACCGCAAGGGGTTCGAAGAGGCCTTTGCAAGACATCAGGAGCTTTCCAAGCAGGGTTCGGAAAAGGTCTTCAAGGGCGGGCTGGCTGATAATTCAGAAATGACTACTGCCCTCCATACTGCTACTCACTTGTTACACCAGGCCTTACGGATGGTTTTGGGTGATCATGTGCGCCAGATGGGAAGTAACATTACCGCTGAGCGCCTCCGGTTCGATTTTACCCACCCTTCCCCCCTAACCCCTGAACAGATCAAACGGGTAGAGGATATTGTAAACCAACAGATACAGGCCGATCTTCCCGTGAAGATGGAAATGATGAGTTTAGAGGAAGCTCGGAAGCGGGGAGCGCTGGCCTTCTTCAACGACAAGTACGAGGACACAGTGAAGGTTTACAGTGTGGGAAACTTCTCAAAGGAAGTATGCGGAGGTCCCCATGTAGACCGTACAGGCAAACTGGGCAAGTTCGTCATTCAGAAAGAACAGTCCTCCTCGGCAGGAGTGCGGAGGATCCGGGCGATACTGATTCGGGAGTAGTTGCCAGCATCCCTAATTGTCCGCAGGCGCCACACACCCCTCTCCCGCGGGGGAACCGCTGCACCGTCGGGATCTTTGCCTCTGTTAGAATTCGGTAGTACATCTGGATAACTTCACTCCCTGCAGAACGGTAGGGGAGGCCAGGAACAGGGTTGTAAGGGATGAGGTTCACCAGAGGATTCAGATCTCTTGCATACTCCACAAGAAGCCGGGCATCCTCCAGGGTATCGTTGATTCTCTCCATCAGAACTATAGAAAGGGTAGGGCGTTTCCGGGTCCGGGTTCTGTAGTAGAGGAGGGCCTCTTTTGTTTCAGCAAGGGAGAAGTGAGAGACGCCCCTCATGAGGTTTTGCCGGATAT
>CALKLC010000182.1 GCA_937991975.1 uncultured Spirochaetales bacterium | reverse complement strand
TCAATGTGGTAGATGCGGGTAGTTCCACGGCTCGGAATGCAGCCCTGAAAGGAGGACAAATCGACGTTGTCCCCAACCCCTATGGCCCCACCAAACCCTTCCTTCAGAGCGGAGACTTCAGAGCCCTTGGGTCTACTAACGAAAAACGGCACCCCCGTTTTCCGGAAATCCCCACCTGTAAAGAGCAAGGGTACGATGTTGCCCTGGAAATCTACTATTTCTTTGCGTTTCCCAAGGGTACACCAACTCCGATTGTTGAAAAGCTCAGTACTGCTGTCAAAAAAATAGCCACAACCAATCAGGAGTATGCTCAAGACATTGCAAAGGCATACGATCAGGTTCCTTTTTATTTGGGTAAAGAGGAAGGAAGAAGCCTTCTTGCAAAACAGAAAGATCAAATTGCGAAATATAAGGAGAAATTGAAGGCCAAGTAAAGTATGGTCACTGATTCTTCCGGAGGAGAGAGGTAAACTTCTTTGTGGCTTCTTCACGTAGATTCGCCATCTCTCTTCTCCATTCCATTAAAGAATCCAGGCGTTCGGTTCCACTCGCAAAAGCTGGAACTCCAACCGACTCGATTGCCTTTCGGCAATTGTGGATCACCGGGAACTCTGCTTCCTGCGCGGCCCTGCAAGCTTCGGGAAGGTAGGGAACCGTTTCCTCCGGGATCAGCACTACCCCGTGCTTATCGGCGAATACCAGTGCTCCCGGTTCCACTGTGATGCCCCCTACATGCACGGGGCACTGTACAGCTTCCAGGTGCACGTACGCATGGGACACAAGGACACAACGGGCGAAATATTCGAATCCAGTAGGGAACACCTCGTCCAGATCCCGAACACCTCCGGAGGTGACTACAGCTGTACACCCGAGATACCGATGTACCGTAGCCTGCACTTCCCCCCAGAATGATCCGATCGGTTCCGGATCGATATCCTGAATAAGCGTAATTGTTGGTTTGGGAGTCTCCCACACTGCCTTATAGTAGGTCTCTTGCAGCCGTTTCTGTTCCATAGTGGGAGGATGTAGGGCGGAAATTTTGGCAGTACAGGCATACCCCACTACCCGTGTATGGGAAGGAAAGATCTTCCGGATTTCTGGTTTCAGAAATCCTGCTGTCCTCGGCCTTAGGGAAAAAAATTCGATGGCATTACAGATGGTGGGGCCATCGAACTGTTTCAATGCTTCCAGCTGCTCATAGGAAACCATCCGCCACCTCCAGTAAACGGGGTCTTGCTACCCAATAGAAAGCAGGGCTTATCCAGCCCTTTCTTGCGATTTTTCAGGCCGGATTGGGATTCCTACCCTTCCAGTGAAAGAAGCTTTTTCCCAAAACGGGCAAATATGAACCAAATGAGGAAGAAGATCCCGATAGATAGTCCCATCCAGCCCAACCTTCCCCCTTCCAGAACTTGATAGTACAACACAGCCGTTGCCCAGGCAAGTATGGTCATATAGCTTGCCAGGGCGATCCCTGCACGCTTTCCCAGTTCACGAATCGCTGCTCCCTGCGCTGCCACGCAGGGGAAATACAGAAGGACGAACAAAAGATAGGCGAAAGCTCCTGTGGGAGAGAAGGAACTCCGAAGCCGCTCGAATACATCGGCTCTTTCTATTTGTGCTCCATTAGCAGAATCCCCTGTAGTAGAATCACGTCCGGCAGCAGAATCCCTTGCCGCTTCAACGGTTTTCCACCCAATGGGATCCAGGAACTCTTTTCCGATAGCAGCCAGGTTTGTGGGAATGGATGCAAAAGCCTCACCTATCCCTGCCCAAAGATCAAACTCCTGTTCCTCCCCTTCTTTAACTGTTTGGGTCTGCCCATAGAGACTGTTCAGGGTGCCAACCACCGATTCCTTTGCCAGAATTCCGGTGAACAATCCCACTGTTGCAGGCCAGTTCTTTTGCTCGATCCCCATGGGTTCGAAAATAGGAGTGATCTTTTTCCCAATTAAGGCCAGGAGAGATTGATCCGTGTTCTCGAACCCAAACCCGATTCTACCTTCCTCAACCCCTATTGAGTTCAGCAATCCGAGAACCAGCACCATCCCAAGGATCACTTTCCCTGCCCTAAAGAGAAAGATCTTCAATCGTAACCAGGTATGAATCAGGATATGCCGTAGCCGGGGCCTATGGTAAGGGGGAAGCTCCATGATGAAATGGGCGGGTTCCCCATGGAACACGGTTGCCTTCAATAAAAGACCGGTGAGGATGGCATAGAGGATTCCCACCAGGTACAGGGCAAATACTATCATGCCTGCAGATGTGTAAAAAAAGGCTGCAGCGAAGAGGGCATACACGGGTAACCGGGCACCGCAGGACATGAAGGGACTCATGAAGATGGTCATCAACCGATCCCGCCGATTGTCCAGTGTCCGGGTGCTCAGAATGGCAGGCACTGTGCAGCCGAACCCTACCAGCAGAGGCACAAAAGCCTTCCCAGGAAGACCGATGGATTTCATGAATCGATCCATCACGAATGCAGCCCGCGCCATGTATCCTGAGTCTTCCAGGATCGAAAGGGCAAAGAACAAGGTAAAGATTACCGGAATGAAGGTGGCCACTGTCTGGATCCCGGTACCCAGACCTCCTGCAAGAATAGCCATCACCCACTCAGGAGCCCCTATGTATCCTAGCAGCGCCATCCCTCCGTCCACGAAGATCGTACCGAATAAAATATCGAAAAAATCGATGAAGGCTCCCCCTACTTTCATCGTGACGAGAAAGACCAGGTACATGGCAAAAAGGAACAGAGGAATTCCAAACACCTTGTGGAGGGCGATCCGGTCGATCTTTTCCGAAAGATTTACCTTTTGTCGTACCTTTCGAGTTACATCCTTCACGATTCCATGGATCGCTCCATACCGGGCATCGGCAATCGCGGTATCGGGCTCATCTTTCAAGATATGGCGGATTCGTTCTTTCTCCTTTTTGAGGGTTTTCAGTTCCAAAAGTCCCTCTTTAATTGCAAGGGATTCCAGATAGGGATCCCCTTCGATCAATTTTACCGAAGTATATCGAGGGGTAATGTGGAGTTTCTCTGCCAGAGGCACCAGCGCTGGCTGTAATTTTGTAATCGCATCCTCCAGTTCGTTCCCGTATGAAACCTGAAAGGAAGACCGGGGGGAGGCTTCCAGCAGGGTTCGTACTTTCTGAAGGATCACATCCCTGGACCGCGGATCCGTACCATTCACCCCAACGATGGGAAGCTGAAGATGTTTCGATAGGTGATCCAGCTCGATCCGAACCCCCGATTCTTCGGCAATATCCATCATGTTCAACACGAGGAATACGGGTAGCCCCATTTCGATAAGCTGTATCGTCAGGTACAGGTTCCGCTCGAGATTCGACGCATCTACGATATCGATGACAAGGTCTGCTTCCCCGGATAGGAGGTAGTCCCTCGCAACCCGTTCGTCCTCCGATGTGGCAGAAACAGAATAGATACCGGGAAGATCCACAAGATTTACAACCTTGTCCCCGCATTGAAAGGTGCCTTCTTTCTTCTCCACTGTCACGCCCGGCCAGTTCCCCACCCTCTGATTGGCTCCAGTCAACAAGTTGAACAGGGTGGTCTTCCCGCTATTGGGGTTACCCACGATCGCTACCGTATAATCGTATCCTAATAAACTCTTTTCTTTCATAAGGAGCTCCTTTGATTAGGGGTTCAATCTTTTATTAGGCCAGCCTAATATTATCACTTAATCCAGTTTATTACAATCCTCTTGAAAGCTGTTCAATTTACAATGGTGCAGGAGCCGCCGCGCCTTACGTATGGGATGCATTCCTTTACGCGAGTAAATCCTCCCACTGAATCCCTTCACCTGATTCTACATCCCGCACCAGACGCTTGCCCAGTACTACCCTTAAGAATTCAGGACTCAATCCTGGCTTCAGGTTCTTTTCTGTCCGAAGGAGAGCACAGTTATCCTCTGTAAGCACTTCTCCTTTCCGCAGGTCCCGTAGAGCGTGGATCGATCGGTTGGTAGTTCGATAGTTACCAATCTCCGAGGAGGCGAGGCGCTTCACTCCATCACCCAGAACCTTCCACACTTTTTCTTTCCCGTATCTTGCCTCCAACGCCTCCACCACATGGGATCTTCTCCCTGCCTTTACTTCGAGGAAGGCTCTGCGCACCTCCATCACCATCGTTTGGAACTCCCTCGCATCCAGAGCAATAGGATCATCCAGGCCAGCACCCTGATGATCCAGGGTAAAATGCTTCTCGATCACCCGGGCCCCTTCCAGGACAGCCAGCACAGGGACCAGCACAGGATCCCTGCTGTGATCAGAAACCCCAACCGGAAGGCCGAAAATGCCCCTGAGGTTCGGCAGGATGGAAAGGTTGTACTCTTCCTCCGGAGCAGGATAGGCGGTGATGCAGTGCAGGAGAGTAAGGGGTGGGAAAGGCAGTTGCGAAGGGTTCTCTTTATCCTTTTCGATCATACTGGTTCGAAGTACCGAAAGGGCTTGCTCTATGTCCCCGAGGGTGGATACGCCTGTAGAAACCAGGATAGGAACATGATACTGAACCACTTCTTCCAGAAGAGGATAATGATTCAGTTCGGGTGAGGCGATCTTGAATACCTTTGTTCCGATCTGATGAAGGATCCTGCTACTGCGGATCCCGAAGGGAGAACAGACAAACCACATACCTTTTGCTTCAGTTTCTTCCTTCAGGGCTGCATAGAACCCCACCGGCCGTTCCAGTGCTTTGAATCGTTCGAAAAGGGGAATCCGCCCGCCCGGCAGATCCACAAAACCGCTCCTGGGATGGAGGATTTCTTCCGCATACACCAGCTGAAACTTCGCCCCGTCAGCCCCAGCTTCTGAAGCAGCCGCAATCAGTTCCTTTGCCTTTCCCAGATCGCCGCCGTGAGAGGACCCAATTTCTGCCAGAATAATAGGCTTCTGCATACTATTACTACTTAACCCCTTCGGGGAAATCACCCCTTCGGTCGGATACGATCGAACCCTGTGTAGGGAACGAGCCGTTCGGGAATCCGGACCGAACCATCCGCTTCCTGGAAATTCTCTAAAATCGCGATGATTCCTCGGGATACCGCAATAGCCGTGCCGTTCAGCATGTGGACGAACCGATTCTTCCCCTCTTCCTTGTATCGAATCCCCAACCGGCGGGCCTGGTAATCGGTACAGTTGGAGGTGCTCGTTACCTCGCCCCATTCTCCCCCATCCCCCCGACCAGGCATCCACGCTTCCAGGTCGAACTTGCGGTAAGCAGGAGCCCCGAGGTCTCCTGTACAGGTGTCTACCACCCGGTAAGGGATATCCAGGCCAGAGAAAATCTCTTCTTCTATGGCCAATAACCGCTGGTGCCAGCTATCCGACTCTTCGGGTTTACAGTAGACGAACATTTCTACCTTGGTGAACTGATGCACCCGATACAACCCTTTAGAGAACTGCCCTGCTGCCCCTGCCTCCCTCCGGAAACAGTGGGAAAGACCGGCCATACGGATAGGCAACCGGGAGGCATCCAGTACCGTATCCGCGTAGTATCCCCCAAGGGTGATCTCGGCTGTTCCCACGAGGCATGTGTCAGTTCCTTCTATGGTATAGATGTTACTCTCCGGACCTCGAGGATTGAATCCGATCCCTTCCACGATCTCCTCTCTGGCAATATCCGGTGTGATGAAAGGCTCGAACCCATGCTTCGTCAGAATATCGAAAGCATACCGCACCAGGCTCAGTTCGAGGAATACAGCTTCATTCTTCAGATAGTAGAACTTCGTTCCTGCTACCCGTGTGGCAGTATCGAAATCGATGATATCGAGTAACTCTCCCAGCTCCACATGATCCCTTGGCTTGAAATCGAACCGTGGGATAGTGCCCACCCGACGAATCTCGAGATTGTCCTTGTCTTCCTTGCCTACAGGAGCATCCGGGTGGGCCATGTTGGGGATCTTTGCTGCCTCCCTGAAAAGTTCCTTTTCCTTTTCCGCCAGCTTTTCTTCCAGCTCCGCAATCCTGGCCTTCAATTCTTTCCCTTCTTCGATCAAGGCGGCCCGCTCTTCCGAACTAAGCTTCCCTTTCATTCTCCGGGCATTCTCGTTCCGACGAGCTCTAAAGGAGTCTACCTGAGCGATGAGGGCGTTCCGTTCATCGTACAGCCGCACCACCAAATCGGCATCGGCCTTCATGTGGCGGTTTCGAATGTTCTCCTTTACCGCTTCCAGGTTTTCTTTGAGAAACTTCAGATCCACCATGTGTGTTATACTCCTTCCAATTCCTCGGCTCTTCTACTCGCTGCTTCCACTGCCTGCATAACAGCCGCCGTGAAGGCCGACTCCTCCAACACTTGCAATCCTTCGATAGTTGTTCCCCCCGGTGAGGCTACACGGGTAATCCATGTGGAAGGAGATTCTCCAGATCTTTGAAGCACCTCGATAGCTCCTTCCACAACCTGTACGGCCGTTTCCAGCGCGGCCGAATACCCTAACCCTGTTTTTACCCCTCCCAGTGCCATGGAATGGATGAATTGGAACACAAAAGCAATTCCCGACCCTGAAAGCCCTGTCATCATGGGCATCAAACGCTCCGGGATCTGAATCGGCTTGCCCACTGCTCCGGCAATTTGCAGGCATTCGCTTCTGAAAACTTCCATCTCAGACGAAGGGATAGCCGCTCCTTCCAGGAAGGCTACCCCTATGGCTGCTTTCCCGTACATGGCTGCAAGGTTAGGCATGAACCGGGAAAGGTAGGGAGTATGGAGATACTTTTGCAGGAAGGATATCTGTTTTCCTGCCATAATGGAGACGAACCGTTTCCCTTCTGAATAGTTGGAAATCTCCCGAAGAAGAGACTCGGCATCCTGCGGCTTTACTGCCAGAATCACTACCCGTGCATGGGAAAAGAATTTTTCCCAGTCTCCCGTGAAATCGAGAGCATTGTAACGATCTTTTGCAATAGTTACACGGGAGGGAAGCTTCTCTACTACTGCAAACGCTGTTTGAGGGAATTTATCTTTTAAGCCTGCAGCAAAGGCTTCCCCCATGTTCCCAAAACCAATGATTCCAATGCTTTCCATGGGAAGCATTGTATCGGAAACAGAGGAACCACTCAATCGAGTATTTTATCCAGGAGACGTTTCCTTCCACCCGGGCCCCTTATTCCTTCAGTCGATATAGTCCCTCTGGATACAGCGATCATTCAAGAGGGCCCCGGGAACCCCCTTTGCCGGGCATACTCGTAGGCGCGGACCCCCGCTGCGCTGGTTAAAGTCGATCATATGAAGCACAGCGACCAGAGCCGTGCACGTAAGTGATAGGTTCCCTTTACTATGTGAAGGTTCACCCTTTGATGAAGAATGCCGTTACTTTACAGCAGCCAGAGCTTTTTCATAATCGGGTTCCTGTGCAATCTCTGGAACCTGCTGGGTGTACACTACTGTATCGTTTTCGTCCAATACTACGATCGCTCGACTGAACAATCCGGCGAGGGGGCCGTCTACGATCTCTACTCCATAGAGTTTGCCAAAATCTTTCTTTCGCATGTCCGATAGGGTGATCACATTCTCGATATGCTCCGCTTTACAGAATCGATCCTGGGCAAAGGGGAGATCCATGCTGATAGTGAGAACCACCACATCCTTCAATTTTTTCACCTCATCGTTGAACCGCCTGGCTGAGGCAGCGCATACCCCTGTATCCAAACTGGGTACAATATTGAGGATTTTCTTCTTGCCCTTGAAATTTGACAAAGAAACATCGGAGAGATCTGCTTTCACCAGCACAAAATCGGGGGCCTTTGTCCCCACCTTCGGAAGTTGTCCGCAGGTATGGATCGGGTTTCCTTTCAATGTAATAGTTGCCATTGTGTCCTCCTGCCCTAAAATATAGAAAAGAGACCGATAGATGTCAAACAATATTATCGAATCTGTCAGATTTCAGGGGATCTATTATTATACAATGGGGGAATCAATCGGTATCGTCCGAACGGGGTTCGATAGGCATATCCTGAATGGTGAGGATGGAAGGGATCGTTCGGATACTCTTGATTACCTTGCCAAAGTCTTCCTTCCGGTCCAATTCCATGGTAAAGTGAGCGATCAGTCGATCAGGCCCGTCTTCGTCCACCCGACCGGCTATCAAATGCCCCTTGAACTTGCGCACCGCGCCTTCGATTTCAGAGAACAGATCCAGCGTCCTCCGGGCAGTAACCTGGAACTGTCGGGTTGCCCTGGGCGATACCGTTTCCCACTCTACCTCGATGGCCCGCTCCTGGAAATCTGGAATGAACTTCAGGTTCGGGCAGTCCCGTTTGTGGACGATGATCCCACGCCCCCGTGAAACGTAGCCCACAATATCGTCTCCGGTAACCGGATTACAGCATCCTGCCAGATTGATCAGCATGTTCCGATCCGCTCCGATCCGCACCCCGATCTTCTTTACATCCTCCCTCCGGTCTATCTCCTCCCTGGGTTTTTCGGATTTCTGCCGCGGTTGAGGATGAGCCGGCATTTCAGGCTTTTTCTTGGCTACGATGTTTCGATCGATGATCAGGCTGGCGTCGTTCTTCTTGAGCCAGGTGCGGATCTTGGATCTAGCCCGTGCGGTTTTCACATACCGTAACCACGCTAGATGGGGATGTGCCTGGGGACTGGTAAGGATCTCTACAACCTGGGTATTCTTCAGTTCTGCTTTGAGGGGAATGATCACCCCATCGGCCTTTGCCGCGTAAATATGGTCACCGATGTCGGTATGGATGTGGTACGCAAAGTCGATCGGTGTAGCCCCTTTGGGCAGTTCGATTACGTCCCCTTTGGGAGTAAAAACGTAGATCGAGTCCTTCAGAATTTCTCCCTTGATCTCGTTAAGGAACTCTCCGGAAGAAATCCGGATGCCGTTCCAGCTCTTCAGCCGGTTAATGATGGGAAGATCCTCAGGCCGTACCACTTCTGAGCTGGTACCCCGCTTGTAGAGCCAGTGGGCAGCGATCCCGTGTTCTGCTGTCTGGTGCATATCCGCGGTACGGATCTGGATTTCGATCAGCTTCCCCCCATCTCCCATAACAGTGGTGTGAAGGCTCTGATACTTGTTTGCCTTTGGCATGGCAATGTAATCCTTGAACCGTCCTTCGATCGGTTTCCATAATCTGTGTATAATGCCCAATAGGACGTAACAATCGTTTTGGGTCTCACAAAGGACTCGTATCCCAAGAAGGTCGTAGATCTCTTCCAGCTGTTTTCCCCGCTTTTTCATTTTCGTGAAGATAGAGTAGAAGTGCTTTGCCCGACTTTCCACCTGCACAGGGATTCCTTCGGCTTTCGCTACCTCTAGAATCCGATCTTGCATCTTGGCTAGGTACTCTCCCCGCTGCTCTTTCTTAGCCGCTACAAAGGCCTTGATTTGATCGTAAATATCCCGGTGTAGATGTTTGAGGGACAGATCCTCCAATTCAATCTTGATCCATCCAATTCCCAGGCGGGACGCGAGGGGAGCATAGATATCGAGGCACTCTTCGGCAATCTCTTTCCGTTTGGTTTCCGGAAGGTATTCAAGGGTACGCATATTGTGGAGTTTATCAGCCAGCTTGATCAGGATTACCCGTATGTCCTTCACCATCGCGAACAGCATCTTTCGAATGGTTTCCGCTTGCTGGATGGATTTGCTCTTTGCCCGCAAGACGGAAATCTTGGTGACCCCGTTCACCAGTTGCTCCACTTCCTTTCCGAACCGTTGTCTCAACTCTTCCCTCCGCACATCGGTATCCTCCAGTACATCGTGCAAGAGGGCAGCAATCACCGACTCACTGTCCATTCGAAGATCTACAAGAATCTCTGCCACCTGTAGCGGATGGATAAAAAAAGGCTCCCCGCTGGCCCTGAGCTGGTCCTTGTGGAGTTCCATCGCCCACCGGGCTGCCTCCAGAATTTTTTGTTTTTCTTCATCGGAGTAGAACGTCAACTTCTGTTCGAACTGTTCCACCCGTGCAACCATACGGTGCATACTTCTATCCTTTGCGTCCCACTACCACCCGCTTTCGACCCGATAGATCATGGAGGACCTTTACAGACTTGTATCCCTGGGAGTATAACCTCTGCTGGATGGCTTCTGCCTGGGAATCGGCTCCCTCCAGTAAAAGATAACCATTTTCACTTAACCTTTCCAGAGCCTGCTCGATCAGTGGTTCGATCAACCTCATTCCATCCTCCCCTCCATCGAGGGCAAGCCTCGGTTCAGGCCACCCGGAAGCCGCCATACGATTTACCTCTGAGGTCTCGATGTAGGGAGGATTTGCCGTAATCATATCAAAGGGGCCCTCTACACTCGTAAGCAAATTACTCACCGTGTGGGGAAGGGCATAACCGAGGATACGGAAACAGTTGATCCGAAACACTTCAAGAGAGTCTTCCGATAGATCGGATGCAGAGATCTCCACCTCCCTGGCCGGAATTGCTTTCGGTAGATGAGCGGCCAGGCTAATAGGGATACAGCCTGATCCTGTACAGACATCATGAATTCGTCGTATAGAAGGGTCCTCCTTCAGGATCCGCAAGGCTTCTTCTACCAGGATTTCCGTTTCAGGCCGCGGAACCAGAACTCGTTCGTCCACGTAAAAAGATAGACCGAAAAACTCCTTCCGCCGGAGAATATACGAAACAGGAAGCCCGGAAAGCCTCCGATGTACCGCTTCATGGAAGCAATCTTCCGCTTCCCTGGAGAGTTCCTCGTCGTAAGAAGATAGGATCTTCGTCTTATCCATCCCTGTGCAGGCGGAAAGGAGAACCACCGCATCGAGAAAGGGGGTTTCCAACCCCTGGTGACGGAACAGGTCCCGGGCATTGAGCAAGGCTTGACGGATGGTCATTGCAACTGGGTCTTGTATGCTTCCTCCCGTTCAGAGAGTTTCAGTGCTTCGATGATCTCACCCAGATCTCCTTCCAGCACCGAATCGAGCTTATAGAGAGTGAGGTTGATCCGATGATCGGTGATCCGGTTCTGAGGAAAGTTGTAGGTCCGGATTCGTTCTGACCGGTCGCCCGATCCAACCATACTGCGCCGGATGGCCGATTCCTCCTGTAGCCTCTTTTGCTCTTCTATCTCGTAGAGACGCGCCCGCAACACCCGTAAGGCACGTGCTTTGTTTTTATGCTGCGATTTTTCATCCTGACAGGTCACCACAATCCCTGAGGGCAGGTGAGTGATTCGTACAGCGGACTCAGTTTTGTTCACGTGTTGTCCCCCTGCTCCCGAAGCACGGAACACATCGATCCTGATATCCTCCGGTCGAATCTCCACCTCTGTCTCTTCTGCTTCCGGAAGAACCGCCACAGTTACGGCCGAGGTGTGGATCCGGCCCCCTGCTTCTGTCACAGGTACTCGCTGCACTCGATGCACACCACTTTCATACCGCAAATCCCCGTAGACCCCCGACCCGGCAACGGAAAAGATAATTTCCTTGAAGCCTCCCAACTCCGTTTCATTGGCATCCATCAGTTCTACCTTCCACCCCTTTGTTTCCGCGTACCGGGTATACATGCGAAAAAGATCTGCCGCAAAAAGGGCAGCTTCCTCCCCCCCGGTACCAGCGCGAATCTCCATGATCACGTTCTTGTCGTCCCGGGGATCGCGGGGAACCAATAGTTCCTTCAATTCTTTCTCCTGCTCGGACAGTCGAAAACGAATCTGTTCCAGCTCCTCTTTCGCCAGATTCCGCAGCTCAGGATCCTTCTCCTGTTCCAGAAGAGTTTCGGTTTCTTCCATCCGATGCCGCATCTTTTTATACTCTACATAAGATTGCACAATCTTGGAAAGATGAGCATGCTCCTGAAGCGCTTCTTTGTACCTCGTACGGTCCCTGGGCAGTTCAGGATCACTGATCATGATTTCCAATTCACGATACCTTGCCTCTAGAGCGTCCAATTTATCGAACATACAAACTCCTTATCCCCTGGAACCGGTGGATTTGGTACGAGCTGGTTTTACAAAACCGAAGATACTCCCACAGGCACCTCCCACGATATGGGCAAACTCCGAAATACTGTTATTCTGGAAAGACCGGATCACCTCTCCCGCGAGATAGATGGTAAGCACCAGCAGGAATGTGATGGGGATCTCACCCTGCCGGATATTGGTAAAACTTACCAGAATGATCATCATAAACACAATTCCACTTGCCCCTAGAAGCCCGGTTGGGAGGAACAACACATTCAGGAGTCCTGTTACGAAAGCTGTCACCATCATCATGAAAAATAGAGTAGCTGAACCGTACTTTTCTTCCAGAATGGGCCCTAAAAGAAGCAGGAGGGCAAAGTTCCCCAGGAAATGCGCCCAGTTCACATGCCCTACCACATGGGTAAATAACCGTACGTAATGAAAGGGATTGGAAAATTGGAACACTCCCCTTCCGGGAATCGAAAAGAAGTTCACGATGAATCCCGTATGGAACAGGGTGTCCGAGAGAAGCACGATAAAGGCCAGAAGGGTGAAGTTCAGGGTGACCGGGGCATTGTATCGGATACGCATTGCGAAAAGATAGTATAGTAGGATTAAAGAAGGGTGTAAATAACACCATTCACGGCAAGGCGGCCATAGAGATGACAATAGACACCGCAGAATAAGGGTCAGCCGAGGGGAATAACAAAAAAAACTCACCGTTGACACACCTACCCTACTGAAATAGGATACCCACTGTAGGGAGGATACATGGGGAAACAGTCGTCCAACGTATCAGTTGCCATTGTGGGGTGTGGAACCGTGGGTGGGGCAGTAGCCCTTCGTTTGACCCAGGATCAAGCCCTTCTTCTGGAACGGACAGGTCTTGGCATCAAGCTGAAATATATCGTAGACATGGATTTCCGAAGAGCCGAAGCGCTGGGATTACCTTCTTCCCTCTTCGAAAGGGATCTATCCAAAGTATTGGCTGATCCAGAGATTTCCATCGTGGTGGAGCTCGTGGGGGGAACGACCGTAGCGAAGGATATCATTCTCAAGGCACTGCATGCTGGTAAGCATGTTGTAACTGCCAATAAAGCTCTTTTAGCCCATGCGGGACCGGAATTACTGAAAGCTGCGCGACAAAACCGGGTTACCCTCAGTTTTGAAGCGAGTTGCGGGGGTGGGATCCCCATCATCCGTGCGTTGTACGACGGACTCATTGCCAACCGGATCGATGCCCTGTACGGTATTGTGAATGGAACCTGTAACTACATTCTTACCCAGATGTCTCAGGAAGGAATCAGCTATAGGGAGGCTCTAAAAGAAGCTCAGCAGACAGGGTTGGCAGAGGCAGATCCTACCCTCGATGTATCGGGCATGGATACAGCCCATAAACTCACCATCCTTGCCTCTCTCGCCTTTGGGCAACGGTTCACTCTCGACACCATCCCTGTAGAAGGAATAGACACTCTACAGACGCTGGACATCCAGTACGGGAATGAGTTGGGTTACGTGATAAAACTCCTTGCTGTTGCAACTCGTCTGAACGGGGGTGTATGTCTCCGGGTACGGCCAGCCTTCATTTCCCGTCAGCATCCTCTGGCGTGGGTCTCGGGTCCCTTCAATGCCATCAGCGTGTACGGCCACGCTACAGGTCATACGATGTACTATGGCAGGGGGGCAGGGGGATCCCCCACTTCATCGGCAGTCGTTGCAGACATCGTGGATGTCGCACTGGGTGTCCATCGGGCATTCTTCAACTCCCTCCGCATATGGCCAGATCGCACCCCACGAGCCAAGCAGGTCAGCCCTGATGAACTGATTTCCCGCTTCTACCTCCGCTTTATGGTAACCGACACCGTAGGGGTTCTTGCCAAAATCGCATCCGTTTTAGGGAAGAACAATATCAGCATCGCCTCTGTTCTACAAAAAGAAATTCCAGAAGATCTGGCAAAACCTTCCGTTGCACCGGTGGTGATCATTACTCATAAAGCTAGAGAGAAAAATCTTAGAAAAGCTTTAGAGCAGATCCGAACCCTCGATGTGGTTCAAGAGGAACCTGTATGTATACACATCCTCGATGAACACGAAGAAAACCTGTGATTCCCTTTAGGGAAGGAGGGTTGAACCGAATGGATACCCAACGATCGGAAAAGAACGACGACCCTTGCCTGGAAGCGAAAAAAATAACATCCCGGCAGGGCCTCGATGCGGAATCTATCGCCTGGGGCTTTGCAGAACACCTGAAGTATACCCTGGGAGTAGATAAGTATACAGCCACGAACCATGATCGATTCATGAGCCTTTCCTACGCAGTCCGGGATCGGTTGATCAACCAGTGGATCAAAACCCAGCAAACCCACCATACCAGGAACGTGAAACGGGTGTACTACCTGTCCCTCGAATGGCTCATAGGACGATTGATGGGGATGAACGTGATCAACCTGGGTATCGAAGGTTCGGTGAAAGAGGCTTTGAAGAACCTGGGATACAGGTGGGAAATGCTGGAGGAAGAGGAAGTAGATGCAGGGCTGGGAAACGGCGGATTGGGCAGGCTCGCCGCCTGCTTCAGCGATTCTCTGGCTACGATGGAACTCCCTGCTTTTGGATATGGTCTTCGGTACGATTATGGGATCTTTAGACAGGAAATCGAAAACGGATGGCAGGTAGAACATCCGGACGATTGGCTTCGAGGGGGTAACCCCTGGGAGATAGAGCGACCTGATCTTTGCGTTCCAGTAAACTATGGAGGCAAGGTCGAAAAGCTTATGGAAAATGGTCGGTGGGTTTCCCACTGGGTTGACACACAAATCGTGTACGGTATTGCGTATGATATCCCCATCGTTGGGTATGGCGGAAAAACAGTAAACACCCTTCGCCTCTGGGCAGCCCGTGCCCCACAGGAGTTCGATCTGCAGGAGTTCAACGAGGGGGACTACGTAGAGGCGGTAAGCGAAAAAGTGAATGCCGAGAATCTCACGAAAGTCCTCTATCCCAACGATACACAATACCTGGGAAAAGAGCTCCGTCTCCGGCAGCAGTACTTCTTCGTGGCTTGTTCTCTCTGGGACATTATTCGGAGGTTCAAGAATTCCGGGAATCCCTGGAAAGACTTCCCTAAATATGTGGCCATCCAACTGAACGATACCCATCCCTCCATGGCGATCCCCGAACTGATGAGGATCCTGTTGGATCAGGAGGGGCTGGATTGGAAAACTGCCTGGGATATTACTGTACGGACCTTCGGGTATACCAATCACACCCTTATGCCCGAAGCACTGGAAAAATGGCCTGTCACCATGTTCGAAAAGTTGTTCCCCCGGCACCTGCAGATCATCTACGAAATCAACAACCAGTTCCTGAAAGAAGCTGCCATCCGCTTTCGGGGTAATCCCGAGAAACTCCGATCGGTAAGTATCATCGAAGAGGGAGATCCCAAACAGATACGGATGGCTTTCCTCTGTATCGTGGGATCCCATTCCACCAATGGAGTAGCCGCTCTCCATACGAAACTCCTAAAAAGTACGTTAGTGCCGGACATCGCTTCTATCTACCCCCAGCGGTTCAACAATAAAACCAACGGTATCACCCATAGAAGATGGCTATTGAAGGCAAACCCGGGGCTTGCAGCCCTCATCACTGAAGCGATAGGACCAGGGTGGATCCTGGACATGGGGGAGTTGAAAAAACTCCTACCCCTGGCAGAAGATGGGAGTTTCCGAGAAAAGTTCAGAGAGGTGAAACGCAGGGCAAAAGAAACCTTTGCCGCTCACCTCTCCGATGCGTACGGCTGGATCATAGACCCCGAAACGATCTTCGATTTCCAGGTAAAACGGATCCATGAATACAAACGGCAACTTCTCAATGCCCTGCACATCGTATATCTCTACAACACCCTCAAACAAAAGGGAACTTCGGGATTCATCCCCCGGACCTTTTTCTTTGGGGGCAAATCGGCTCCTGGCTACGCGATGGCTAAACTGATCATCAAATTTATCAACAATCTTTCGCAGGTCATCAATAACGATCCCGATATGGAAGACAAACTGAAGGTCTACTTCCTTCCCAATTACCGAGTTACCTTAGCCGAAAAGCTTCTCCCTGCCGCAGAAGTTTCCGAGCAGATTTCCCTCGCAGGAACAGAAGCCTCTGGTACGGGGAACATGAAGTTCATGTGTAACGGTGCCCTCACTATCGGCACACTGGATGGGGCTAACATCGAAATCGCGGAAGAAGTTGGCCTCGAAAACATTTTTATCTTCGGGTTGCGCGCAGAGGAGGCGTTGGAGCTCTCAAAGCACTACAATGGAGAAGAGTTCTATGCGAAAGATCCCGGGATACAGGATGCGCTGGATCTGATCTTTTCGGGGTATTTCAACATCAACGAACCCGGGATCTTCGATCCCTTGAAAGAGATGCTCCTTCATCACGATCGGTACCTGAACCTGGCAGATTTGCCCAGCTACGCTGAAACTCAGGCTAAGATTTCACAGGTCTACGCAAATCCAGGAGAATGGAATCGGAAGGCCGTTATCAACGTGGCGCATTCTGGCCGATTCTCTTCGGATCGTACCATCCAGCAGTATGCCGAGGAAATTTGGAACGTCAAGCCTTGCCCGATCGAGGGGAGCGAAAATCCCATCGATACACTGGAAGATGCGAGGAATCCCTTTCCTTCCAATGGGGGATAACATCCATACAGGCTTGCATAAGTGCTTTCTCTCGGGCCTGTAGGAGTTTCCCCTAATCTTTTCGGCTTGATTTCAGCTCTTCGAAGTTCAAGAGATCCATATAGTCCCACTCCCGGTAAGCCATTGCGTACACCTGTTTATGGGTACAGTATTCCAGTATGGGATCCTCTATTCGGATGGAAGCGAATATCGGAACCAGATTCTTTTCCCTGTGTTCGGGGAACAAGCTTCGAAACAGAGGAATTTGCCGCTCCAGGAACTCATCCACGTACTCCTTGCGCGGACTTGCCTTCACTTCGAAGAGGAATACCTCATGTTCACAGACTGCTATCGCGTCGAATTCCGCCGAAAGAGCTCCCTTCTTTCTTCGAATCCGTATAGACGTTTCGATAGGTTCCAATTCGAAATACCTCAAAAGGAGAGGATGTACGGAAGGATATATTAGATCTTCCACAATGGTGCCCATCTTGTTGGACAGTTCCCCCCACTGCTTATTCATCCGCCGATTCTCTTCCCTCATTTCGTCTTTAAAGGAAAGCATTTCATGTTTGAAGTCTTTCGTATCATCTTTGTACGAGAGCATCTCGTCCTTAAAGACTTTCATTTCGTCTTTGAACGCGAGCATCTCATCCTTAAAGACCTTCATTTCGTCTTTGAACGCGAGCATCTCATCCTTAAAGACTTTCATCTCGTCCTTAAAGGCCCGCATCTCATCCTTGAACTCTTTCATTTCTACCGAGAGCTGCTGGATCTGCATTTCGTTCTTGTGATTTAGATAGACAAGTTCTCGAATGGCGTTTTCAAGGTCATTCACCTTTTCTTCTATTGGTTGGCGTATGGCCATACCACCCCCTTACAGTATACTTCTATTCTGCATACTAGTACAATAATACCTGTCTTTTTGCTTCAATTTTTTGAGTGGTGCGAAAATTGTGGCGATCTCATATACGGTTTCATCATGGCATGACTGTAACTTTTCTCTCTCCGCCACAATTTTGGCACCATTTATAATTCAACGCTCTATCGATACCAGAATAGATGAATCAATATCTGGGCTACCAGTACAGCTGATACAGAGAACGGAACACTCAATTTCATGAATTCAAGGGTTCGAATCTTGATTCCCCGTTTTTCCAGCATCCCACAAGCGAGGACATTGGCTGTGGCACCTACCGGCGTAATGTTCCCTCCGATTCCGGTACCAATGAGCATGCCATAGTATAGGTAATGGGGATTGATCCCCAGTGTCTTTGCAAAGTACCCGCACACCGGGATCATCAGCACGGTATAGGGTACGTTATCTATGAAAGCCGACAGAGCCACACTAAGCCAGGTGACGAGCATGAATACCCAGAAGGGGTCCCGAAATCCGGCCTGCATCAAAGCCTTCACGAAATCCGATAGGATTCCCACTCGATCCACCGAATCCACTACGATGAAAATGCCCAGAAGAAAGAGCGTCGTTTCCCAATCGTACTCTTTCACCTCCTTTACGGCCTTTTTACCCATAGTGCTGATGCAGATCAATCCAAGGCCCAGCCCGATCCAGCCCTGCCAGCTGATGAAGCTCGCTACCCCCGGTGGAGGTTCCTGGGGGGCAAGAATCAATGCAAAAATACTCAACACAAACACAGCTGTAGGACCTAATTGGAAATGTGAAAAAGTTTCCTCGTAGGAAGAGTCGATTTTTCCATCCAGAAGGAGCACCAGTATAGCCCCCAGACACAGGCCTGCTATTAGGGTAAGAGGAGAAATCCAGCGTTTTAGTACGATCGAACAGATGCCGATCAAGATACTCAGGATGAATAGGATTACGGAACCTTTAGGCGCATGGTACGCTTCTACATCAATGTGAAGAGAAGCATTCAATCTTCTGTTTAAGAGTAAGAGAGAAAAGAGTGCCACCAGCACTCCTACTACGGATAGTGTTCCGAGTCCCGGCCTGCCTTGAAACCAGTAGAAGTCGATAAATGACATCTTCGTGGTCATGGCCAGAATGATGGAGGGAGGGTCTGCTACCATTGTTACGGTAGTCACCACATTGGAGGCTATCGTGATACTCACAAGATAGGGAAAGGGGGACTTCTTTAACCGGTCTGCTACATCAAGAGCCAGCGGAGCCACCATAAGGACAACCACCGGGTTCGGCATGAAACTTGAAAGAAATGCTGCTACCGCACTAAGGTAAAAGATCAGCTCATTTTCGGATCGCACTCGGGGAATGATCGCATCAGCCAGTGCGCGGGGGAGCTTGCTTTCCTGCAGAAGTACGCTCAGCATACCGTACCCAAAGTAGATGAAAAGCACTTCCCATTCGATGCTGTTCCCTAGAGCTACCCCCAGGGGAACGATTCCAGTGACAATCAGGATTACAGCACCCGCCAGGGAGACATACTGAATGGGGATTTTCCGATATAGTACCAGCGCAAACACAACAACAAATACGATCCCCACAACCCACGCATCCATTTGACCTCCCCTCAAATCCTGGATTTCTTTCCTGTCAGAGTTTCTATGTCGATACGAAGGATCACCAGCCTAGTGATCATCTCTGAAGGGAATTCCCATCCCGATTTCCCCGTTCCCTGTTCCATGAGGATGGCAAGTCCCACCTCTTTCTCAACGGGATCCGTAACAATATGGATCTTTCCCGTTCCGATGACCGAACGATACCGCGTTGTGAATCCACAGGGAGTATCGGCCTGCAAGACCTGGATCGAATCACTCACCTCGAAACAAACCTCAGGATGGGCTCTGGATGCCTCGATTTTCCTTCCTTCAGGAGCCGAATGGATGTAGATCCGTCCTTCCCGGTATCCATAGTTCAATGGAAGGAGGTATGGCCCCTCCTCTGTAGTCCAGGCAACCCGAACCACATGGTTAGTAGCAAGGATCGATTCGATAACCCCTGGGTCTTGGATTTCCTTGTCTTTTCTGCGCATGACATTTCCCCTATGTAAGCCTTCCTTATGCCCGCAATTCTCGAAACCATGACCGAATCTCTTTTCGAACCATCAAAGCTTCGGAAGGTATGGTTCCAATGCAATCAGTACCAGAACGATCACCAATGCGGGGAGAAAATTACCGGTTTTGATCCTCCGTAGACCTAGAAGATTAAACCCGATCATCATGACGAGAGCCCCACCCACACCAGTAAGTTCGGAAAGCACCAGGGGGTTAACCAATGGTTTGACCAGTCCAGAAAGGAGAGTGAGCCCTCCCTGGTACACAAGGATCGTGATGATGGAAAACGCCACCCCGATCCCCTGAGCCGCTGTTAGGAGAATCGCCATGAACCCATCCATAACCGATTTCGTGAGGATCAAAGTGTACTCCCCTTCGGCACCGGCTCTGAACGCCCCCACGAGAGTCATAGCGCCCACACAGAACAGGACCGAAGCGTTTAAAAACCCATAGGCGAAATCATGCTTACTATTCCCTCGATCAAACCTTCGTTTTAACCATTCACCGAAGGCAAGGATTTTCCCCTCGATATCCAGAGAGTTCCCCCACAAGCCCCCGGAAACGATCGATAGCGCCAGGTACACCATCCGATCGGATTTCAAGGCCATCTCGATTCCCACGATCAGGGTAAATAACCCTACCCCTGTGAAGACCGTCTCTTTGAACTCATCGCTTATTTTCGCATGAAGGAACAGACCCAGCATCGATCCGATGAACACGGTGACGCAATTTACCAGGGTGGCAACCATGCGCCCAGTGTAATGATTTTAGGGAAAAGATGCAAGAAAAGAAGATTACATCTGGAAGTCGGAATAGTTTTGTTATACACTATACAGTGATACCCTGGAGGTGACGATGAAAAAGCTATTAATGGTAACCCTTCTGTTAGTAGGACTCGCAGGTACCAGTGTGTTTGCTCAATTTGCACAACTGGAAAGTGACTTTTCCAAACTAATGCTCCTCTTAGGCCGAGAGGTCATGCCCCATGTCCAACAGAACGACCTTGCAGGTACAGGGATTGGCGTAGCTTCCCTCGAGGGAGACTTCTTCTATGTGGCTCTCACAGCGGGTGCGGTAGTGTCCGATGGAATTTTAAAGTTCGTGGATCAAAACAATACAGAGTTCACCACTCTCGATGTGTATGGTCTCCTAGACGACAATATCCCTAGTTCCGGATTTGGTCGGGACCTTTACGATGAATCTAAGAAGATGTTCCCTTTCCCAACTTTGAAACTCGCTCTGGGGCTCCGCCTCGTTGGATTGGATTTTATTTTCACAGGTATCGGGGTCCCCGGCGGAATTGTATCCACCGATGATCTTGAAGCGGATCTACTGAACTTTGGCGTTCGGATTCGGAAAGACATTCTGAAAGAAAAAGGCTGGTTTCCCACGGTTTCGCTGGGTGTGGGGTATGTGTATTCCGGAATCCATCTTAAATATACCCTTACAGAGTTCACGCAGGATTACTCTGGCCAGGATCTAAAGATTAGCGGGGGAGTCTCCCTCGATACCCGTGTTCACTCCTTTGGGTTCGATGTAGGGATAAGCCGAACCCTCCTGATTCTTACGCCCTTCCTTCGGACGTCCCTCTGGTATCAGAACGCTTTTTACGAAACCAAGGGTAATTTGACCGCTCAATTAGATGCAGGAACACCACAAGCTTTCAGCCCCTCTGCAAAGGTTACCATCGACGACTGGGCAGTGATGTTCGCGGGAGGGTTGGATATCAACTTGTTTCTCCTCCAGCTCTGCGCTACCGGCACATACAATCCCAGTACCAAAGGATGGGGAGCGGAATTGAGCCTCCGGTTCGGGTTCTAACCTGCCCTATTCCTACGGGCTTTCCTTTGCTCCGGGTTTCGGCAGGCTTTGCAATGCCCCCAAGTGGGTGTGCGTATCCCAGGAAATGGGTTTCAGGCATCAACAAAGTTAAAAATCCGTAAATTAAACAGTAGGAAAGATGGCTCCCTCCGGGGAGCTTTTTGGTTATTCCCCCTTTGAAGCCCCATCCAGTTGATTTCCACTAATTCCATCTCGAAAATGATATGTAGCAGACCCGTACTTTCTTGCATATTAGGGTCCGACTTTTTTATTTCTTGCCTTGTTCGCATGTTAGTGTAGCCCACTTGTAGCGCTCCTGCGAAGTGTTAGCGGCTTAACCTAAAACGCCTTATTTGAACAGCAAGCACTTTACTTCAGCAACTACCTTTTAAACATCATTTAAACCTTCGCTTTTTAAAAACTTTTTTAGTTGAACCAAAGATGGGGGTTGCAAAGAGAGTTTCAATAAAAAAGTACAGGCGCCCTTTTTGAGGCACCTGTACGTAGGAACGAAATGAATGGGCTAAACCTATAGGCTGTTTGTATCGATACTGCAGATTCCCTTGCTTCCCGTAACGATCAGGTTCGTTCCATGCCAGGCTATATCCGATATAGTTCCCACAACGCTTGTAAGGAAGGGCATTTTATAGATCTTATTGCTTTTCAATATGACAATTTCCGTAGTAGACAGGAAAGCCTCCATTTGCCCCTGGGCTGCAATTTTGGTGACATTGAGGCCCTTTGTACCCTCTACAAGGGTAGCAAGGGTGGTTTTAGGCTTTTCAATATTCGTTTTATACACCCCGTTTTTGGTTCCCAGGTAGAGATCATTCCCACTGATGTATCCGAATGCCTGTATCAAGGGTAGGGTTTCTCCAAAGAATACAACTGGACTATTCTCATTTCCAGAAAGGATGTCACTTAATGTAAGCTCTTCAATATCGGAAGACCCTACCTTGAAGGCACCCACTACCCGGGTGGCGAAGTAGCCGAAGATGGTGTCTGCATCCTTCTTCCAAACAAGGAGGTCTAGAATCGGCTTCCCCGCCACCGGGATGTCCAGGGGTATCCGGCTCCATGCATTCCCGCCTACATACCCGCCGATCTCCTTCTCAGCCTGGTAAAAGATTCCCGACACGGCTATTCCCCCTGACTGAAGCACGCTGGGGGCTTCACTTCCCCAGTTCGGGGTACCGACTACATTCCCGTCAGTGAAGTAAATCCCTTTTGTTGTATTGACCAATACTGTCGGCTCAGGATCGGCCGTAATGTTCAGGCTATTGATGAAACCTTTCGTTGAGGTGTTCCAAGGGGCTTGGGGTGGAGTCAGGGATTTTACGTTGGTTCCACTATAGATCTTATCGGAACTGGCGGAATATATTAAGTTTCCTGCGACCACCACACTCACAAGCCCGGTGGGTTGTGTACCAGGGACATCGATGGATATTTCCTTCAGCATAATCTCTACTGAGGTTTCCACCCCTGCTTTGATGCCAAACAGTTCGGAAGTGCCAAAGGCAGTCGGTTTAAAAGAAGTACCTACAATTGCGCCGGAAGTTACTACGATCCTATAGTTATCCCCTGGCGCAAGATCTTTGATGGTGATAGTTCCTCCAGCGGTCGGATCGATCGTTGTACTATAGTAACCCTCTGACACTGCTGGATTCGGTACCAGCACATTGTTGGCATACACCCACACTCGAGCTTCTGTAGCCCCCACACCAAGAGCCTTGCTGTTTACCCCAAAACTCAGTGTAATGGAACTGCTGTCAGAACCTCCTGTCCAGATGGCGCAGGAGAAGGTAAACAGAACCAGGGTGAGCGCCGACAGGAGGGTTATTGCTTTGAATAGTATTTTTTTCATATTCATCCCCCTACTTTACCGTAACCTTGAGGGTTCCCGTCAGGCTGGCCTTACTGCCCGCTCCTTCGGAGGCACCCTCGGGCCGGGTACTGATACTCGTTTGCGAGGTAGCGATTGCCGCTTCCTCTGGACTTGCAGGAGCCTGGAGTCCTTTTATGGAACTCTCCTCCCCCTGCACAATGGTGCGGGATTGGCCGATGGCATTGGCATACCGCACAATCCCCTCGAAAACCCGCAGAGCTGTGCCGCTAAACTCGAACTCTGTTCCCCGTACCGCTGCAGTGGATACAGGGCTTTTCAACGCGAAGTCGTGTTCAAGCCCTTCCACCTTTTCCACCCTGGCCCGTACCCTACCCACTTTAAGATCGAGGGTGGTTTTCTGTTCCCCCTGAGCTTTCACCAGTTCCGCCACTGCCATTCGGGTAAGGGGCTTCACCTGAATCGTCGCGGATCCGGCCTGGATCGTGGCGAAGGAGTTGAACCCTGTGGAAATGACCGTTCCTGCGGGGAGCACAAGGTTACGGGCGGCAGGCTCCCAGTTCTTTCCAGGTGGCATCACTTCCACCTTCCCGGAATACTCCCGTAATACTGCCTGTTCCTGCGCGAACACACCTGCTGCGACCAGGAACAGCATTGTCAGAATAAGAATCTTTCTCATAACCATCCTCCTGATGGAAAATATCCTCTAGAAACTGAAGGAAAAGACGAATTGCCCATACATGATGGGGTCGTCCTTTCCTGGTAAAAATGCACTATTGCTGGGGACAAAGAACCCCAGAGCGATGCCCAAGCCCAGATCTGAAAAGGGCCTCAGGTTGCCGTACACGGCTATATCCGTACCTACATACCCGGCTCCTGCGGAAGGATCGATTTCACCTTCCGACATCGCTCCTTTGTTGGCTTTAAAGAAGGGGGTGAGCTTCGCGCCGGCCTGCAAACTTTCTAGAATGAAACCTTTCACGCTCGAAAAGGGTTTAAGCGAATACCCCAACTCCACTGCCAGCAGGTTACTCGTTTTGGGCTGGAAAGCGGTTCCCAGAGTCTGACCGGAAATAGGCAGGAACATGGCACAGGTACCACTGGTGTTCCCTTCAATGTAGGAAATCGAATCGGAATCACCGGTAGCGTACAGGATCTGGATACTGGCCACCGACTGGAAAAACTCCTGCAGGTAGTACCGGAACGACACCCCCCCCAGTCCAGCAAGGATGTTCTTATAGAGGTACGCTTCCCCTGTATTACTCTGAGAATCAGGCACAAAGGTCAGCATACGGCCGGTCCCCAGATAGAAGAAGGCAGTGTAGAAGATCGAACTGGTAACTGGACCATCCAATCCGATTCCGAAGTACTGGGTATCCACCAATCCCCCAGACGCGGGATCGAAGGTTTCCTTTCCTTCTTTAATAACATCCCCAAACAGGTGCCGAAGATCTTCGTTCACCAGAACAGAGAAATTCAGGTTCTGCCGGGCGAAAAGTTCCGGGAAGTTCCATGAAAGGGTACCGATGAACCGTTTCGGAGCAAATAGTTTTTCCTTATCCAGATCGTCCAGGGCATCCAGTTTGCTCATGACAAGGGAGGTAGTGTATTTATTTAGCAACCCTGTGTATCCCAACGCAATTTGTAAAGTTGAGGAAGGATACCCGAACTCCATGCGGAGCCCATCCATACGATGGGCAAAGACATACCCGGAGAACTCTTTATGAAAAAACCGCCCCATTTCGAGGGAAAACAGGTTGGCCCCATTTTCCAGGTGAGGAAAGGTACCTTTTAAAGATAACGTTTCGATATCGCCATAGAATACAGGCTTGTCCGAATCGTTATTTAATGTACCCATAAGGGAAAGATTGAACACCCAGGATTCACCCATAGGGAGTTTCAGCCAGAGATGGGCTGTATCTTCCTGAAGAAACCCCTCCCCCTCTTTGGAAGAAAAACTGGAGTTGTTCTCGATATTCACACCAAAATCGAAGGCATAGAGGGAAGGTGCCCATACTACAATCGAAAGGAGGATAATAAAAACAATCCATTTCCTGTTCATTGTTGTTCCTCCTTCCAGGCCATAAGGTTGTTGAGGATTTCCATAGCTTCCCGTCCGGAAATGCTCCGGTACGGACTGGGATTCTCGGTTACAAAGCCCAGATAGGCGATTTCCCGGGCCGCATACCTCGAACCAGGGATAAGCCGATACATAAGGCCGCCTGGGATGTCGAAGGCCTTCATGAGAAGGTATGCATACTGGCCCAGACTGATATCCGTAGGTTCTTCCGGCACCTTGATACCCCAGTTCTGCTGCCTCAACGCTTCCATAGCCTGATCGGGCGTGGATGTGTCTTTGATGATTCCGGAAGCCGAAAGAACGAGGTACGCCGCATAGGAGTACCCCAGTTTTTTCTGGCCCAACACTTCATCGATCAACGCGTTGGATTGGGCAAACCCAACCGTCGTACCCAGTACAATCAGTCCAACCAGGAGAAGGATCTTTCGTCTCATTGTTTTCTCCTACCGAGTTTCAAAAGATAATATACCCCGCATAGCGCAAGGTTTCCATATGAGTTATAGTATAATT
>CALKLC010000181.1 GCA_937991975.1 uncultured Spirochaetales bacterium | reverse complement strand
AGCTGGGCCAGGTCCTCGATGGAATAAATATCATGGTGGGGGGGTGGACTGATCAGCATGACTCCGGGGGTGGTGTAACGGGTTTTGGCAATCTCACCCGCCACCTTGTGCCCCGGAAGTTCCCCTCCTTCGCCGGGCTTTGCTCCCTGCGCCATCTTGATCTGCAGTTCGTCCGCATTGACAAGGTATTCAATGGTGACCCCGAACCTGCCCGAAGCTACCTGTTTTATCGCGGATCGTTTCGAGTCGCCGTTGGCTAGGGGTTTGAACCGTTCCGGATCTTCTCCACCTTCCCCTGTGTTGGATTTGCCACCCAGACGATTCATCGCGATGGCCAGGGTCTCATGGGCTTCCTTCGAAATGGAGCCATAGCTCATGGCGCCTGTAACGAACCTTCGCACGATGCTTGAAACCGGTTCTACATCCTCCAGGGGAATCGGCTGGGTGGGTTTAAACCGCAGAAGCCCCCGGAGAGTTGCCTGGCTCTTCGATCGGGCATCCTGCCTCTCCTGGAACATCCGGTACGCGTCCTGCTGGTTGTACCGAACTGCCATTTGAAGGTAGGCGATGGATTCGGGGTCCCACATATGTTTTTCTTGTTCGGCCCGCCAGTTATAGTCCCCTGGATTCAAGTATTCTAATCCCATGGGTACCGGCCTCTTCGGGAAAGCAAGGGAATGCCTTCTCTTGGCCTCGGCAGCCAGAACATCGAAACCGGCTCCTTCGATTCGGGAAGGTGTGCCGGCAAAACATCGATCGATCACTTGAGAATGCAAACCCACCGCTTCGAAGATCTGGGAGCCCTTGTAACTATCCAGGGTCGAGATCCCCATCTTCCCAAATACTTTTTTCATTCCCTTTTCCAGAGCGTGTATATAGTTGCCTACAATTTGATCGTCCGAAAGTTCATTGGGAAGATTTCCGTCCCTCTGCATCTTCCACATGGCCTCGAACGCCAGGTACGGATTTATCCCGTCCGCTCCGTATCCTACGAGCATACAGAAATGATGCACTTCCCTGGGTTCTCCGGTTTCCAGTACAATTCCAATCCGGGTTCTCTTGCCTATCCGAACCAGGTGGTGGTGCACAGCGCCCACTGCGAGAAGGGAACTTAATGGGATGCGATCTAACCCTGCTTTTCGGTCGCTTAAAATAATAAGGCTATATCCATCTTCGATAGCCTGTTCGGATCCCCTGCAGATACGATCCAGGCACTGAAGCAACCCCCTTTCATCCCCAGGCTCTGCGGGGTAGGTAATATCCAGAGTGAGGGTTTTCCAGCCTCGCTGGTCCAAATTCTTGAGGGCAGTCAGCTGTTCGTTGGTGAGAAATGGAACGGGAAGCTTCAACCTGTGAGCCTGTTCAGGGGATTCCTCCAGCAGGTTCTTCTCCGGTCCGATGTAAGACTCCAGACTCATCACCACTTCTTCCCGGATGGAATCGATCGGCGGATTCGTTACCTGGGCGAAGAGTTGTTTGAAGTAGTCGTACAGTAACCGAGGCTTGTCGGAAAGGCAGGCCAGGGGGGTATCGTTTCCCATAGACCCTAAGGGCTCCTTTCCGCTGTCCGCCATGGGTTTCAGAATAAGGCGCACGTGTTCAAATGTGTATCCGAATAGACGAAGCCTTTCCTGTACCGTAGACGGATCAAAGCCGTGGGGCTGGCCGTTTACGGGCAATTCCTGCAGGGTAAGACGCTCTGTACGGAGCCACTCCCCATAGGGGCGTTTGCTGCAGATTTCTTCTTTTATCTCCGCATCCTCCACAATCCTGCCCTTCTGGAAATCCACGAGGAAGATCCTTCCCGGTTGGAGACGGCCTTTCAGTCTGATGCGTTCCGGATCCAAATCCAGTACACCCACTTCGCTGGAAAGGATTACCCGGTCATCTTCCGTTACTATGTACCGGCTGGGACGCAATCCATTTCGATCCAGTACGGCTCCGATCACCTGCCCATCGGTAAAGAGAATCGAGGCCGGCCCATCCCACGGCTCCAGTACACAGCTCTGAAACTCGTAGTACTCCTTCTTTTTCTGGGGCATGGTGGGATGATTCTGCCAGGCTTCCGGAATCATCATCATGATAGCTTCTGGAAGGCTCCGGCCTCCCATGTAGAGAAGTTCCAGCACATTATCGAAGGTGCCGGAATCTGAAAGATCCGGTTCAATTACCGGGATAACACGTTTCAAGTCCTCTCCCAGAAGGGTACTTTCCATCGAGGCTTCCCTTCCTCTTACTTAGTTCACGTTTCCCTGCAGAGTATTGATTTCCCCGTTGTGGCAAAGGTACCGAAAGGGATGGGCCCGGTCCCAGCTGGGAAACGTATTGGTGGAGAACCGGGAATGAACCATAGCGAAGTGGCTTTTCATCGTAGGATCCAGCAGGTCCACAAAATAACGAAACAGTTGGGTGGGAGTTAGCATTCCCTTGTATACAAGCACACGAGTGGATAAAGAACAGATGTAGAAGGCTGCATGCCGATCTATCTCCGTGTCACGAATTCTGCGGGTAGCCAGTTTCCGAATTACGAAGAGCTTTCTCTCAAAGGCTTCCTGTGTCAGTCCCTCCGCAGGGGCGATGAATACTTGCTCCATGTCGGGTTCGCAGGCTTTTGCCTGGGGTCCGATAAAGGAATTATCTCTTGGTACCTTCCTCCACCCCAGTATCCTCTGGCCCAGTTCCCCCACTACGGCCTCGAATCGGAGTTTCTGCTGTACCTTCTCATCCGCATCGGAAGAAAGAAATACAAGACCTGCTCCATAGCTGTTCCGCTCCGGCAGGGTAAGGCCAGAAAGAGAGGCTTCTTTTTCCAGGAACTCCGAAGGAAGAGCCATCAGGATCCCTGCCCCGTCTCCCGTATTTTTCTCTGCGCCCGAAGCTCCCCGATGATGAAGGTTCTCCAGTACATTCCGGGCATCCTGGATGATCGAATGACTCCGGACTCCCTTCATCTGTGCAACAAATCCTACTCCGCAGCTGTCCCGCTCAAATTTGGGATCGTACAATCCCACAGCTCCTGGTCTTCTCTTTAATGTCACTGTTCACTCTCCTCTTCTACTCCCGCCAAAAGGCAGGACTTTATGCATTCCCCGGGATTGGGCCCCTCCTGGGGTAGCAACGTATATTTATGCAATAATCATGCCTATTTTACATAAATATTTCTAAAAATTTATCCTATAGAGAGTTATGGCGGTATTTGCTGATCTTTTCGATAAGGATTATAATTGTAATTCTACATATATGTAGGATTGGTCATGAAAGATCCTACACTTTTGTCACATTACTTCCAGGAAAGGGATGTTGAGAAGGTACATCCCGTTTCTCAATACCTGTAGTACACACCGGGATAGCTCCACTCTGGAAGCTGCCACCTGCGGATCTTCTGCGTAGAGAATCGGATGCTCATGGTAATACCGACTGAAGGACTTTGAAATCTCGTACAGGTAGTTGGCCACGAGGGAAGGATTGTATGTACTGGCGGATAGTTCCACCACAGAGGGAAAATCGAAAAGGAGTTTTACCAGTTCCCATTCTTCCTCGGTTTCTAGATGCTTCGGCTCTCCTTGCCGTTCTTTCAGCCGGGGCATTCCTTCCAGTTTTCGCATCATGCTGCAGATCCGAGCTCCAGTGTACTGGATATAGGGACCGGTATTCCCTGTGAAGGACAGGGATTCCCGTGGATTAAATACCATATCCTTCGAGGGAGAAGGCTGGAGAAGGTAATAGTGAAGAGCTCCCAGGGCGATTTTCTCTGCTGTCTCCTCGATGTTCCCCACCTCTTCTTCCCGTTCCTTCCCTCGAATCTCCTCCCTTGCCATTTCTGCCAGCTCATCCAGCAGGTCATCCGCATCCACTACAGTTCCTTCCCTCGACTTCATCTTCCCTTCGGGCAGGTTCACCATCCCATAGGAGAGATGGTAGAGGTTCTTTGCCCATCCGTATCCTAATCGCTCCAGAATCGAGAAAAGCACTTTGAAGTGGTAGTTCTGTTCACTGGCCACCACATAGATCATGGTATCGAAGGGCCAATCGTTGTACCGGGATATAGCCGTTCCAATATCCTGCGTAACGTATATGGATGTTCCATCACTTCGAAGCAACACTTTGCGATCCAGGCCTATATCTTCCAGGTTTACCCAGATGGAACCATCCGCCTCCCTGTAAAAAATCCCCTGGGACAACCCTTTCAGGATTTCTTCTTTCCCTTTCAGATACACTTCGCTTTCGAAGGTGAACTGATCGAAATGGATACCCGTCCGTTCATATGTCCGTTTGATGCCCTCCACAGCCCATCGGTTCATCTTTTCCCAAAGTGAGCGAACTTCAGGATCCCCCTCCTCCCACTTTACAAGCAGGGCCCGGGCTCGATCTTCCGCCTCTGGATCCCGTTTAGCCAGCTCGTTATACAACACATAGTATTTTCCTACAAAATGGTCGGATTTCATCCCTTCGTCTTCCGGGGTTCTTCCTCCCCCCAACTCCTTATACGCCAGCATGGATTTACAGATGTGGATTCCCCGGTCGTTTATCAGGTCCACTGTTCGAACCACAGCGCCGCTAAACCGAAGGATTCGGGCCACACTCTCCCCCAGTGCATCGTTCCTGAGGTGCCCCAGGTGGAGAGGTTTATTCGTGTTGGGACTGGAAAACTCCAGCATGATCTTCTTTGAACGAAGGATATCGCTGGAACCAAACCGATCCCCTTCCTGACGAACCTTCTGGAACAGAAGCTCCGTAACGAATGGTCTTTTGAGAAAAATGTTCAGGTAGGGCCCTACGACATTGTATCGTTCCACTCCTAAAGGTAACCCTTCGCCAAACGATTCTCCAACCAGAGCGCTCAATGCGGCAGGAGGCATCCGGAAGGACCTGGCAAAAGGGAAAAAGGGAATGGCCAGATCCCCCAGGTCCGATTTCGGAGGATTTTCTACCACAAGATTCTCTTCTCTGACCCCTTCCGGGTCGATACCTTTCTGTTTTGCCTTCTCTTTCAGTATCTGAACAATCCTTTGTTTCAGTTGTTCCTTGAATACTACCATTTCTCTATCCTTTCAAAATAATACGATCATCCGTTGAAAATTGGACGGCCCTTCCCGACGATACGAATGAAATCGCCTGTCACAGAAGGTACATCCCTCCACAACCTCAATAGAATGGATCCCCAACCTTTCGGCAATATTTTGGTTTGCTCGTATAAGGTTGACGTAATACGCACCACCCCGAGATTCCGAAGCACCCTCTCCGAATTGTGACAGGAACCATTGTCCGCGTTCGGCTTCCACCCGGTAACAGCAAGAACGAATGCAGGGGCCTAACAGGACATACAGATTTTTCGGGTCCGTCCCGTACGTTCCAACCATCAACTCCACAGCTTCTTTGAGAATTCCCGTTCCCTTCCATCCACTATGGAGAAGGCCTCGTACCTCGTGTTGAGGATCCCATAGAAGGATCGGTAGACAATCCGCTACGGTAATTCCCAGCACGACACCTGCCTCTTGCGTTACCAGCCCGTCCCCCAATTGGCCGGGCTCGTCCTCACCGGTAATAGTACGAACAATTCGGGTGTGCTCCTGACTGCAGTACAGGAATCGTTTTCCAGGAAACATCCTGCTAGCCTCCTGAATCACTCTTCGATGGAAGGGTGGACGGAGATTGAAATCTCCCCCGCAGGCCAAACTGATATATCCTGCAGGGAAAGTCCCATTCTTGGGGAGAGAAGTCCAGGAAAGCCTTAACCAGCAGGGATCGACGGACATGATAGGGATATGTACCAACTTTTCCCTCTTACGTCCAGCATATATGGGATCATCTCAGCCAAAAATGCTACAGGCAATGAATAGGGAAGATCCTGAAGGGTTTCAAAGGCGCTTCTTTTCCAACAGGATCAACCGTTCTGCTACTGATATGGTTGCAGTTACCCCTTTCAAGACTTCGGAGAGGGATTGTAACAGTTGGGCATTCCCCCTCCCACCGATGGATCCTAGATTGGAAAGGGTATCGTAACGACCTCCTGCCTCTCCAAATAGAACCCCATCCAGGACTCTTTCCAGAGACTGTAATGAATCTCGAAACTGTTCTGTCCATCGAAGGACCTGGGGTTCTACGCTTCCCTTCTGGTCGAGGGACAGAGATTCCCAGGAATCGGGCAGACTCGATTTTTCCAGTTCGTCACCCAGCTTCAATAGGTTCCCAAAGGCTTCAGTATATTCCTTTCGATTGTCGTCTTTATAAAAAAGGCCCTCCAATAGCAAGATCCGAAGAGGACGATTGTACTTAGCAAGAAAGAGGTTCTGAAAGAAGGTCCGGAGAAATATGTAACCAAGAAAGAATATGGTACAATCCCGTACATTTTTCCCTGCAGGAATAGGGAGAGATTGGGGAGAAAGCAGAGCATTCATCTCTTTCACAAGTTCATCCTTCCTGCGGACATCGAGGAATGCGCGAAAGGCTTCATCCATCCGGGATCTCCAGTACTGCTTGAACTGGTTAAACCAATCCTCCCCCCCTCCTCGCTCGGTGTACCGATAATTGATCTTTCCGATCAGTACTTTCATGAAAGTCAGGAGAGGTACCCTCCGCAGAAAGGTACGAACTGCGTGAAAAGCTTCTTCTATCTGGGCGAGGGATTGGGAGATAGCCTGTTTTTCATCCTCTCCTTCCAATTCTCTATGGAAATCCCCCATCTTGAATAATACCAATGCTTCCAGGAGAACCGGAGGTACAGGGTCCCGGAGGGAGTATATTGTCTCTGTAAACAAGGCCAGAGGTTCACTAAGCCTTTTAAAGGGGCATGGTGCATAGGGAAGTTCTGCCACAGGACGGAAAGCAGAGAGGATCCGATCCAGAGAAAAGTATACCAGTTGGGATAATCGATCGAGGAAACGAATATCCAGATACATTCGATTCTTCTCTTCCTGTGCAACGGATAGAAGGATATCTTCAAACCGATTGTCCAGCATCCTCCTGAGGTCTGCATCGGAAAGTTGTTCGGATGCAGGGATCTCCAGAGTCAAAAGTGAATCGGAAGCAATCGGGGGATCCTGATGGTACCAGTGAAGGGCGATCAGATAGAAGGGATCCAGCTCCGTCTGCAATCTTTCCGTGGTAGTTGGCATCTCGAAAGAAGCGAGAAAGGCTATGAATTGGGTTCTCCTATTACCCGTTAAGGAAGACACGAAAGAATTTAATATAGAGAGATGGGGTTTCAATCCTTCCACTGTTTCAGCAAACGGAGGTAACACCATTTTCCGTTTCAGGTCCACCATTCCAGGAGCCTTTCGCTGCAGTTTCTTCCCCAATTTCTTCACCAGAAGCTCTTCCAGGACTTCTTCGCGGAGCCTACGGGTGAAGAGAGCTCGGATCCAGAGGAGGATTTTTTCCAAGAGTCCCAGTGCCTGGAATTCCCGATCAAAATCCACCCCCTCCTCTTCCTCCTGATCCAAAACCACAGGTTCTTCCGAAAGGGGGTGCATTTGTTGTAGCCGTTCGAGAAGATTCTTCCTTTCTTCGGGAGTCAATTCCGTCACCAACCGGTCGAACACAGACGCTCTTTCCATCAGCTCCTACTATACAACGAATTTGGTTGACAAAACAGTAGAATTCCTATATCTACATAGTAGGGATTCGTATGAAGACCAATTCTATCATCGGCCTGAGCCTAATGATCATTCTACTCACCCTAGTTCCCGCCAGGAGGCAGGAAGAGTAGATTGGTATAGTATTTAAAATACTATGGCCGTCCTTCCTGCCGGGGGGACGGCCAATTTTTTTGGCAAAGCCAAGAAAGGAGCAAAGAATGGAACGGATCTATGTGTTCGACACAACCCTCCGGGATGGGGAGCAATCCCCGGGAGCAGCGATGACGGTGGAGCAAAAATACGAGGTAGCTCTCCAACTCGTTCGTCTGGGGGTGGATGTGATCGAAGCCGGTTTCCCTGTATCTTCCCCCCAACAGTTTAGAGGCTGTCAGGTCATCGCGGAAAAAGTCAAAGGGGCTGTGATTACTGCCCTGGCGAGGGCAGTAGAGAAGGATATCGATCTAGCGGCAGAATCGATTCAGAAGGCAGAACATCCCCGAATTCATACGTTTATCTCCACTTCTCCCCTTCATATGCAGTTCAAACTGAAGAAGGATCCTGAAGCTGTTCTGGAAATGGCCAGGCACGCGGTTCGGTATGCCCGATCCAAATGCGCCGAGGTGGAGTTCTCTCCGGAAGATGGAACGCGCAGCGAAATCCCCTTCCTTTGTCGGGTTTTGGAAGCAGCAATCAAGGAGGGAGCAAGTATCATCAATATTCCTGATACGGTGGGTTATACAACCCCATACGAGTTTGAACAGTTCTTGAAAGCCATCATGGAAGGGACTCCCAACATCGACAAGGCTATCCTCTCTGTGCATTGTCATAATGATCTGGGTCTGGCAGTTGCCAACACGCTGGCCGCCCTCAAGGTGGGGGCCCGACAGATTGAAGTTACTGTAAATGGGATAGGAGAACGGGCAGGCAACGCTGCATTGGAAGAGGTGGTAATGTGCCTGCACGTTCGAAAGGATCAGTTTCCGTACACAACCGGAATCAACACCCGACAGATCTACCCCACCTCTAAACTTCTCTCCACGATTCTTGGGTTTCCCATCGCTCGAAACAAGCCGATCGTTGGGGAGAACGCCTTTGCGCACGAATCCGGAATTCATCAGGATGGAGTGTTGAAGAAGCGGGAAACCTACGAAATCATGACTCCTGAGTCGGTGGGAAGGGATGAAAGTAAAATCGTCCTTGGACGTCATTCCGGGATGCACGGTTTCAGTAAAAGGTTGAAAGACCTTGGTATTACTCTCTCTGAAAAAGAACTGAAGGAAGCCTACGATCGATTCTTAGTGATTGCCGATCGCAAGAAAGAAGTGTTCGATGAGGATATTTATGCGATCATCGGAGACCAGCTCGGTCAGGAAGTAGATTTGTATTCTCTCGAATACTTCAACATTATTACGGGAAACCAATCCATTCCCACAGCTACCGTTCGGATTCGCAGGGGAGATGAAATGCTGGAAGAAGCGGCCACCGGAGATGGTCCCATCGACGCGGTGTTCAGAGCAATCGAACGGGCTACGGGAATTACGGGATCTTTGCAAGAGTACAACGTACAGGCCGTAACCCCGGGGAAACAGGCCGTTGGGG
>CALKLC010000180.1 GCA_937991975.1 uncultured Spirochaetales bacterium | reverse complement strand
CAACCGAAAAAAGTCGTAATCTTCGAAGACGAAATAATTTCTGCTCTCCACTTGAAGAGACACCTGCAACAGACTGGATATGAAGTTTCAATTCCGTCATTAAAAAAGGCTCTAGAATTAACTGAGATCCTTTCCTCCAATCCCGATATCCTCTTTGTCGATGTGAATCTGGGGATCGAAATGGACGGGATCGAGCTTGCAAAACGAATTTCCACGAACTTATCTGTTCCCATCGTACTCATTACAGGGTATCGAGCGGCAGAGGTAAAAGATAGAGCCGTTTCACTACCCATCCTGGGGATCCTCGAAAAGCCGATCCGCCCTCAGCAATTGGAAGAGATCCTAAAAAGAGTTGAGTTGTTCTAGTCAGGGGGTTACCATCTTTGGAACCTTCAAAGACAATTCCAGCGCACGGGCAAGGTTTCGCAATGAACCGACCCCATCGTGGAACCCCATGCTATTGGCGGATGCCGTATAGTCCCAGAGCCACTGGGCTTGCCGTAACTGGTTTCTTGCTCTTTCTAGGACCTCAATAGCTACCCCACGGCTCTCTCCTGCGGCAATCGCTTCATGCGCCTGAACCAGCGCATCCATACACGCTATGGATAATTCTGCCACCGAATCCTGGATGTAACGAACCCGGGTAATCATCCATTCCTTCGTCTTCCCTTTATGGCACCAGAGACAGGAAGCTTCGATGGTATTCAAAGGACTTCCAATGGCATGCGATGTAACCCGCCTGTCCCCCTGGATCTGCTTCGGCATGTGACAATCCGCACAACTGATCCTGGCAGCTGCGTGGATCCCCGCACTATACTCCTCGAAATCGGGGTGCTGAGCTTTCAGCAAGGGAGTACGGGACTTTGGGTGGGTATAGTCGCTATCGAACCCTCTGGGTTTTGTTTCGTAGTACGCATACATAGAGGAAGCATCCAGCCCTTTAGCCCAGGGATGGATTACCCGGTTTGTACCTGGTTCGAAATAGTATTCGCTATGGCATTGAGCACAGACATAGGATTTCATGTCCTGCGTGCTTGCTTTCGAAAGATCGATCCCCCGGCCAGCCATTGCATCCTTGAATCCTGGCTGCACAACCCGAAGCTGGTACGTTTTGGGATCATGGCAATTGGTACACCCGATGGACCCCAGTCCCATGGTAACGTAGTGAGGCATCTTTCGGGTCGCGTATCCCCATCCCTCTTGGTTGAAGATCTTTTCGATGCCGGAAGTCTTACAGGAAATGCAAGAACCGGGCGTTTTCTCTGTAACCCGCATGGAATGCACCAAATCCTCCCATGCAAAAGTATGGGAACGGTCTTCTCTGTACTCTTTGGCGAACCCGCTACCACTATAGAGTAGTTTCAACTGCGGGTACCGTTCCAATTTATCGTAAGGGACACCCCCTCCATAGCCGGTAGGGGAGGGATTCATTTCCTTTGTATAAAAGGTCGATGTCTGAAAAGTTTGCCGCCCTGAAGCCTGGGCTGAGGAAGGGGACCTGCTTTGCGATGAAGATGGGGAAGTGGTTGGTGTGCAGGAGTATAACATCCATCCCACAATGGTAAAATAAAGGGAAAAGTGCTCTGTTACGAATCGTAGAGCTCTTCCCAAAAGCCGTCGTTCCTTACGCATCGTTATTCTCCTTTGTTCGTAAACATTCTAAACCGAATCCAATACCCGGGCAACATTCCTTCTTGACAGTTTTACCAGAAACACTATCATCGAACTCATGATTCCAGAGAACGTACAGAAGGTGCTGGAGGTTCATGGGCTTGAAGCCCTCGAGTTCGAGCCTGGTTCCACCCCTACCGCTGAAAAGGCAGCTTCCCGGATTGGGGTCAAGGTAGGTCAGATCGCGAAATCGATCCTTCTTAGCGGTAAGGATGGAAAGTATCGGATGGTGGTGCTGGCCGGAGACAGGAAACTCCAGAATAACAAGTTGAAAGCCCTGTTCGGGGTAAAAACCAGCATGGCCGGGCCGGAAGAGACCCTCAAAGTGACAGGCTTTCCTCCCGGTGGAGTTTGCCCCTTTGGGCTGAACGGTTCGATCGCTATCTACCTCGATAAAAGCCTCGAGGAGTACGATATCATCTACCCGGCAGCCGGAACCGACTCTACCGGCGTTCCCTGTACCTTCCAGAAGCTTCTCGAGATTACCGGCGCTTCTGTGTGCGATGTTACGTAGATGAAATTGTCTACCCGTACCCGATACGGATTACGTCTCATGTACCACCTTGCCCTGCGGTACAACCAGGGGCCGATTCAGCTTTCCGAAATTGCAGAAACCGAACAGGTCTCAGAGAAATACCTCGGCCAGATCGTAATCCATCTCCGGGCCGCCAAACTGATCCAATCCCATCGGGGCGCCCAGGGCGGATACTTTTTGTCAAAACCCCCAAACCGTATCACCGTCTACGAAGTCGTGCAGGCCCTGGAAGGAGACATGTCCATCGTAGGATGTACGGAAAATCCCGATTCCTGCGGGAGAAGCGGTGAATGCGCAGCTATCGAAGTCTGGAAGATCTTGAGTGAAGCTATCCGAAAGACCCTCGAAGGGATCAATCTGGAGGATATGATCCGGATGGGGAAGGCTAAGGGAGCACTCCTCGATTTTTCTATTTAACCTGGTTACCGATTGGATCGCTTGCATACCACGCTCAGTGAATGGAATGTTCTCTAATCGCCAATCACTGATCGATCTTGCGACACATGTTAGTCCTGCATATTCCTGGGGATCCAACAAGCCAGAAAGTTTTTTAGGCCTTGACCATTTTGCCGCTTTGAATTACTACTAATAGGGTAGTTATAGTAGTATTTAATTTCAAGGAGGCACCCATGCGTATTGCCCAATTCATCACTGAGCTAATCGGAAATACCCCTCTCGTACAACTGAACAGAATCGGAAAGGACTACCCTGGCAGAATCGTAGCGAAACTGGAATCCTTCAACCCGGGATCCAGTGTGAAGGATCGTATTGCCCTGGCGATGATTGAGGATGCAGAAGCGAAGGGTCTGCTCGATAAAGAGACCGTCATCATCGAACCTACCAGCGGAAACACGGGGATCGGCCTTGCCATGGTAGCTGCCGTAAAGGGCTACCGGTTGATCCTCACCATGCCGGAAACGATGAGTATGGAGCGCCGGAAACTGTTGAAAGCCTATGGTGCAGAGATCGTCCTCACCGATGGAACTCAGGGAATGAAGGGGGCTATCAAAGAAGCTGAACGACTGCTGACCCAATACCAAAAGAGCTTCATGCCCCAGCAGTTCCAGAACCCCGCAAACCCTGCCGTACACGAACGGACCACAGCCCTCGAGATCTGGAATGACACAGAGGGAAAGGTGGACATCTTCGTGGGAGGAGTAGGAACGGGGGGTACCATCAGTGGGGTGGGAAGGGTTCTCAAATCCCGAAAATCGGTATACGTGGTAGCAGTCGAACCGGATCGATCTCCTGTACTATCCGGTGGGGAAGCCGGGCCGCACCGAATCCAGGGAATCGGGGCAGGATTCGTTCCTCCAGTTCTGCGGCGGGAAGTGATTGACGAGATCATCCGGGTAAGGGATGAGGATGCCATCTCGGTAGCCCGGCGCCTGGCCAAGGAAGAGGGGATTCTTGCAGGGATTTCTGCGGGAGCCGCCCTCTGGGGAGCCCTCCAGGTGGCAAAACGCCCTGAGTCCGAGGGGAAACTGATCGTCGTACTCCTCCCAGACACAGGAGAACGGTACCTTTCCACCACCCTATTCGACGAAGAAAAATCGTAAGTAGATTTCCTACCCGAAACGGCCCAGGATGTAGTCTTCGGTTTCTTTCAACTGGGGTTTCACAAATATTACCCCTGTGGGAGCGTACTCGATGAGCCTTCCCATGTACATGAAAGCGGTAAAATCGCTCACCCGTGCAGCCTGCTGCATGTTATGGGTCACGATGAGGATCGTATACTCCCCCCGGAGCTGGTGAATCAGTTCCTCTACCTTTGCCGTAGCTATGGGGTCCAGCGAAGAGGCGGGTTCGTCCATCAAGAGCACTTCGGGGTCTGCAGCGATAGCACGGGCAATGCAGAGCCGCTGCTGCTGCCCGCCTGAAAGGGCAAGAGCACTTTCCTGTAGCCGATCCTTCACCTCATCCCACAACGCCGCTCCTCGTAACGACCGCTCACACACCTCATCCAGAATCTTCCGATCCCGGATTCCATCGATCCGTAGGGGGAACACCACATTTTCGTAGATGCTCATGGGAAAAGGATTCGGCTTCTGCGAAACCATCCCCATCCGCTTCCGCAGCTCAATTACATCTACATCCGGCGCATAAATGGAATCCCCATTGAGGAGCATATCGCCCGAGATCCGTACCCCGTCGATCAGGTCATTCAGCCGGTTAACCGATCGCAGGAGGGTTGATTTCCCGCATCCCGAAGGACCGATGAGAGCCGTTACCTTTCCTTTGGGAATGTCCATACCAATATGGAAAAGGGCTTGCGCTTTCCCATACCAGAGACTGAAATCCTGTATGCGCAACACCACATCATTGTCTACTAAATTGGAAAGTGCCGGATGGATAGCAGCTTCCACCTCCATTCCATGCGATACCCGCACGATAGCATTGACAGCTTCCTGCAGCTTTGCATCCTTCGTATCGTTTTTTCTATCAAGGCTTTCCACGTTCGGAACCATATTCACACCTCCCGTGAGATGAATTTCTTGTACAACCGGTTTCGTAAATGAATGGCTACAAGGTTCAGGATCACAATGATCAGGATAAGCAGTAGGGTCGTGGTGAATACCATCGGTTTCGCTGCTTCGCTATTCTGGCTCTGAAACCCCACGTCGTAAATGTGGAATCCCAGATGCATGAAACTTCGTTCCAAATGGATGAAGGGGAAGTTCCCATCGACAGGGAGTTCCGGGGCCAGTTTCACCGCACCCACGAGCATCAAAGGGGCTACTTCTCCGGCTCCGCGGGCCATAGCGAGGATCATACCTGTAAGAATCCCGGGCAAGGCACGGGGGATTACGATACGCTGGATAGTCTGCCACTTGCTTGCGCCACAAGCGTATGAACCCTCCCGCATCGAGTTGGGCACCGCAGACAGGGCTTCTTCCGATGCAACGATGACCACAGGAAGGGTCAACAGGGCTAATGTCAGAGCAGACCAGAGGATACCGCCGGTTCCATAAGTCGGGTTGGGCAACCGGGCTTCGAAAAAGAGCTGGTCGATGGAAGTCCCCAGGAAGTAGCAGAAGAACCCTACTCCGAACACCCCGAACACGATACTCGGCACTCCTGCCAGGTTGTTCAACGCGATCCGGACAGCACTTACCAGATACCCTGCCCGGGCATACTCCCTGAGGTACAACGCTGCGATTACCCCCAGAGGGGATACCACCAGGCTCATTAAAAGAGTCATTACTACAGTGCCGAAAATAGCAGGGAACACTCCTCCTTCGCTATTCGCTTCACGTGGCTCTTCCGAAAGGAACTCTTTCCATCGATCGATATACACGGAAAGACGCTCGAACCAGCCCATCCGGTTTGCGGGATACCCCCGAACGACCGTAGCGAGAGGGAGAGTCGCGATGCTCCCATCTGAAATCTCAACGAGGAGGGTGTACCGCTGGGTGTCTCCTTTCAACGCCTCGATCTGGGAACGAACCTTACCGTATTCAGCTTCTATCCTTTCCTTCAATTCCGTGTAGTTGGCTTGAGCTTTTTTAAGAGACTGTTCCAGGGCACTTCGGTTTTTCTCCGTAGCCTTCCTCAGCTTTAGCTCCTTATCCCGTACATTTAAGCGTGCCTGTTCCAGTTTGTAGTTTAGGGAGCCCAACACTTCTTTTTCCTGGTGATAAATCAGTTTTCTTTTCTTTTGCACTTCAGGGAAATAGTTCTGAAACAACCTGTAGGTTTCCAGTGTATCCTCTGTGACAGTTTTCCCATCCACCTGGAATCCCTTGAGGATCCCATAGAATCTGCCCCAGGAAAGGCGCTCCCAGATGAATGCCCACTCCGGATAGGTGGTGGTCTGAATTTGAAAATCACTCACCCAGTGGAAGTGGGTATTGGTAAGCTCGTAGTTCCCTGTACGCACCAGATATCGTTCTGAAAGGCCCTCCCGGTCTTCCAGGAATTGTTGAGCTTTCTCTCTATGCTCCTCGGGGAGTTGAGCTACCTGTTCTTTGGAAGGTCTATAAGTTTCTATCCTGGTAACTTCTCCCAGGTATCGTTTTCCATCCACGGCTTCGTATTGCACGATCTTCACGGGCCAAAACGTGAGGGACCCCATCACAGCAACCAGCATAAGAAGCCCCACAATCATTACTACTGCGATCCCCAGCATTCCTCCCATCAACCAGAGGTAGGGAGTGCCGTGGGCCGCTAGGGCCACAGCCCGTTTCGATACTTCAGACGGTTTCTGGGTAGTCAGGTCTAGCTGCAGTTCTTCTTCTTTTAACGTTTCTACGGACATAGTTCTTCGTATTCCCTCCTGGACGTCTATTACAACTGCAATGACCGAGCCCGGAAACGCAGCCTCTGGATTTCTGCCGCAGTGTTCACCACAAAAGTAATGATGAACAACGTCAACGCAGCCAGGAAGAGAATCCTGTAGTGGGTGCTTCCCACTACTGCTTCTGGAAGCTCTACCGCAATGTTAGCCGACAGAGTGCGAAACCCATTGAAGGGGTTCCATTCGAGGATAGGAGTGTTGCCTGCAGCCATTAGTACAATCATCGTTTCTCCCACAGCCCGTCCAAAGCCGATCATCACCGAAGAAAATAGACCGCTCATAGCTGTCGGGATTACCACCCGTACGGTGGTTTGCCAGGGGGTGGCCCCCAGCGATAGAGCTGCTGCCCTTAGAGAATTGGGTACGCTCTTCAATGCATCATCGGCAATAGTGTAAATGATAGGAATGATGGCAAAACCCATCAGGAATCCCACTACTAAAGAGTTCCGCTGAACATACGTTCCCATCAACCGTCCCAGAATTGGGAATGGAGCCCGGGAATCAAGGCCCACCCGGTCCAAAAGATAGGCAACCCCAAAGGATAGAGTGAGGGAAAAGAGTCCTCCAAACAGTAATTTCAAGAGGTCCATCAGGGCTGGTGAACGCTTCCTGGTAATCGTTTGGATAGTTGGGATGGACAGAATCTTTGGCATGATGAATCCGATTCCCAGAACAGACAGGGGAAGAAAAAGCAGGATCCACCCTGGCGTTCCCCGGCCCGTTTGCCCCGCCAGCCAGCTCTTCAAGTCTCCATAAAAGAGGAACTTCTCTATAAAAGGGCCGCCCCAGAGTGCCATGAGAATCCCCAAAGGAATAGAAACAAACAGGAGAAGAACAAAACGGTACCGAGATACAAGGATGAACATCCTTTTCGATAGAAACTGTGTTAGAAATCCAGATACAAGGAGCGTAAAAGGTATAGAGAACAGAACAAAGAGAATTGTCGAAACCCTGGCTTCCACAAACGGTGCTGCCACGAGGGCGGCAAGGAACCCCAGCACCACGCTCGGTAGACTGGCCATCATTTCGATCAACGGTTTGATCCGGGCACGATGATCCGGATGGAGGAATTCGCTCGTATAGATGGCTGCCAGCAAAGCGATAGGCACGCCGAACAGGAGTGAATAGAAAGTTGCTTTTAACGTGCCGAATATCAGAGGAACCAGTCCGAATTTTGGCTCGAAGGAATCTGTTCCACTGGAAGACTGCCACACGTGTTCTTTATCTGCATTCCCCTCGTACAGGATAGGGGCAAACAGAGCTTTCAAAGAAACCTCTGGATAGCCTGCTTTTAACTTGTAAAAAGAAAGGATCCCATCAGATCCCCAGACTCCAATTCCATCATCTTTCGGCGCTAACATAATCTGGTCTATCGGAGTTCCGGAGAAGGCCTGTGTATGGGCCACCAATCGTTCACTGGTAAGATAGAAAACACGGACACTTCCATCACTGTATCCTGCTGCCAGTAAGCGCTTTCGGGTGGAGGGAACGATGGAGCTGACATGGGACGAGCCCCGGAACAGGTGGGAATTGATCAGGATAAGTTTTTCATCTACTCTCCCTAAATGCCAGCTGGACACCCTCCCGTTGGTATCCCCTATGACAATAGTTCCACGACCCATCAGAATCGCTGAGCTTGTAATGGATGCAGGTTCGTTACCCTTCTGGGGATCAGAGATCAGGGAGAACAAGTTTCCCTTTTCCACAACCTGAGCTTCCTCCAGGGGTGAGTTAAGATCCAGGCGAAGGAATGATCCGTCCTTCCAGAGAAGAAAAGCCATATCTCCAGCTCCCAGCAAGTACAGGTAGTCCGGGATCCCTTTATCCTGGGCAAGGGGAACCTTTATGTCTTTTTCCTCCACCTCGGCCTGTTCCACCCCCGTCAACAGGTTTGTTTTTCGGGTAACCGTTCGAAGAAAGAGGATTCGATTCTTGTAGAAACCAGCCACGATAGGTCCGCTCGGCCTGTCTAAACGATCGAGTCGAACAACCGGTTCGCTGAAAGAACCCATGATCGGGTTTTCGATTTCAATCCCTAGTTCCTGTACACGGATTTGTCCATCCTGGGTTCTTTCCGCAACCTTTCCATTTAAAAGGAAAGGCTCTCCCACGGGCAGATTGGTTGCTTTTTCTTGCAGATTAGAAAGATCCATGTACTCGGAATGAAATGTGATCTTTCCAGTCTGCGTTGAACCATCCTCAAACCCAGCAATAAAGGTGTTTGTTTCCCTATCGAAGTGGAACACTGTTGGGATGCGATCGAACAGGAGGTATTCATCTAAAGGTCTCCCTGTGGGAAGGAAGAAAGAGCGAATGTACCGCTCTTTCCAGAGCCCCTGAATCCCCAAGCCGTGGGATGCGTCTACCTCCATGAATCGAGTCTGTGTTTCTATCCCAAGGAGATTGGGAGCACTAAGAGAAACAGAGCTCTGGAAAGTAAGGGAACCCTGCTGAAAAAGGGGCACTACC
>CALKLC010000179.1 GCA_937991975.1 uncultured Spirochaetales bacterium | reverse complement strand
TTCGAACTGGTGAAGCGGGCCAGGTACTCGGGTTCTGCAGTAATGATAATCCTATCTCCCATGTCGGCGAACTCCGGTTCGGTGAGGAGCCGATCGATGTCTGGATAGTTGTAATCCCCCTCCATACTGCAGAGGATGAGTCGTGTATCCCTCAGATTCGCATGACGTAACAACCGCAAGTTATGACGAACTCCATCCAGCCCGTCGAACCTCTCATCCTCTTTCACCTGTCGGTATTCCAGAATCCTCTCGGCAAGTTTCTTCACTTCCAGGAGATCCATCTCTCGATCTCCGGCAGGTAGGTAATCCTTTTCCACCAGGAAGGTTCGGAGGGTCTTCAAATAGATTGGCTCCTCGGTCTTTCGGTACAAAGAGAGTAGCTTACGGATCTCGAGGCTTTGGTTCTGTCTATGCCGGATGAAGCTATTGATAAAGTACGGTTTTGCCTGTAACGCCAGAGCCGTCTGGTAGGGCTCGAACATGAGAGTAAAGTTCACCCGATACCCATGTTCCTTTAAAAGTAGGGCCAAATTATGCCCACGGAATAGGTCCTTCGTACGTCCCTCGTTATACTTCAGGCTGAACTGTTTCGACCCTTCCCATAACTCATGGTAGTTCGCCCCATTGATCGGTCCTGTATGGGGGACCTTGATCACTACCCGATAGGGAGAAAGGATTTCGCGGAATCGGGCCGCTTCTTCCAGTAGCTTCGTGGTATCTTCCTCATACGGATTGTTCAGCTCCACGCTGATGTCGCACCCCGGCCCAAGGATGTCCCCGATTTCTCTCATCACTTCGTCCCGGGTCTTGAACTTCCCACCCACATTGGCCCTGGGATTATTGATAAAAAGGTCATAAATGATACCAGGATTACAGGTAAGGTTTGCGATCAATCCCTTGATTTCAGCCACCTCGTATGGATTTGCACTATCGGCAGAGAAGAGGAACCGGGTAGGTCGTTTAGCCCCGTTCTTGTCGTACGCAATATCCCTCACCAGATCGGCTCGAACTACGCCATCCACATCCAGGAGAAACTCGACTCTAAATCCTGGAGGGGTTTCCCCCGGAGGGACATGGAAGTAATCGACGATTTCCCGGAATTTCCGGCTTACCCCTAGCCGTCTTCCTGCTTCCCGGATCTGCTGGTACAGAGAATAGGGAATCTCCACGTTTTCGATTCGTTCTATGTACGTTTCCTCTCCCGAAACCGGCTGTAATCCTACTCCTTCCCTATAGCCCTGTATCAACGAACGTACAGGGATACGCAACGCAGACTCTCGAGGGGTTGACCCCTGTTCATACAAAGCCCGCTTTGGATCGAGTATTGCCGTATTCAACACCGTATAATGCTTTGTATGTTGCATCTCCATTGTGCGCTGGACCTTCATTGTTTCCTCCATCACTCCTCCTAAGTTGCGAGGTAATTGGCCTATACGTCTTGTGGCTTAGCCACGAGACGTATGTAAGAAAAATACACATTCGAGAAACCTATGTCAAGGACTGGACGAACATCAACCTACCCGTATAATCCAGCATGGAAACTAGGTATTTCACATGCAGATTCTGGCTTTCGACATCGGGACCAATTCCCTAAAAAGGAGAATATTTCAGGAGCGTTGCTCGTGGACTGGCAGAATACCAGAGGGCTCATCTGAAAGAGATTTCCCTCGATGTTCCCCTCAGACCGGAAATCTATGTAACAGGGGGAGCAGTAAACAATGCATTCATACGGGTAAAACAGAAGTGGATGCGGAATTGCGCCTATGTTTACCGCCAACAATCCAGCCTTCACGGTGCTGCCTTGCTAGCAAAGGAGTACTCAGAAAGACACTAAAACGAAAAAAATGCCGCAGCCATTTGGGATTTGGGCTGATTCTTAGTATCTTTTTGTGTAGAATCTAATGTAGGGTCTCATGAAAAAGCACGCCATACTTTGTATAGACGACGAAGCTATTATCCTCCTCGCTCTGAAGCAGGAACTCAAGCTGCATTTTCGGGATCGCTATACCATTGCCACCGCTTTGAACGTAGAGCAGGCAAAAAATACAATGGAAACATTAGAGAAGGAAGGGCGCGCCGTAGAACTTGTCATCTGTGATTGGCTTATGCCGGGTACCAGGGGAGACACGTTCCTGGCGGAACTTCGGGCCAAAAATCCCCTGAGAAAACTTTTAGTGATCACCGGCCATGCAGACCGGGATGCGATAGAAACATTCCAATCGAAAGTTCAGGCCAGGATCCTTTATAAGCCCTGGAAATCGGAAGATCTCATCACTACTGTAGAGGAACTACTGAGAGAACAGCCCGATAAATCGTAGGGCAAAGAAAAGAGAAGCAGGAGGTTCTATGTTCAGCAGGACAAACCGAGGGAACGAGTGGGAACGGGTTCGTCCAGAAATTGAAAAAAAGTTCGTGGACATCGCGAAGGAATGTTTCAAGACAGACCTATATGCAATCCTTCTCTACGGCAGCGCCGCCCGCGGTATGTACAGGGAAGGAGTCTCTGACATCAATCTATTGATTCTCTATAAGCAGGCAACTCCGTTGCAACTGGCTCAATTCGGGAAAGAGGCAGGCCCCCTGATTCGAAAGCGGCGCATCACGCCTCTCCTGATGAGCCGGGAAGAGTTCCTCCATTCCGCAGATGTGTTCCCCCTGGAATACATGGATATCCGGAACGCCCACAGAGTCCTGTTTGGGCCTGATGAAACAAAAACTCTGGATCTCACCTTGAAGAACCTCCGTCACCAGACCGAGGAAAGACTCAGGGGGGGGCTGAACCAACTTCGGCAGATCCTCGTCGCCTCGGAGGGAAAATCCAGACTTCTCTCTTCTTACCTTCGCTCCTGGTCTGGAATTAGCAATGCGATGTGCAGGGCGCTCCTGATTCTTCGCGGGAAAGATCCCCATATCACAGATCCGGAACTCCTCGTGCAATCTCTGGAAACAGAGTACCAATTACCCCAGGGGATATTCAGCGCCTTCGAACGCTTCCGCAGGGGGGAAAAGATGGATCCTATGGAGTTGGCCGGGAGCTTACTGGGTTCGTTCGAGCGGCTCGCCCGAACCGTGGACAGCCTTCCAGAGGAACCCTTGAAGGGGGAACTATGAACCAACAGGTTCTCGGTTCGCCTTTATTGAGGCTTTTTTCTAGGCGTCTTTCCATCCCCCTTTTATTCTTTTTAGTCCTCCTTGCAGGCGGCCACCTATCCGCTCAAATACCCTATAAGCCTACCGGCTTTGTAAACGATTTTGCCGGTGTGATCGATCCGGATTCGGCCCAACTGATGGAACAGATTTCCCGTTCGATCCAGGAAAAAACAGGTGCCCAGGTGGCTGTGGTAACGGTAGATTCCATTTCCCCCTATCCCACGATCGAAGAGTTTTCCATTGAACTGGCCCAGAGCTGGGGGATCGGAAAGAAGGGGAAGGACGATGGGATCCTCATCGTGCTTGCCATGAAGGAGCGAAAGGTCAGGATCGAGGTAGGGTACGGGTTGGAAGGGGCCATTCCCGATTCAGTGGCCGGGAGAATCCTGGATGAACGGGTGATCCCTGCCCTGAAACAACAGCAATGGGGGAAAGGACTTTTACAGGGCCTTATTGGAGTGGGAATCCGGATCGCTCAGGAGAAAGGCCTCGACCCGAAGGATCTCATGATTCCCTCTACCCAGATTGCCGCCCGTCCCCCACGGAACAGGGAAGGGATAGACATAGGGCCGTTGATCTTCATCCTGATCTTCCTCTTCATCGGAGGAGGCCGTTTCTTCTGGCCCCTCCTGTTCCTGGGGGGGATCAGGCCCAGACGGGGTCGGTTTGGAGGCGGTTTTGGATCCGGCGGCTTCGGTGGCGGTGGATTCGGAGGAGGAGGTAGTTTTGGAGGTTTCGGGGGTGGTTCTTTTGGAGGCGGTGGCTCCTCCCGGGGGTTCTAACCGACGCCTTTGATCGTAAAACTGGATTCCAAGCATTCTTTCAGAATGCGACATAAAACATTAATGCAAGAGGAGAAAAGAAACGCACCATGGACAAACGGAAAACAAACCTGTTAATTGGACTGGCCATTCTCGTTCTTGTTTTCGGGGGATACGGCATCTTTTCTGTATCCGTGAAGAACGACCTGGTTCGTCTGGATGAACAGGTAAGCGCTGCCTGGTCGGAGATCGATAACCAGTTGAAGCGGCGTGCTGATCTGATTCCCAATCTCGTGGCCACTGTAAAAGGGTACGCCAGCCACGAAGAAGAGGTACTGACGAAGATCGCCGATGCTCGGTCACGGCTTGCCGGGGCCCGAACGGTGGAAGAGAAGGCTTCGGGATACAACGAACTCCAATCTGCCCTGTCCCGTCTACTGGTAGTAGTAGAAAACTATCCTGCCCTGAAGGCAAACGAAAACTTTACACGGCTCATGGATGAGCTGGCTGGTACAGAGAACCGGATTGCCGTGGCGCGGAAACGGTATAACGACGGAGTACGGGATTTCAACACGCGGATCCGCACGTTTCCTGGTTCCCTCTTTGCCAGGGGGATGGGCTTTTCACCTAGATCCTACTTCGAGATCGATTCCGCTTCCCGGGAAGCCCCCCAGGTAAAGTTCTAAAAATCCTTTGCAATTAGCAGCAGACGGTAATACACTCTCACATAAACAACAACAGGATGGGTGGTAACGCCCCCAATAGGTTTACATAGAGGTTGGGAACTAACTGTAAGGTGCCGGCAAGAAGAAGAAGTCCGGAATGAAGGGTTCCCAACTCTTTCCTCCAGTACTTCATGAGTCCTGCAGAGAGGAATACTGTAGCGGCAGCTGTTCGTGTTGCTACAGAGAGGGTCTGTATTACTCCCCCCTGGAGAATCAAAGCCTGGTCATACACGAACACAAAGGGGATAAAAAAGGCTGCAAAGCAGAGTCGCATGGCGAGAAGCGCTGTCTTGAACCAGTCGGATCCTGCCATCCCTGCTGCGATGTATACAGCTCCACAGATGGGGGGAGTGATGGCAGACAGGATGGCAAAGTAAAACACGAACAGGTGAGCGGCCAGGGGTGGTAGTCCGAAGTTTACCAGTACAGGTCCGCCTATCACCACTGCCATGATGTAGGCAGCGGTGGTAGGTACCTGCATCCCCAGTACAATGCTGGTTAAGGCAATCAGAACCAGGGATAGGAATAACTTCCCCTGACTCACCGATACGATGAAGGAACTGATCTTGACCCCCAGACCGGTCAACGCAATCACCGAGATGATGATTTGCGCAGAGGCCGAAATCGCGGCGATCACCGCTGCCTGCCTCGCTCCATCCAGGACAGCTTTTTTTAGCTGAGGCAGAGCCCCCCGCATGTTCAACCGGAGATCTTCGGAAACAAAGGCAAACACCACAGTCACGAGGCTCGCCCAGAAGGCCGCATATTGGGGGGTGTACCCGCCGATCATCCATGCCAGGAGTACACCGAAGGGAATCAGGAAAAACACACTGGACCGTAGTGTCTCTCCCCATGTGGGTAGTTCGTTTGCATGAAGGCCCACATACCCTCTCCGTTTGGCATAGAAATGGATTCCCACACCCACCGATAGAAAGTAAAACAGGGCTGGAAGGAGAGCGCGGAATGCTACCTGGATGTAAGGAGTCTCTGTAAGCTCCGCAAGCACAAAAGCTCCCGCACCCATGATAGGAGGCATAATCTGGCCGCCCGTACTGGCAGCTGCCTCTACCGCAGCGGCCACCTCGGGTGAGTACTTGAGGCGTTTCATCATGGGAATGGTGAATGCACCTGTTGTAGCTACGTTGGCGCTGGCACTTCCCGATATGGAACCGAACAACGCGCTGGCTACGGTAGCAACTTTAGCAGGGCCTCCCGAGTACTTTCCCGCCAGCCGGATCGATAAACGCATAAACCCGGCACCTCCGCCGGTCGCGAACATGAAGGCTCCAAAGAAAACGAAGATGGCGATCACATCTGTGCTGACTCCTACGAGAAGCCCCCAGATCCCTCCGGTGGTGAGGAACAACTGGCCTGCCAGGGTGGGCAGGTCATAGGGGGGGTGGCCAAAGGTTCCCGGGATCAGATGTCCAAAAAGGGCATACAGGAGGAACAGAAAGGCCAGAAGAGGCAGGGCAGGCTGGATTTCCCTCCGGGTCGCCTCCATCACAAGGAGGAGGAAAAGGAAGGCCAGAACCGTTTGCCCCCATCCTGTGGGAACCCCATACTGCTCAGAAATCCCTTCTGCAGAGAGGAACACATAGAGGGAAATCCCGGCCCCCGCTACAAAGAGGGTAAGATCCCAGAGAACTGCCGCCAGTTGCGGTGAGGCCTTGTTAGACGATACAGTGCTGGAAAGCTTTTTCAGCATCCCGCCCCCGAAGACAATCCAGAACATAAACAGGAGGTGTAACGCCCGTGCCTGGAAAGCGGGGAGAAACGCATAGACAGGAAGGAGGAGCTGGAATAGGGCAAAGAGGAGAGACCCGATCAGGATCCCCAATTGCAGGATTTTTACCATAAAAACACCCGCCCGGCAGCCTTCTTACACGGCGTATTCATCCAGCCAGGAACTGGTTCATTCCCTGGAAGAACATACTTCCAGCTACTGGAGAGCCGGTGTTACTTTAAAGCCGACTTCCCGATAGTACCGAAGGGCGCCTGGATGGAGTTTCGCCTCCATGAAGTTCACATCATCCATTGAAATAAGCTTCATGGCGGGATGGACCGTCTCCCACCTGGGCCGACTTTCCCAGAAAGTTTTCGTCAGTTTGTAAACCATATCTTCCGATAGGTTTTCCACCGTGTAGAGAGCGACTGGTTCACTGATCGTTTTTATGGCTGTATCCACACCCGAATACATTCCGGCCGGAATGACAGCCCGGGCATACTTTGTTTTTACCCGTTCATAGTCCTGATCAGGTAGTTCCAGTAACCGGATTGGTACAGTGGCGGCAATCTCCTGGATCATCGAGGCAGGAGGCGTACTGGAGGTTGCAAAACCTACGGCCCGTTTATTCCGAACCGCCTGTACTCCTTCGCTAAGGTCTACCCGCACGAGATCCACTTTATCCAGAATTCCCATCGCAGCCAGTACATCCCGGGTAATACGTTCTCCCGCAGATCCTGCACCGCCGGGAACGAATTTGTTTCCTGATAGATCAGCTAAACTAACGATCCCGCTATCCTGCCGGACAACCCAGTGCATCACCAAACCCGGGATAGGCCAGAGGCCGCGGATCCTTCCATACCCCCCTTCCTTGAATTGTTCCTCCCCTGCAAGGGCTGCCTTCACGAGGGAGGGCGGGGAAGTAAACAGGTAATCGTTCCGGGTACGGGACAGTTTCACGTTTTCCACTGAACCCGCACTGGTTTCAACAGTGATATTCACTTCCGGGACCCCTTCCATCAGCGCTTTGGCAATGCCCACGGCAAAGGCATAGTAGGTGGATGTTTCCCGCGCCGACTTCAGAGCGATCTGCGTTTGCGCTGTAGCAAGACTGATGACACAAAAAATGGCGATGAGGACAAAGAACCCTCGTTTCATACCCCGCACTCCTTAAAGTTTTTTAGTGGTGCCAAAATTGTTGCATGCCATGCGCGCCAACCTGCAGACTGGCACCTATAGCCGAAACCGTGCCGTTTAAATCCTCTCATGGTGTTTGAAACACGGCATTGAAGGTAACGCAGCATGCCCGCATCATACAACCCTTTTGGCACCACCTGATAACAGTTCCACCCACCGAGCTTTCCACGTTTCCGTAACCCTGTCAAGAGCATCCATGCGACTATCGAGTCGGAAGCAGAGCATAGGCGTACATACGATGCCCAACTTGAAATAGCCTGTTCGACCGCCACAATCTTGGCACCACTTTATTCTCCATGCGCCTCTCAGTGATCTTGTATACAATACTCCTCAGAGGGCCGCCTTTCCTGAAACTCAGCTTTCCAGCTTCTATTGGTTGACAACTCCTGTGGAGCATACTTTAATAGTTCCATGGAAAAAGAACACCCACTTTCCGAACGGGAGCGGGAACTCCTGGCAGAGATTCAGGAATTCAATAAGGAACGGGAACGAATCAGAAAAGTCATCGGCGAGATCGGCGGAACAAAATATTCTCGCAGAGATACCATCATCAACATTCTGTTCCTCACTGTCATTCTCCTTCTGTTCATCAGCGAAGTCCTAACCATGTGGCTCCCCACTTTTATCTCTATTGAGGTGGGCATCCTTCTTGTGTCGATCAAGATCGTCTGGATGATCCACGCCCAGCAGAAGTATAACCATTTCGTTTTCTGGGTCCTGAACACGATAGAGTTCAGGCAGAACGACATGGCAATGAAAATCCGTTCCATCGAGAAAAAGCTGGAGGCTTTAACAGAAGAACCTCAAAAAGCCCTATCAAAATCGCAGACTGCTCTTGGAAACACACCCCCGTAAGAAAAGGTTCAAGGATGATCCGCGAACTGGAGTTCCTGAAAAATCTACCCCTCCGGCCTGACCGATTGATCGGTCGGCACAAGTATCCCCACTATGCGGTGTTCGTCCCTTTCCTTACAGTCGATGGAGAAACCCACTGGCTCCTCGAAAAACGCTCGGAATCCATCCGACAGGGGGGAGAAATCTGCTTCCCGGGAGGGGCAGTGGAGCTGGAGAACGGGGAGGATCCCGAAGAGGCAGCCCGAAGGGAAACCTCGGAAGAGCTCGGTGTACCACCAGAGGCAGTACACATCGATGGGTACCTGGGGCATCTCATTACCCACTGGGGAGGGGTGATCGATGTGTTCTATGGAACCTTATGCGGGGGATCCTTATCCCAGCCGCTTGATCTACCTGCAGAGCAGCCGATGTATCATCAAGATTCATCCGATGTTGGTTCTGAACCCACCTCCCTTTCCTCCCCTGGCCTGCATCCAAAGCCAGATGAAGTGAAAAAGGTGTTCACTGTTCCCCTATCTTTCTTTCGTACTGAAGAACCAGAGGTATACTCGTTTCAACAGCTGATTCAGCCTCGGTTCACAGACTCGAAAGGAGTCCGGCACGTGCTACCCTGGAAACGACTGGGGCTTTCTTCACGCTATGCTCGCTCCATCCACCTACGAACCTACCCCGTTTATTTTTACCATTACAAAGGGGAAATGATCTGGGGAATCACCGCTGATATCATAAGAGAGTTCCTGGAAGTATTGTACTTTTCGAAAGATGCGGTATACTTTTCAAATGGAGGAAAACAGTCATGAAACGGAAAAGTATTTTAGTAATCGTGATCTTGCTACTCGTTGGGCAGAGTGTCTCTGTTTTTGCCCAAACTCCTTCTACTGTCGATCTAATTAATGATTTTAAAAACGGATTTCAAACCTTTTCGGACGATGTGGCATCGGTCCTTCCCATGAACTCTACCATCGGTCTCAACTGGTCCGATGCCTACATCGGGCAGCTACTTGCCCTTCCCCCCAGTCTCGGAGTGGGGCTCACCGTAGGAGTCACGGGGATCCCTTACGATTCGGTCAAGAAGATCCTGGTAGACACCCTCGGCGGTAGCGAATCCGAAATCCCTCAGGTGATAAGGGATTATGGGTTACCCCTCCCTGCCATGGCAGTGGATGCCCGGTTGGGAGGCTTCATCCTTCCCTTCGACATCGGCTTTAAAATTGGTTTCCTGCCCAGGGCACTGGCGGATCAGGTGGGGGACAAC
>CALKLC010000178.1 GCA_937991975.1 uncultured Spirochaetales bacterium | reverse complement strand
GTTGCACAGTCTTTTCAGTCTCCTGATTTATCATCGCCTGTTGCCTCCCGCGTGGGGGGTGATCCGCCCCCTGTTGTGCATCCTTTTCAATCTCCTGGTTTACCAACGAAGAGGCCGGTTGGGGATTCTGCACCTGCTCTTTGTGCGTCCGGTCAATCTTCATCAGTTACTCCTGCTCGAGGGGAAAGGGTTGGGAAAAAGCACGGGTCTCGACGGAAGATGAGCGGGGCTCCTCTGCAGAAACCGAATGGGGTTTGTTCGTAGCAGGGCTCACTTCACTCGGTTCATTTCCCGAGGAGGAGCCTCGAAGCCATCGGACCCCCAGGTAGCAAAGGGGAGTATCGAGAAGGGCGAAAAGAACTTTGAAGAGCCAGTAGGGAAGGATCAGTGTGATGAGGAACCCGACCGTGAACTTTGGATTGATTTTATAGAATGCGAGGAACATGAACACTGTGGTGTCGATCAATTGGCTCACTATGGTGCTGGCATTGTTCCGAAGCCAGAGGTATTTACCCCTGGTTTGTTGTTTCCAGAACTCGAAGGCCCATACATCGTGGTACTGACTGAGGATGAATGCGACGATACTGGCCAGGGTCATCCGAAGGGTTGCACCGAAGACTGAAGCATAGGCTGCCTGGTTCCCCCAGGTAGGGTTGGGAGGTAAGGCGATGCAGAGGGCTGTCATGCCCACCGTGATGAGGAGTAAGATCACAGAAATTGTAACGAACTTCTGCGCCTCTTTTTTCCCGAAAACCTCGGCAATGATGTCCGTTACCAGAAACAGTACAGGAATGAAGAAAATCCCCACCGATACACGGACCCCAAAGAGTGTAGTTATTTTCGTTCCCAGCGTATTGGCCAGGATAAGACAGGCAATGAATAAGCCCAATAAAAAATCTTTCCGGTCTTGCATGGTTTTCATGGGGTGGATTATAGGGGAAAAGGGTAGTCCGGTAAAGGCGGGGTGGCTGCAGGGGCTCTACAGCCAGCTTCCGCATACCACTCAATACCCTGTCAGATAGATCAAGGGGGCTACCTATCCAGCGTCCCCCTGCCTAAGCTACCCCATCCTTCCAGACCATGCGCTCGGTTTCCTCTTGCCTTGACTATCCTACTGTTCCATGATAGCTTCTATGGAAAATCTAGCCATAAGGAAGAGTACCCAATATGAATCAAATACCGTTGTATGTTCCATTACTTCAGGCGGCCCCCGGAGGGGGTGGGCAGTTAGCCACGACCTTCATCACCTTCGGCCTCGTATTCCTCATTTTCTACTTCCTCATTATTCGACCCCAGAACAAGAAGCAGAAGGAAGCCCGGCAAATGCTGGCTAACCTCAAGAAAGGGGATCGGGTAGTCACTATAGGGGGCATTCGTGGAACTATCCAGTCGGTGAAGGAAGATGCGGTGGTGCTAAAGGTGGACGACAACACGAAGATCGAGTTCAACAAAACCGCAGTAGCCACTGTCCTTAGCTCCGCAAAGCCTGACAAGCCGGAACCGGAAAAACTGGAAGCAGATTCTTCGGAAAAGAAAGAATAAGTATCCCGCGGGTCCTTCGCGGTAGATCTTCGAGTGGAGTTGAAAGAATGAGTAAGAGACTGCGCTTCATTATTATCCTCATCCTGGTGGGGATGGGGGTTTCGTTCATCTATCCCACCATCCAGTGGTATTTCGCTGTCCCGCATGAAAAAAAGCTTCTTGCCGGTAGTTCCCGCGAACAAGTCCGTGAGTATGCACAGGCCAAAGCCCGAAAAGACCTCGATACCTTGAAGGAATCGGTGGCGAAGGATCCCAACGGAGGGTTGCCGGAATCTTTGACCTTCCTGATCGATCGAGCGAAGCAGAACTATAAACTCTCCAAAAAGGCTTTGCCCGAGAGGTGGACCCTTTCCACGGTACTGGCAGCCTTCAAGAATGAACGGGAAGTGTTCACCGAACTGGAGAACTACTATCGGAAGGAAATCATGGATCTGAAGGATCTGCGGAGCCGATCTCTCCAGCTGGGGTTGGACCTTTCGGGTGGAATGACTGTGGTACTCCAGGCAGATCTGGAGTCCTTACAACGACGGTTGGGGCATGAGCCATCTCTTGCTGAACGGCAGGATGCGATGAACCGCGCCCTCGAAATCATAAATAACCGGATCGACCAGTTCGGCGTTACCGAGCCGCAAATTCGCCGGGGAGCGGACGATACCACCATCATCATCGAAATCCCCGGGGATGCGGACCCTGATCGTGTTCGGGCCTTTCTCATGGGGAAAGGAAGCCTCAACTTCCACATCGTGGACGAAGAAGCAACGGCAAAGCTAATCGAGTACCAGAGGGCAAACCCGGGGTACACTCCCGATGACCCCAAGTACAAGGTGGACTTTATTCCGCCTGGTTCGGTCATCCGTGGGTACTATACAAAGGACAAGTACGGGATCGATCAGCTGGAGCGGTATATCGTGATCCTGGAGGACATTCAGGAAAACGGTCTGGACGGTTCCCATATCCAGAGTGCTCAGGTAGCCCGGGATCCCATCACCAACCAGCCAACGGTAAACTTCGTACTGGATAAGGAAGGGGGGGACAAGTTCTACAAACTTACGGATCGCTACAAGGGAAAGAGCCTCGCGATTGTGATGGACAATAAAGTGAAAGCCTATGCTCGAATCCAGGAAGCGATCCGGGAGTCGGTACGCATAACAGGGTTCAACCAGGAAGAGGCTCAGAACATCGCGCTGGTCCTTCGTACAGCAGCTCTTCCCGTGGATCTCGAGATCATCAACCTGCAGGCGGTTGGCGCCACCCTCGGAGCGGACGCCATCCAGGCAGGGCTAAAAGCCATATTCTGGGGATTCCTTCTGGTGATCGCATTCATGGTTCTTTACTACAAAGGAGCAGGGCTGATTGCCGATCTTGCCCTTCTCCTCAACGTATTCTTCATGATTGCCATCCTTTCTGTGTTCAACTTCACCCTGACACTGACGAGTATTGCGGGAATCGTGCTTACCGTCGGTATGGCGGTGGATGCCAATGTCATCATTTACGAACGGATCAAGGAAGAGTACCGGCTGGGAAAATCTGCCGTTGCCTCCATCGAAGCGGGTTTTTCCAAGGCGTTCTGGACCATCATGGACGCGAACATCACTACCTTGATTGCTGCCCTGTTCCTCTCCCAATTAGGGAAAGGACCGATCCAGGGGTTCGCCGTAACCCTCTCTGTAGGGATCATTACGTCCATGTTTACCGCTCTGTTCGTTTCGAGGCTCATTTTCGACTTTCTTACCGATGTAGTTGGGTTCAACAAGCTTAGTATCAGCTGGAGGCTGCGGACATC
>CALKLC010000177.1 GCA_937991975.1 uncultured Spirochaetales bacterium | reverse complement strand
AAAGGGAAGGGCGCCGGTAGTGAGTCGATAGGTGAGGATTCCAAGGAAGAAGGAACAGTTCTGTTCTCCCGTCAGATCGGGATGATTGAAGGATTCGAAGGTTGCGATCCGCTGGTCCAGCGGTTCCAATGCAAGAACTCTTTGCATGATGGATTCGGGAAGAATAAGGATCCTTCCGTCGCTGAGGAAAAACATCCCTTCAGGGTACAATTTTTGGGGTAACTGGGAAGCCTGTGCTAAAAAAAGTAATTTTCGGATAAAAAGGATCCATCGGGGAGGAATGGAGGTTCCTATGGGTGTATCGAAGAGGCTCATAAACGGTTCAGGCATTGACTCGAACGGAGGACCGTACAGGTATAGATCTCCATCCACTTCGGTAAAACCCAGGATTTCCCAATCTTCGATACCGTTCGCAGTTAGGATCCGTCCTTTCCGATCCAAGGTGCTGAATAATCGGATGAAGGATGCTTTCCCTACAGCTAAGCGGATCCCCAGATAGATCTTTCCACCGATTTCGATCAACCGGAGATTTTTTCGGGGTGCTTCCATGACCACTTCACCTATGTCGTCTGTTCACTAAAAACGATGGCGGTAAAAATATAGAGTTCCGTATGGGGATCTTGCCAGCATCCCACTGGAAGACCTGCCTTCATGCAGCCGTGATCGAGGAACTGGATGCGGTTCCATCCTTGTTCAGTGGCAACCTGGGGAAGGAGAAGGCCCGAAAAATATCCGTTTTTCACATAAATCCCATGTGTACCGGGAACTACTTCCTCTGGATTCGCTAAGCGGAAGGGGGATAGGATGGAAATCTCGAATACCAGATCATTCAGTTCCTCCCGTTTCACCGGAGAAAAACGAGGATCGTGGAACGCACTGGAAATGGCCACCTCTTTCACGGTATCCATCAGGTTGGCTTTCCCAAAGAGTTGACCAATACACCCTCTAAGGCTCCCCTTCGTAGTATGGATGGTTACGAAAACCCCGGCCTTTGAAAGAAGGTTCCCTGTAGGGGTTGGATGGGTAAAAGTTGTCCCTTCCAGGATACTTGTGACCGATTGCCGGGCTACCTGAAGAAGGGTTTTCTTTTCTTCCTCGGTAAGGACAATTTCCATAAAAATCTCCTACTTTAGGTCGATGCTTCCAGATAGATACACCACTCCCTTACCTCCTTTTTCGTCGAACGAAAAAACCCGTCCCAGAAGAGTGAATCGAACGGAGGATCCAAAGAGTTGCAGGAAGGTAGCCATACCGCCCACGCCACAGGCGCCGATCCGATTGGCAGATCGTTCCTGAAGGAGAGTCTTCCAATCGTGTTTTCCTATCCATTCCAGAAACCGATCCACTTCTTTTTCTGCCTCCTGTGAGGTTGTAACTTGAGAACCGTTAGAGGTAATGATGAAGAGGCTCCTCTCCCACTGGGAAGAAAAGATACTCTTCAAGGCATGGGAGAGAAGTTGGATATTGGAAACGCTGGATTTTCCAATGAGGATGGGAACAATTTTTGCTTTTGGAAAATGATAGGAGAGAAAGGGAAGTTGTATTTCCAGACAGTGTTCTTCCAGATGGGGTATATCATTTTTAAGGAACCGGGTGCCTGAAGAAAAAAGAGCTTCTACCGCTTCTTCATCCACGGGAATGTCGCCGAGAGGAGTACGAAATCGGGTGGATTCGGGAAGGAAGATGGCATCCTCTTCGTCCCGATGAACCGGCCCGATAAGGATAACCCTCGTTACTTGCCTTTTTTCCACCGCTCGGAAAGCTCGGGCAATGAGCATCCCACACCTATCATAGGCCGCATGGGGAGTGAGGATCCCAATCGAGGAACCTGGCGGGTCGGGAATGGAAACTCCATAGTGGATCAGAAGATCCTTCAACTTAGTGGGATCTTCCGGGTACAGAAGGCCTTCTACGATGGGTTCCCGAACTTTTTCTTTTGAATTCGGTTCCATAGGATAAGTATCCATGAAAACCTTCTCCCTTGCAACAGGGAACGGCAGGATCGAAAGTCCCCATTCGAGGATTCCATAATCTATCTCATGGTTCAGCCGCGCTGATTATCCTTCCAGAAGCCGCCTGAGGCGGGTTTCTTCTATTCTTACCGAAAGATTCTTTTCCTGGGTAGGGAGTACGGTGCCGAGTTTCGCTCCTTTCGCCCGGCGAAGGTACTTCACGTGCGTGTAGTACAGATCTGCCTGTCCCGATTCCCGAGCTTTGCTATAGAACACGGCCAGGTTTCCTGCATCCAGTAGCGTTTCCAGGGGAACCGATTTGCCGGGTTTCGCTTTGATGAATACGTAAGCGCCCGGGTAATCCCGGGTGTGGAGCCAGAGATCGTTACCCTTCACGTGGTGGCGTAACAGCTCATCGTTTTCCTGAGCGGTTCTCCCCACCAGAATCGTGAAGCCCCGGGAGGTGAAGGCAAGTCCCGGAGTGGGCCCGGTTGTTTTTTCCTGCTTTTTCGATGCAGGACGCTCCAAAAGGGAAGTTAAGGCTTTCAGATCCGTTTCGGTCCCAAGGAGAGCGCGTGTTTCTTCTGCTTTTTTCAATTCGCCTTCGATCGAACGGATTTCTTCTTCCAGCATTTGTAGCCCCGCTTTCGCTTTCTTGTACTTCCTGTAGCAGGTTTCCGCGTTCTCCGCAGGCGACAGAGTAGGAGAGAGGGGAATCATGAGGGAGTTACCGGTTTGGGGGTCGTATACGGAAAGAAGCGAATCTCCTTTATGGAGTTCTGCCACATGCGACAGAATCAAATCTCCGTGGGTTTTCCACTGTTCGAAGTTCGAGTATTCCTCTTTCCTTTTGATAAGGGTGGAAAGCCGGGCGTGGAGTTTCGTTTCCTGCGCATTGAGTTGTCTTTCTATATCAGCGACAAGTTTCTTTCTCTTTTCTTCCTCTTCCCGGTCTCGATAGTACTGTTCGATGAAATCGGAAAAACTCTCTTCCGTGGGGTATGGGCGAACTCCGTACTCCTTTCGCGCAGGCTGAAGAACAGGAGCGTAGACTTCTCCGCTTACCTCCTTCTGTTTGGGTCTACGGTAGAATGCGTCGAGAACAGTGCCGTTTTCGTCGGTGAGGAGGATGTTGGAAGCGGGTCCCCATAGTCGGATCCAGAGGACAAGCTGTTCTTCACCCCGAAGAATCTCGATCCGCACGATACGGTTCCCACCGGGTTGAGTAGCGGCCACGATCCTGCCCCCCCGGATCCGGGACCGGAGGAGTTCCATGAACCGCTGGGGCTTGGCGGAAGTGAGGGGTTTTTGTGTCAGTCGGTGCAGCCGGCACGCGGTGGCGCTAAGGTTCACGTACAGCTTCCAGGGGCCTTTGGGGTGGTACAGTTCCAGCACCAGGCTTTTGAAGTCGGGCTGACGAATCTCCTGGATCCGGCTTCCAGAAAGGGGCAGTTCCTGGAGGATTAGATCGATTTCTTTCCAGTTAAGGGACATTTACACTTCCTGACTCAGGCCCGTTGCAGTCTCGTCCTGTCTTGGATCACTGATCCAATATAGAATCCGCCTCCCGGATGAACAACTCCGCGTCCTGAGGACTGAAGAAAACGAGGTACACGGTTTGGATGGTTCGGGGCGTGGAAAAGTACTGTTTCAGCACTTCCGCCACCCGTTTCGCCGCCCGGTCCCTGGGAAACCCATATACTCCCGTTGAGATGGCGGGGAAGGCGATTGTTTTTACACCGAGAGATTCGGCCACGGTAAGGGAATTCCGGTAGGCGTCCTGTAACAACCGGTCTTCACTCTTACTACCCCCCTGCCATACCGGTCCAACTGTGTGGATCACGTGCTTGGCTTTCAGGCGGCCTCCCGTAGTGGCTACCGCCTGTCCCGTGGGAAGCCCTTCAGGGTACTGGGTAGAGCGGATCTTCCGGCATTCTTCCAATATCGCGGGGCCCCCTGCCAAATGGATCGCCCCATCCACCCCGCCTCCTCCGAGGAGACTGGAGTTTGCCGCGTTCACGATGGCGTCCACTTCAAAGGTGGTGATGTCACCTGTTGTTACTACCACCGCTCTGTTCAGGTAGGTTTTTATCCCTTGCATGGAAAGTATGATATCCCCTATAGGGGATGATTGGGAAGAGTAACGCTGTGATGTTGTGTTGGCATTTTATGCATACAGTTTATTGCCTAATGGTGTAATCCCCTTTCTCCGGAATAACGTTCCGGATACCCCCTATCGGGTTCTCTACATCCCCTGTGTAACGCGGGATCACATGTATATGAGCGTGAGAAATCGTCTGTCCGGCAGCGGTTCCCACATTCACTCCCACATTGTACCCGTCTGGATGATACCGAGAATCCAATATCCATTTAACCCTCTCTACTACCATCCAACAAGCAGTCTTTATTCTTTCGGGTAATTCGAAATAATCTTGAATGTGTTGTTTAGGTATAATTAACGCATGACCAGGGGAGACTGGATAACTGTCCAGCAAGGCGTACGCGGTTGCTGATTCAGTTAGCAGTTCTTGTTCTGGTTTTGGACAGCAAAAGGGGCAACTCCCTTTGGGTTGGCTCTGCTGATTCCAGTGCTGGTACTCGTAAATTTCACAATGGGGTACCCTTAGAATGCTTCGGTAAGGAAGCAAAACATTGCATTGGAAAACCTGAACACCGTGCTTGACGTGAATTCGATACCCACTCTGTTTAATATCCCGACGTACGGCAAAAAATGCCCTGCCATTTGGTTTGAGGAGTTCCGATACTGCCATTAGGACGACACATTGCTCCTCAGGAAGTAGAACATTCAAGACATAGAAGCACAGGATTGTATCGAATTTACCTTCGGGATACCTGGGTGCGTAATAAGGATCATAACCTGTCACAAAGAATCCTTCCTTTTGAAGAAAAGTCATATCTACTCCTGTTCCACATCCAAAGTCCAACACGTTCCCACGGATCGAGCCTCTCTGTAATAAGTATTTCACAGGAAAGGAAGGTCCTTGACGATCCTTTACAGTAAGATGGGAGTGTGGATTTTGAGGAGATCGAAAAATCATCCTGGGTACC
>CALKLC010000176.1 GCA_937991975.1 uncultured Spirochaetales bacterium | reverse complement strand
GCCCACGGATTCGGCTGGATCGATCTTTTCGATCTGGTTTCCCGGTGGCTCCTGTTTCAAGGGTGGTAAACGGCCAGCAAGCAATTAGTAGTGGTGCCACAATTTTGGCACCACTTTACAAGCAATTGAACAAAAGATCGTTCTTCTTTAAATCGGCCGGCGGCCGAAATAACTATTGCCAATCAATCCTTCCTCCTCTATAATAAGACCCATGAAAGATATCAAAGAATTACTGCCTCATCGGGAACCGTTTCTCTATGTGGATCGGCTGGAAAAAGTAACAAAAGAAGAGATCGTGGGTTACCGGACTTACACGGATAAGGAGTATTTCTTTAAAGGGCACTTCCCTTCCTACCCCGTCGTACCTGGGGTAATCCTCATAGAAACAATGGCCCAGACAGGGGGAGCTGGAATCAAGGCAATGGACATTGTGGGAGATTCCCTATTCTTCCTTGCCACTGTAGAAAAAGCAAAGTTTCGAAGACAGGTGCGGCCCAACGAAGAAGTGCGGTTTATCATTACCAATCTTCGGGTTAGTCCTAAAATGATCCGGCAAAGCGGTAAAGCATTTGTGGGCGATGAACTGGCAGCCGAAGCAGAATGGCTCTGCCTGGTTGGGGATAAACCGAAAGAATAGCATTCATAAGAAAAGGAGAGAGGCGTGATGGTCGAGCATGAAACCCTCCCGAAACGGTATTTGGCGGTGGCCGAACGATATCCAGACATACCGGCTCTTTACTGTAAGACCACAGAAGGGTCTTTCGAAGCTGTTACCTACAGGGAACTATGGAAACGAATCAAGACCATGGCCGCGGGTCTTAAAGCCATAGGTATCCAGCGGGGGGAACATGTAGGTATGATGAGTGACAACCGCCCCGAATGGATCATCACAGACCTTGCCCTCCTCTGTTTAGGAGCTGCGGACGTGCCCCGGGGTTCAGATTCGACTGCGGAGGAAATGGCTTACATTTTAAACCATGCAGATTGCTTGGTTTCTGTCGCAGAGAATCGGCAACAAGCAGAAAAAATTTTATCGAAGAAAAGCAATATCCCCAGGCTGAATACCCTGATCTTGTTCGATGGCACAGGAAAAGAAGCTCTCCAGGAGGCCCACAAAGAGCTACGGTTCTTTACCTTTCAAGAGGTATACCAGGAGGGAGAGAAGGTATTTCAGGAAGATCCTCTCTGCATCGACAGGGAAATCGAGAAGGGAGACACAGATGACCTGGTCACGATCATCTACACCTCCGGTACTACAGGAGAACCAAAGGGAGTGATGCTCCACCATCGATCGTACATCTTTCAGCTCGAGGGAGTTCCCGCCCACCTGGATATCCATCCGGGGGATATTTTCATTTCCATCCTGCCCATCTGGCATTCTTTCGAGCGCGCAGTGGAATATTTTGTTCTGGATCATGCCGCTTCCATTGCGTATTCTAAACCAATTGGGAAGATTCTTCTGGAGGACATGGAAAAGATACGGCCCCAGTGGATGGCCAGTGTGCCCAGGATCTGGGAAGGAGTTCGAAGTTCCATCTACCGAAAGGTGAACTCGGAAAAAGGAATCAAAAAAACATTATTTCATTTCTTCGTAGGGGTAGGAGAACTCCATGGTCTTCTTTCCGATATGCTTCTGGATCGGATGCCTCAATTCATCAAAAGAAGCAGAATTCTGGACTTTGCCCTCGCGATCATTCCCTGGATTGTAATCTTCCCTTTCAAGCTCCTTGGAGACATTCTCGTATTCAAGAATATCAAGGCAAAACTGGGTGGCCGGTTCATTGCAGGAGTTTCCGGGGGAGGGGCTCTACCTCCGTATGTGGATCGTTTTTTTAGGGCTGCGGGTATTCTTCTTCTGGAAGGGTACGGTTTGACCGAGGCAGGACCTATCCTTTCGGTGCGCAAACAAAAACATCCGGTAATGGGAACCATTGGCCCCCTGCTACCTGGCGTAGAGTACAAGGTAGTAGACGAGGCTGGGAACTCCCTTCCTCCCAACCATAAGGGTGTCCTTTACGTGAAAAGCCCCCAGGTCATGCTGGGGTACTACAAGAAACCCGATGTGACTGCGCAAGTTCTGAAGGATGGATGGTTGAATACGGGCGACCTGGCAATTTTCACCCACCGGGGAGAGTGCAAAATCGTTGGCCGGGCAAAGGAGACGATCGTTCTGCTGGGTGGAGAGAATATCGAGCCTACCCCAATCGAAGAGACCCTCGTTCAATCAGACTACATAGATCAAGTTATAGTGGTAGGACAGGACCAGAAGTTCCTCGGAGCATTGATCGTTCCCAACATAGAAAAGCTGGAATCCTTTGCCGTAGAACGAGGGATCAGCTACGTAGCAAAGGAGGAATTACTGGATAATCCAGCGATCCAGGAACAGATCCATGACGAAATTCAGCGCCTCGTAAACCCCAGGAACGGCTTCAAAGTGTTCGAACGGATCTATCGTTTCAAACTTCTGCCCAAACCATTCGAAGTGGGAAAAGAACTCACCAATACCCTCAAGATTCGCCGGAATGTGGTACAGGAACTATACAAAAAGGAGATCGAATCCCTCTTCTATTGAGGTCTACTGAAAGGAAGGTCCCAGCATCTGAAGGAATTCTTCCTCGTTCACAATTCGAACACCGAGGGCCTTCGCTTTATCCAGTTTGCTTCCCGGAGCCTCTCCTGCCAGAAGATGGGTAACCGCACCCGTTACAGAACTTACCACCCTGCCCCCCCGTTTCTTTACCTCCTCCATGGCCCGGTCCCTTGGTTTGAAATGCCTGAAACTGCCGGTTACACACCAGGTCTGTCCTTCGAACACCTGAGGAAGATGCTCTTCCGTTCGCCTGTATTCGTTTGCGAATCCTAAGGAGGATAGTTCCCGAACGAGCTCTCGTAGATCGGGCCGTGAAAGCTCTTCGATCAGTCGTTCAGCTGTTTTAGGGCCAATTCCGGGTATGCGGAGAAGGGCATCGTAATCCTTCCGATCCGCAAGGTTAAACAACTTGTCGAAGGAATCGTAGCCAGCATCGATCAACAATTCGCTAACCTTGGGTCCCAGTTCGGGAATCCCCAGTGCAGGAAGCAACCTCTCAAAGGGGGCCTTCTTACTTTCCTCGATTCCTCTCTGTAGCAGTTCTATCTTTCTCTCACCGAATCCTTGATACTGGTCCAACCGTTCCCAGGGGATGTGATACAGATCCTGGATCCTCCGAACGAATCCCTCATTCCACAGGAACTCGATCGTTTCCTCTCCCAGATACTCGATATCCAGCCCATCTTTACCCGCAAAGAATTGGAGTCTCCCCTTTAGCTGGGCCGGACAGGACTCTGCATTGGGACAGAAGCTGTGGGCTCCCCTGGTTTCCAACTTAGACCCGCAGGAAGGACAGGTATCGGGGATCCTGTATAAGGGAGCTGCCTCATTTTTTTCCAGCACTTTCTCCACCGCAGGGATCACATCCCCTCTTCTACTGACTGCAACGAGGTCTCCCTCGGAAAGCTCCAGCGCATCGATATAATCCTGATTGTGAAGAGTAACATTTTCGATCGTCGCTCCCCCCACTTCCACCGGCTCGATCCTCGCTACCGGTGTAATCCTGCCCGTTCGACCCACCTGGATTTCGATCCGTTTTACCCTTGATGCACCGTACGGTGCTTCGAACTTGTAAGCGATGGCCCAGCGAGGATGGTGTTCTGTGTACCCCAAGGCCTCCCGAACCCCTATCTCATTTACCTTGAACACTAACCCATCGATCTGGTAGGGAAGCTCTTTCCGATCGCGAGTGAAACGATCCACCAACTCTCGGATGTAAGGAAGCACAGCTTCGGAGGATGAGATGAATACATTTCGAGGATTCACGGGGAATCCCAGCTCCTGTAACCGCTGGCTGACGATACGATGCTCGGATGGTGATGGTTCGAAAAATCCATCGTACACGAAGATTCTCAAGGGTATGGCAGCGGTCTCCCTACTTTTCTTTCTCCTGAGAGATCCCCCTGCTAGATTCCTCGGATTCGCATAGGGTGGATCCATCTGGGCATTTAACGTATTGAAATCGGCAGTCGGGAGATAGATCTCTCCTCGAACGAAAAAAGGGTCTTCGAAATCAACCCGTAAGGGAACTTCCCTTATGGTCCGTACATTGGGGGTCACATCGTTCCCCACATATCCGTTTCCCCGGGTAACTGCCTGGGAAAGGTATCCATCCCGGTAGTACAGAACAATCGAAATTCCATCGATCTTTTCTTCCAGCACAAAAGAGAGGGCCTGTCCAACCGCCTGGGAAGACTTAACCATCCAATCATACACCTCTTCCGGTGTATACGCTTTATCCAGACTCAAGATAGGAACCGAATGTCGAACTTCGGGGAAATCGGAATCCAGATCCGATCCTACCCGGTGGGTAGGAGAGTCGGGGGTTTTCAATTCAGGGTAACGATTCTCCAATTCAACCAACTGGTCGAACAGCCGATCGTACTCTCGATCAGATACGGAAGGTCTACCCTCCAGATAATACTCTCGCTGGTACTGTAGAATCCTTTCCCGTAACTCCGTAATGACTCTTTTCGCTTCTTCTACCGTCATCTTTAGAACGTGATTAAAACCTAATCGATCTTCACGAAAAAAGTATCCTTTAGTCCGAATGCTCTAAAGGTATGATAGAGAATTCCTCGTTCATCCGATTTCACAGGCCCAACCAGGACCCTGAAGCCCTTCTCCTCTTTCAACACCAAAAGCGGATACTGGCGATGGAATCGTTCCCACAATCCCTCTGCCGATTGAGGCCTGGAAAACCTTCCAAGCTGTAAATAGGTGGATCCTCTCTGCAGTTCCTTCATATCCCGAATAGGGAAAGAGAGGGTCGATTCCATACGGGCCCCCTCAGAAGTTGTCGGAAGGGGCTTTTCTTGGAGTCCTTCGGGCGGTTTCGGGCCTGTCGGCTCTAGCACAAGCTCCAGCTGTACCTGTGTTTCCGGCAGGGTTGATCCCGGAGGGATTTCCGGCTCTGGCTTTTCCGGCTCCTTCCTCAATAGACCTTCCGAAACAGGAGGCCCTCCTGGGAGGATTTCACCCTTTGATTCGGGTTTAGGTGTCTCCAGGGGGAGTTCTGCTACTTTCGGCCCTTCTCCCCTGGAGTCGGTTACGGGAGCTGCAGGTACAGGTGATGCAGAGGCAGGCTCCTTCGGTTCCGCTTCTAACATAAGGGAAAGGCCGGAAAAAACCGATTTGTCCCTTTTTACTACAGAAGTTTCCAGACTCGCATATGGATTGGCTGCATCGGGTTCCTTCCAGGGGCTTTCCGCTTCCCGGGGAGATTCTGCCGGGGAAATGGGGGAAACAGGAGGAGGCGCCACAGGTTCTTCGGTCTTTGCACCGGGCTGAGAGGAAGCAATGGGGGGAGGGACTTCGGATGACTTTGAGCTCAGGGGCGGGGAGGTGGGAGCAGGTGTTCCTGCAGGTTCCAAAGGCGACTTCGAAACCCTGGCGGACGGGTTAATGTCCGGGTCAGGGCTCAAGGGCAATTCTGGTTTTACGAGGGAGGGATCTATTCCCGGGGTAACCACCGGTGACACCCGAACCCTCGCTATGTCCATCTTTCCTATTCCCAATTCAGCCGCTACCTGTTCCGAAACCACAAGAAATAGGGTAGGATCCGATACCCTTCCGGTAATGATAATACGGGCTCTTTTCCCATTGGAAATATTCTCTACATCTACAATGGAATTACGCTCAAAACTGTTCGATGCTCCATACATTCCCGAGGGCGGAAACTCTCCATATCGGGCAACGGTGGCTGTTCCTTCCCAGATGCGCTGAGAAAATCCAGTTCCCCATATAAGGAAGAGTAACCCTCCTACCCATCCGATCCTCTTTATCATTGTGGAAACTCCTTCTTACATATTCGGCCACTCATCGGTACCCCTTAACTACCCTCTTTGCAGCCTCCTTGCCCCATCGATCCGCATACTGTTCCCAGGATTCAGAGTCCTGTTTCTGTAGCTCTGTCGCTTCTATTTTTCCCTCTACCAGGATTTTCCTGTCCGATATCCCTAAAAGCCAAAAGCGGAGAGAATTGGGGAGTACGGGCTCCTGGGGTGAAGATTGTTTCACAGTGGTTTCCAGAGCCATCAGTAGGGTGGCTCCTCCTTCCCGTGCAGTTTTGAAATCATCGAGAGGGGGATACACCCCGGAACCCGTATGAAAGGTTCCATTGAATACGATGAATCCTGCATCGAACAGGATTTCCATCACACCACCTTCGATGGCCGATAGGACACCTTGATGGGAGCCTTTCAGACTTACCATGACGGTTTCTCCCGAAAGGGGTAATAGAAACACAGATAGGAATAAGAAGGCCCAAGCCCCCTTGTGAATCAAATCTTTCATAGTTACCATTGCTATCGGCATAAACTCTAGTTTATTTATTTCCCTTGCATAGGTAAAGCACCTGTGGTATGTATATCCCACCTCCTATGTTATATTTTGCAGTCCAGGTAAAAACTAGAGAAGAGTCTAAGTTCATTACCCTGGCTAAAAATATGAATCCTGGCCTGTCGATCGATATCGTATACCCCAGGAGAAGCCTTACCATTCGGAGGCGAGGAAAAGCAAAGCAGATCGAAGCACCCTTATACCCCGGCTATATCTTTCTTAGAGCCCCTTCCATCGATCCAGAGCTATACTGGGCTATCAAAAGAACTCCTGGTTTTTTTCGGTTCTTGAAGAATAACATCAACATTCAGCCTCTGGAAGGAAAGGATCTGGAACTACTCCTACATTTTCTTCGGCATGGTGAAGTTATCCAAAAGTCCCGGGCTATTTTTGACGAAAATAAGCGTGTAGTGATCCTCGAAGGTCCTCTGAAAGGGCTTGAAGGAAGAATCGTGAAAGTGGACCGAAGAAAAGGTAGAGTGAAAATCAAACTGGAACTCCAGGACGAGCTCTTCATGGTAGACCTGGGTGTAGAATTTATCGGTGAGGCGCAGTATGCAGAATCATGACCCCAAGAGTCGAATCTATATCATCGGGGCGGGATTTGCCGGTCAAACTATTGCAAAAGAAATAAAAGCCAAGGGAGTCTTCGGTGAAGTGGTAGCCTTCCTGGACGACGATCCGGCCAAAATCGGTACCCGTATCGAGGATATACCCGTGCTGGGGCCTATCCGGGACGTAGTCCAACTCCTCCGCCAGACACCCGCAGACGAAGCCCTCATCGCTATCCCCAATGCATCCAGGGAAAAACTGAAAGAAATCTACAACTTATTGAAGAAAGCTGGCTTTACCAAAATCCGCATTCTACCAGGAATTTCACAGATACTGGAGGGTGACGCCCATCTGATACTCACCCGACAAATCCACCCTGAAGATCTTCTAGCCCGAACACCTGTTACCATTAATTTAAGCAAGAGTCTTGAGTACCTTCGCGGAAAACGGGTGTTGATCACAGGGGCGGGAGGGAGTATTGGAAGCGAATTGGCTAGACAACTCCTTTCAGGGGGTGCCGAACGGCTGTACCTCTTTGGTCATGGGGAAAACAGTATCTATGAGATAGATCATGAGCTTCGTATTCTGCAGGAAGAAGGGGTAGGCGAGAAAGCTACCATCGTCCCCGTAATCGGGGATCTGCAAGATCGGGATTACATGATGTTCATCCTGAAAAGGCTTCGGGCAGAAGTGGTATTTCACTGTGCCGCGTACAAACATGTACCCATGATGGAGGCAAACCCTGTAGCAGCCATCAAAAACAACGTGTTCGGTACCAAGAACCTGGTGGATGCTGCACTGGAAGCAGGTACCAGACGGTTCGTGCTGATTTCCACCGATAAGACAGTAGAGCCCATCTCGATCTACGGTGCTTCGAAAAAGATAGCCGAAGAAATTGTTCTTCAGGCAGATGGGACATCGCGGGCTTTCATGGTTGTACGGTTTGGGAACGTGCTTGGCTCACGGGGAAGCATCGTTCCTCTTTTTCGAAACCAGATCCTCAAGGGTGGACCCGTGACAGTTACCCATCCTGAAGCGAGTCGGTTCTTCATGACCATCCCGGAAGCCGCTTCTCTCGTTCTCAACGCTGGAGGGGTGGGAACAGGTGGGACTCTTTACGTTCTGGACATGGGAGAACCCCTCATGATCAAAGACCTGGCCGAGCAGATGATTCGATTCTATGGATATGAGCCCGAGAAGGAAATCCCTATCGTTACCATTGGACTCAGGAAAGGGGAGAAATTGAAAGAAGCTTTGTGGGAGTCTACTGAATCGATCGAACCAACGGGATACCCAAAGATCAACCGGATCCTTCGAAATGGTCATATCCTCCAGAACCTACCTCAGCTACTGGAATCTCTCAAACCCATCTGTTTCCTGGACCCCGCACATCCTGAACTTTTCCGGAACCGGAGGCGCTTGAGAGAAACACTGAAGAAAGTGATTCCAACCCTTGAAATACCACCCGATGAACCTGAATACTGATTTTATTCCCTTTGCCCGCCCCTCGTTAGGCCAGGAAGAGGAGGAGGCAGTGATCCAGGTAATTCGAAGCGGCTGGCTCACCACAGGAGGGGTCACTAAAAGCTTCGAGGAAGAGTTCGCCCACTTCTGTGGTTCGACGTATGCCCTGGCAGTGAATAGCGCTACAGCTGGCCTGCACCTTTCCCTGGAGGCGTTAGGTATAGGTCCGGGCGATTGGGTTATCACCACTCCCTACACCTTCACTTCGACTGCAACAGTGGTAAAGCATCTGGGAGCAGATCCGCTATTTGTTGACATCGAAATAGACTCGTTCAACATCTCAGGAGAAAGAATCAAAGAGGCGTTAGATCGGTTTGCCGGAACAAAACGGATCCGAGGGATCCTTCCCGTTCATATTGCGGGACAACCCTGCAGGATGGATCAATTCATGTCCCTTGCTAAGGAAAGAGAGCTGTTTATCCTGGAAGATGCAGCCCATGCCTTTCCCTCCCGCACATCCTGGGGATTTATTGGGACTCTAGGAACCCTGGGAGTCTACTCCTTCTATGCTACAAAAACGATCACTACCGGTGAAGGGGGGATGGTAGTCACCAACGATGAGAGACTCTCCCATCGGATCTCCCGGATGCGTCTCCATGGAATCGACAGAGAAGTATGGAATCGTTACACATCTCCCACCGCATCCTGGCAGTACTCTGTAGTAGAACCTGGCTTCAAGTACAATCTAACCGATCTCGCATCTGCCATTGGGAGGGCTCAACTGAAGAAAGCGGATCATTTTTTAGAGAAGCGAAAGGCTATTGCCAGGATCTACACAGAGCACTTTCAAGACCGTTCGTACCTCACCGTACCTCCTGACGCAGAAGGACATGCCTGGCATCTGTACCTGCTTCGAATAGTTCCCCCTAAACTCCGGATCACAAGGGATGAGTACATAGAAAAACTCCGGGAGCAGGGAATCGGTACCTCGGTCCACTTCATACCCCTGCATCTCCATCCTTATTGGAAACGCACCTACGGGTTCAAACCGGAAGATTTTCCCGAATCTATCCGGAAATACCAGGAAGTTATCAGCCTTCCCATCTATCCCTCCTTGACGGAATCTCAGATTGAACGAATAATACGGGCAGTCCTTCAGATTGGGGATGCTCACTACAAATCATAACGGATACCAGAACAATGGAAGATCTGGCGGAGGTTCGAAAAGTCTTACAGGGTAAGAGTGTATTCGTAGGGGATATCCTCGATCCACATGCACTATGGCTCAAGGTAAAACGAGCCTCCATATCCCATGGCAGGATCCGAGGTCTCATCTTCCCACCCTTCCCTCCCTCTGTACGGATCATCCGATGTAAAGATATACCCGGAAAGCGTTCCGTTACTTTTGGACCTGTAGAGATCCCTCTTTTGAATGAATCCGAGGTACGATACAGGGGGGAACCTATCCTGCTAATCGCAGGGCCTGATCCCGAAGTGCTGGAACGTCTTTCCGAACAGATTGTTGTCCTTTACGAAGAACTGCCAGCTTTTTTCGATTTTCCTGGTGATATGAACGAAGAGAAGGAGTCGGTACTCCTGGAAAAAAAGATTCATAGGGGCAACCCGGAGGAAGCCTTTCAGAAGGCCCATACCATCATCGAGAGGGAATACACCACAGGGTTCCAGGAACACTACTATAGCGAGCCGCATGGCGCCTACGTTCACTGGGACAATGAAGCTACCACGCTGGACATCCATACTTCCAGTCGATGGCCTTTCCATGTGCATCGGGTTGTGAAAGAGTCTCTCGCACTCCCCTGGGAACTTGTTTCGGTTTCCATCCCTGGAGATCCCGATACTTCCCTCGATGGAAAACTCTGGTACCCCTCTCTCGTTTCGGCCCATGCTGCTTTGGCGGCATGGCTTACCAGAAGATCCATCAAGTACCTCTACAGTAGGGAGGAAGATTTCCTGTTTACCCCTAAACGTGCTCCCTCTAAGATTTATCTCAAAGGAGGGCTCGATACCGATGGCAGACTGGAAGTTCTGGAAGCGAATCTTTCTTTCAATATGGGTGCCTACCCGGTTTTTGCCGAAGAACTCCTCGACAGGGCAATGTATGCACTGGGTGGATTGTACCATTGCCCTCATCTCCATATTCGGGGAAGAGTATTCACCACCAACATCCCTCCTGCAGGCGCCTTTACGGGGATGGGGGGTAGTCAGAGCCAGTTCGCATTGGAAGTGTTTACCGATGAGATCAGGCAACAGCTGGGGAAATCTCCTATAGAATGGAAAACCTGGAATCTTGCCTCCAAATCGAAGCCGAGTCCCTGGAGTGTACATCGAAAACCTCTCTTTCCTCCTCAAAACCTACTATCCTTTGTTCAAAAAGCTTCTGACTTCGAACGAAGGCATGCGGCACTGGAATTACTCCGCAAGCGTCGGGAGCGAGATCCCGAATCCTTCGAATCCACCGAATTCTTAGAGGGGATAGGTATCGCATTGGGAGGGCAGGGTTCGGGATTCTTTTTGGACCATGAACACCGGGCAAAGGTAGAAGTAAGGATCACAAAAGATCGTAAAGTACGGATCTTTACCTCGGCTGTACCTGGAAGTTATGCGTTGAAATCGATTTGGAAAAAAATCCCATCCGAGTTTTTTGGGGTTTCTCCTTCCTCGGTGATCATCGAGCCTATCCAGACAAGCTCCACCCAGGATAGTGGGCCTTCGATTTTTTCTCGGAATATTACCATTGCGACAAAATTGATCGAGCGGTGCTGTTCCCAGCTGAAAAAAAATCTTTCTGCCGGCTTACCTGCCCAGCTTGTGAAAAGCCTGGACCCTCGATATTCCCGTTCATGGGATAGGGATGAGTTTCTTGGCAATCCCTTTACCACTATCTCGTGGGCAGCTGCCGTAGTTGAAGTGAAGATAGATCCACTGAGTCTGATCCCCAAAATTGAGCACATATGGATGAGCGTCGATGCAGGTCGCATCCTGGACGAAAAAGAAGCCCGAAGGACGATAGAATTGGGAATCTCTCAGGCAGTGGGATGGACGTTGCTGGAACACCTGTTCTATGTAGAAGGGTTTATTCCTGATTCCCTATTCTGGAACTACAGAATCTGTTCACCTATCGATATACCCGCTCCCCATATCGAGTTTCTCCCTTCGGCTGACCAAAAGAATGCGAAAGGGTTGGGAGAACTGGCGTTGAATGTGATCCCTGCAGCCCTCTCCAATGCTATTTCGCAGGCGTTAGGGAAGAGGATTGGGACGATTCCCTATCGAGAGAAGGGTATTTAAATGATCATCACATTGCAGTTGAATGGAAAAGAAGAGACCCTCGATATAGATCCTGCCTTACGGCTAATCCATCTCCTTCGGAACACCTTTGGTTTATTGGGGACAAAGGAAGGGTGTCTTCATGGTCATTGCGGATACTGTCATGTGTTACTGAACGACCAGTTGGTCCTTTCCTGTCTGACACCCGCTTTCTCCACTCATGGGGCAAGGGTCCTTACCATAGAAGGATTTCGGGGCACACCCGAATACTATGATATCGAAAAAGGATTTCTCGAGGTTCAATACACACCTTGTGGTTTCTGTGCTTCCGCTCGAGTTCTGTTAACCCATGCAATCCTGCAAGAAACTCTGCATCCTACAGAACAGATGATTCGTAAACGCTTCACCGCTATCCTTTGCCGCTGCACAGATCCCAGCCGATTGGTAGAGGCAGTACAACGGGCGGCTTCCATACGGAGACATCGACAACATGCGGTATAATATTGCCGAACCATCCATCTTTATGCCCACCTCCCTTATAGAAGCTCTGGCATGGAAAGAGCGAAACCCCCATGCTACTGTATACGGGGGAGGTACGTATCTACTCTGGAATGAGGCCGGCAGACTCCTCCATCTTCCAGGATCGATCCTGTCATTACAGAACATAAAAGAACTTAATCGCTTGGGTAGAACGGAAACCAGATTGGATGTCGGTGCAACCGTATCCATCCAGCGGATCTTACGGGCCGGGCCTAAAGTGCTTTCCCCTCTTTTAGCAGAAGCCCTCGAGAGTATCTGTCCGCCCAGTGTTGCTACCATGGCCACACTTGGGGGGAATCTAAGCGTTAGGGACCGCTGTATGGCTTCCTTCCCTTTGATGCATGTTCTCGATGCCCGATGTGAGCTAAGGAGTTTCAGAGGGACCCGCTGGGTTCCAGTCACCGGCTTGCGTTCTGCAGACGGGAAATTACAGATGGGAACCACTGAACTCATCACCAGAATCCAGATTCCAATGGAGGAATGGAACTTCTATATCTATCGTCGGATTGGTACCTTCCCCTATGGGATCACAGCCGATTCCCTTATCCTGGTCATTGTAGGAAAGATCGATCGAGGGATGCTTACAGAGTTTCGCTTTGCTATCGGCAACTTTTCTTCCCGTATCTATCGAAACCGGGATCTGGAAACCCTTCTCATAGGGGCTCGTCTACCCCTGGGGAAGAGTAAAGACCTTAAGGAATTCCTGTATGCTGTTCAGGAGGACCTAAAAAATTGGAACTTCATTCCTTCCAGTATGCAGATGGAACGAATACTCCATATCCTGCAGGTAACCCTTTCCAATCCTTTCCAGTACGGTTCGTAGCCCGGAACGCTTATCAGTACTCCTGATTCTTGGCAAAATCGGCCTTCCGTAGTAAGATTCCCCCGTGTCCGACTTTGTGCATCTCCACAACCATTCCGATTACAGCCTTTTGGATGGTGCCGCCTCCCTGGAACGCCTTATAGAGAAAGCCAGGTCCTTCCAGATGAAACATCTGGCTCTTACTGACCATGGGAATATGTTCGGCGCCTTGAAGTTCTACCAGCTATGCAGAAAGCATGGAATCAACCCTATCATCGGTAGCGAGTTCTACATGTCTCCAGGATCCCGGCACATCAAAACCGGAAGCGAATCGGGAAATAAATACTATCACTTAGTTCTCCTGGCCATGAACGAGACAGGGTACAGGAACCTGATGAAACTGAGCTCCCTCAGCTACATCGAAGGGTTCTACTACAAGCCTCGAATCGACCAGGAGCTGCTGGAGCAGTACCATGAGGGGCTGATCTGTACCAGCGCCTGTATTGCGGGGGAGATTCCCTCTTTGATCATCCAGGGAAACGAAGAAGAAGCGGCCCATCGAGCAGGATTTTTTCAGGAACTTTTTGGAAAAGGGAACTTTTACCTGGAGTTGCAGGATCATGGTATCCCGGATCAACGAGTGGCGAACCGCGGAATACTCGCTATTGCCAGGCGTCTTGATATCCCCACCATGGTAACCAACGACATTCACTATGTTGACCGGGATGATGCAGTGGCGCAGGATATCCTTGTCTGCATTGGAACGGGGAAGAAAAAATCGGAAATCAAACGCCTCCACTTCGAAGCCCAAGAGTTCTACATGAAATCTCCTCAAGAGATGGCCCAGATCTTTGCCGAAGTACCAGAGGCCCTGAAGCGTACGGTAGAGATTGCAGAAAAATGTAACCTAACGATCCCCCTCCCCGGGCCCCAGCTCCCAGACTACCTGATTCCCGCTGAGTTCCAATCGCCGGAAGCGTACTTGCGGCATCTCGCATTTGAAGGGTTGAAGAGACGGTATCCCAAGATAACGGAGGAACTACATAAAAGGCTCGAGTACGAATTGGAAACCATCATTCGGATGAAATTTACCGGATATTTCCTTATCGTATGGGATTTCATTCACTTTGCCCGGAGCCGTGGAATTCCTGTAGGCCCGGGTAGGGGGTCTGGTGCAGGATCCCTCGTGGCATACTGCCTCCAGATCACTGACATCGACCCCTTGAAGTATGGCCTTCTCTTCGAGAGGTTTCTCAACCCCGAACGGGTCTCTATGCCCGATTTTGATATCGACTTCTGCTTCGAACGACGTCAAGAGGTAATCGACTATGTAACCGAAAAGTATGGAAAAGATCGGGTAGGGCAGATCATTACCTTCGGGACTCTCAAAACAAAAGCAGTCCTGAAGGATGTAGCCCGAGTACTGGATATTCCCTTTGCCGAATCGAACGAAATTGCCAAATGGATCCCTGAAGGGCACAAGATGACCCTTTCCAGGGCTCTCGAAGAAGAAGAAAAGTTAAAACAACTAATTCAGAAAGGCCCTGTCTACCAGGAATTGATCGATACGAGTTTGAAGCTGGAAGGGTTATCCAGACACGCTTCCACCCATGCCGCAGGGATCGTAATCGGCAAATCTCCTTTAACGGATTATGTTCCGCTGTATCGGGATCCAAAAACTGGCACCATCAGCACGCAGTATACGATGGAGCAACTGGAAGCTTGCGGATTGGTCAAGATGGATTTTCTCGGTCTGAAGACTCTGACCCTCATCGAGAATACGGTAAAGTTGATCCAAAAACGCTTTCCAGACTTCGATATCGAGAAGATCCCTGAAAATGATCCGGCCACTTTCAAACTCCTGGGAGAAGGAAAGAGTGCCTGCGTATTCCAATTCGAAAGCCAGGGGATGCAGAGTATCCTGAAGCGAGCAAAACCTGAAAGTATCCAGGACCTTATTGCCTTAAATGCTCTCTATAGACCAGGGCCCATGCAGTTCATCGATCAGTTCATCGACGCCAAGTGGGGGCGAATACCCGTGCAGTACCCGCTTCCTGAACTGGAACCTGTACTGAAAGAAACCTATGGAGTGATCGTTTACCAGGAACAGGTAATGGAAATCGCCCGTATCGTGGCCGGGTATACACTCGGACAGGCTGATATTCTTCGCCGCGCCATGGGAAAAAAGAAATCCGAAGA
>CALKLC010000175.1 GCA_937991975.1 uncultured Spirochaetales bacterium | reverse complement strand
CCAGGTGGCAGGCCTCCAGGACCAGCCCCCGATCCAGTGGGTACTGTCTCGGTTCCACACCCACCGCCACCTGTGGGGACACCTGAAGCAGCCGAAGGAATGGATGCGGCTGATCTGGCAGCATGGGTATGAGAACCCTCCTGCCTTAGGCAAGGACTTGCGCCCCAGTCCCTGTGTGATGGCCCTCCCCCCCGGGCCGTTGTGTGGGCACCTGTCGGCTTAAGAGCAGGAAGGAAAAACGGGGAAATGGGTTCTACTGGTATATCTATGCTCGCTTATGTCTTGCAAATAATGGAATCATTCTGTGACTACCCCCCTAGTCTGTGTAAGGAGAGTACTCAAGGGGGGAGAGAAGTAAGCGGAAGACAGTAGAGTGGATACAGAGGAACCTCTTGAAGGCCCACCTCAGGGATGCCTCCTCCTCAATAACAATTTTGGCACCACTTGAAAAACATCACCCTTCATCGGGAAGGTGGGAGGCGAGGATATCTTCCACTGCATTCTGCATGTGACGTTCCATCTTTTCCTCGGCACGATCAGGATCATGATCCTTCAATGCCTCATAGATTTCTCGATGTAAGTGTAAAGCCCGTTCCACACCACCGGTAGCAAGGGTTTGTGTACGGGATTCATAGAGGAGAGGGGTAACAGAGGAAAGCATGATCTCGAACACCATACTCCCTGTGGATCGGAGGATGATCTCGTGAAACTCGATGTCCTTCTGTACATAATAATCGAGTTTGCGGTTCGGAATCTCCATCAGTTTCAGGTTTTCCTCCAATGCTGCCAGGTCCTGGGGAGATATTTTTTCTGCTGCGATACGCACGATTTTGCATTCCAGACCGGCACGGGCAATGGCGAGGTCGATGAGGTTTTTCGTGGATCTTTTAAGGGCAATACGGAGTATATTGGAGATGGTATGGGAGGAGGGACTGGCGACAGAGGGGCGTTTGCCCTGGGAAATCTTGATCAACCCTTGAGTTTCTGCGATCCTCAAGGCTTCCCGCAGGCTGAACCGACTCACTCCCAGGCGATGGGCCAGCTCTTTTTCCGAAGGTAGTTCGGTTCCTGGTGATAGTCCCTGGTCCACGATCAGCGAATGCAGGACCTCCACGATCTGATTGATCCGATCCCGATTTTCCAGTTTCTTTATTTTATCGATTGACAACCCCACAGGGCAATGATATACAGGATTCAGAGCGTGTCAAGCTATCTTGTGATGTTTATAGATATCTCATATAGATATTATAATATGTTAAAGAACTGGATCCTGAGATACCAGGAGGATCGGAAGAATTGGATACGTACTGCATAGAGAGAGGAAATCTTTCCATATGAAATTGATGGCAGTGGATGTGGGAACTCAGTCCTTGAAAGCCTCGATTTACAACGAACAGCTACGCTGTCTTGCCCGGGAGCGGGAACGATACCAACCAAGAACCCATTCCGGGAACTGTGTGGAGATCGATGCCGGGGTTTTCTGGGAGGCTCTGCAGAAGGTCTTTTGCCGCTTACCGTTAGAAGGGGTCGAAGGGATCGTTTTTTCCACTCTCTGCCCGTCGCTGGTAGTGATGGATCGGAAGGGAGAGCCCCTCCACCCAGTAATCTTACACCTGGATCGTCGAAGCCAGAAACAGGCAGAATGGATCCTACAGGTGGTAGGGATGGATCGATTCCGTTCGATCACAGGGAATCCCCCCATCCCCGGGGGCATGTCGGTGACCAGTATGCTATGGCTAAAGGAGAATATCTCCCTCCCCTCAGACGCTAGGTTCGGTCATGTGGAAACGTATCTGGTAAAAAAATTAACAGATGAGTTCTACATCGATCCCTCTAATGCCTCCTTCACAGGGCTCTATGAAACCCTCGCCTACGGAGACTGGAGTCCAGAGTTAACAGAAGCTCTGGGGATTCCCCCCTCTTCCCTCCCCAGGGTACTGGATTCCCTTTCGATAGCTGGACAGCTACAACCTGAAGCGGCGAAAGCGCTGGGACTCCCTTCAGGGCTTCCTGTCATCCTGGGGGCCAACGATACTACCTGTGCGGTGGCAGGGGCAGGAATCCGGGAGCCAGGTAAACTCTTGAATACCTCCGGCACTGTAGAGATCCTTGTCCTCTGTACCGATACCCCCCTTACCAGTCCCAACTTCCTTATCAGAACCCATGCCTACCGAAATCGATGGTTACTGATGCGAACCCTCGGAGCCGGGGGAGCCTCGATCGAATGGTTCCGAAAGAATTTCTATCCCGATCTCAGCTACGACCAATTCTACTCTGTCCACATTGAAGAAGTTCTCAAGCGAAGAGAACCTCCTACGATCGTGTTCGAACCCTACCTGACGGGAGACCGCCATCGGGTGGAGCCGTTGAAAGCTTCCTTCTCCAACATCACCATCGATTCCAGCCGGGACGATTTCCTCTATGCCCTTTGTTACTACAATATTCGTTTCATTGCCAGTGTTCTTCCCGAGTGGGAGGCGAGCTGCCCTCTGAAGAAGCGGATCTACCATGTAGGAGGGGGAGCCAATGAGGGATACACCTCCCTCAAGCAGCGGATGATGGCAGAGTACCAGTTCGTTCCTATTGGTGAAACGGCAGAACGGGGAGCTGCCCTTCTAGGGTTCGAAACCCTCGGCATCTCAATAGATCCGCAGTGGATCGATCCAGAGGGAAAGAAAGAAGGAGAACTGTGAGAAGGAACTCTGTGATGAAGGCACTGGTGTTAGAAGAGTACAACAAACTTGTCTATACGGAGGTGCCAACTCCGAAGATCAAAGCGCCGGATGAGGTGTTGATCAAGGTAAAGGCAGTGAGTGTCTGCGGAAGCGATGTACATGGGATGGATGGGTCTACCGGCAGGAGGATCCCCCCCATCATCATGGGCCACGAGGGAAGCGGAGTTGTGGCGGATCTGGGGCCGGAAGTGAGATCCTTCCAGAGGGGAGACCGGGTCATCTTCAACTCTACCCTCTTTTGCGGGAAGTGTGACTTTTGTTTGCATGGGCAGATCAACCTGTGCGATACTAGAAAAGTGTTCGGTGTGTCCTGTGAGGAGTACAAGCTGGATGGTGCCTTTGCAGAGTACCTCGTGGTGCCGGAGCGGATCCTGTACCCTATTCCGGATACCCTATCCCATGAAGAGGCAGCCCTGGTGGAACCTTTTTCCGTCGGGTTCCATGCAGTCCGGGTTGCAGAGCTGGGCGTGAGCGATACTGTTCTAGTTCTGGGGACAGGAACGATCGGTTCTTTTATCCTGCAGAGCCTGCGGTTGAAAGGGGCGGGAATGATCATCGCTGCCGATATCGATCCTGATAAACTTCAGTTGGGCAAGCAGCTGGGGGCCGATATCACCATCAACCCAAAGGAAGAGGATCTATCCGAAGCAGTGAAGCGGATCGCTCCCAAAGGGGTGGACATCGTCTTCGATGTGGTGGGGAAAGCTCAAACAGCCCGAGCTGGACTTCAACTTCTAAAGAAAAACGGGAGACTGGTAATGGTGGGGCTGTTCGATCAGGAAATCTCCTTCCCCATCCAGCGGATCACCACCTGGCAGCTCAAGGTGCTGGGATCCTACATCTCCAGCGACGAGTACCCTGCCTGTATCCGGTTCCTCGCTTCCCGAAGGATCGATGTGAGCCCTTTTACGAAACATATCGTTCCCCTTTCACAAGGGGTGGAGTGGTTCAAAAGGCTTCGCCAGGGGGAACGTGGGTTATACAAAGTCATTTTTCATCCAGAGGAGTAGGGTATGCAGGATGTGTTTTCAGAGTTCTTTTCCCTGAAGGGGAAGACAGCGGTCATTACCGGTTCCGGAAGGGGGATCGGAAAAGCCATTGCCACCATGTTTGCCCGGGCAGGGGCCGATGTGGTGATCTGGGACATTGTCGAGGAAAATGCAAAATCCACGGCAAAAGAAATTGCGGAAACTACAGGGCAGAAAACCTGGGTGTACCTCGGAGATCTGCTGCAACAGGAAAAGATCAAACAGTATGTGGCAGATATCCTTTCCCTCTGCGGGAAGGTGGATATCCTGGTGAACAACGCGGGGGTACAGGTTCGAAAGCCGGCGTTAGAGATTACCGTCGAGGAATGGTACCGGGTACTGAATACCCATCTCACAGCAACTTTTCTTGTATCCCAGGCATTTGTGCCTCATTTCATCCAGCGAGGTGGGGGAAAGATTATTAATTTAGGCTCCCTGAACTGCTTCATGGCTGTGCCGGATATCATGCCCTACGTGGCTTCCAAATCGGGCATCCTGGGTCTTACCCGGTCCATGTGCGTGGAGTGGTCGAAGTACAATATCAATGTGAATGCACTGGCTCCGGGGTTTGTTGCAACCGAACTCACCAAAAAACTTTTCGAGAACCCGGAAAAGAAAGAATGGGTGATGAAACGGATCCCCATGGGCAGGCTGGCAGATCCGGAGAAGGATTTAGGGTGTCTGGCTATCTTTTTAGCTTCCAAAGCCTCGGATTATATCAATGGACAGATCATCTATGCGGATGGGGGGTGGACCGCCGCGTAGAGAGGGGGATATTGAGTGGTGCCAAAATTGTGGAAATTTTTACCTGTGGTTTTAAAGTTGGCTTTCTATCTTTGCAGGCCTTTGTTCAAGCGGGCCTTACACGGGGGTTAAACGCGGTATATTGGCAGCTTTTCTACCAACGCCACAATTTTGGCACCATTTATGAAAGGACACCGTCTGATTTTATGAAGGAACCTTTACCCCCTTGTAGAAGGGGGGAGAATCAATCGGCAGGAGGTGTGCTATGAAGAAACTAGGGATGCTGCTGCTGGCATTGGCAGTAGTCGGGTTTGTATGGGCCGGTGGAAAAACGGAAACAGGACCTTCAGCTAAATCGGCTGCTGCAAAGTACGTGATCAAGTACGCCCATGGGGATCCGCCGGATCCGTTCAACGGTTCTGCCCATGCAGATGCAGTGATGTTCAAGAGTTACGTAGAGGACCGTTCCGGTGGTCGGATTGCCGTGGAGATTTACCCCGCCAACACGATCGGTTCGGAACGGGAACAGCTGGAAAGTGTGAAGATCGGTGCCACCCAGATGTGTAACGTAAGTGAAGGGACTGTGGGTACCTTCTTCCCCGAGATCCTGGCCACTGCAGTGCCGTACGCATTCAAGACCTACACAGAGGCCTGGGCCGTAATGAAGAGCCCGTATATGCAGAAACTGATGGCCGAGATGACCCGTAAGACTGGTATCCGGTGTTTGAACGTAAACCAGAACGGATTCCGGAACTTCTCCAACAACGTCCGCCCCATACGGAATCCGGACGATTTGAAAGGGCTCAAGATCCGCACGATGGAGCATCGGGGGCACATGAAGATGGTGGAGTCTCTCGGTGCCAGTCCGGTACCCATTGCGTGGGGAGAGTTGTATACTGCCCTGCAGCAGAAGGTGGTGGACGGGCAGGAGAACCCACCGAGCCTCGTATACGTAATGAAGTTCTACGAAGTGCAGAAGTACTACACTCTGGACGGGCACATTTACAGCATCGACTTCACCTTTATAAACAACAAGTTCTACAACGATCTACCTGATGATCTGCGGCAGATCGTGTACGATGGCGCACAAGTGTCCGGTCTTGTCCATGTGGCTGCTGAAACCTACTCATCCAACGTAGTAGCGGTAGAAAACCTGAAGAAGCAGGGGATGGACGTGTACGTTCCTACTGCTGCGGAACTGGAGCAGTTCCAGGCGAAGACCCAGAAACCCGTAATCGACTGGATCAAGACCCAGATCGATCCCAAATGGGTGGATGAGTTCATGAAGGCCATCCAGGATGCCCGGAAGGGTGTCGTAGCCCCCAGGGGGACAGAAGCGGGTAAAGGGATGGTATTTACTGATTAGTACCGCGAGAATCTTATAGGGGTATCGAAGGGCTGCCTCAGGAGGGGCAGTCCTTTTATTCTTAACATCCAAAAAAAGTACTGGTATACTAAAGTACAGTTTTTCGTCAAAGGAGTTCCCATGGTCAAACAGTTCCTTACAGTGGGGGATCGGTTCCTTGGGTTGTATGAAAAATGGCTGATTAAACCTGCACAGATCGTGTTAAATAGTCTAATGACACTTTTCATCCTCTACTCGGTATTCATGCGGTACGTGCTGAACAAAGCCCCAACCTGGTCCGAAGAACTAACCCGGTACATTATGGTATGGGCAGCCCTACTGGGGATGGGGATTGCCTCCCGGTATAACAAGCACATCGGGTTATCTGAACTGGTGGTAAAACTCTGGGGAAGATGGACGAATACGATCCATACGATCGGAGACATTCTCTCTGCTCTTTTTTGGCTCCTGGTATTCATTACAGGGATTTCCATGACCATCATGGTAGCCCCTCAGCGGTCACCCAGCATGAATCTCCCCATGTGGATCGCTTATCTCGCTGTTCCTCTGGGAGGGATTTTCGCAGTAATCGAATTGGTATTTGTCGCACTGAAGAGGGTAAACGCCCGCAGAGAAAGTAGGAGTTAACCATGGGACTGTACGCATCTATCATTACATTTTTTGTAACATTATTTATGGGAATTCCTGTAGGGGTTTGCCTGGGGATTACGGGTGTGGTGGGGGTCCTTTTCATGGGCCAGCCCATGATCGTGGTTGCCCAACGGATGTTTACCGGGCTGGATTCCTTCCCCCTGATGGCCATCCCCTTTTTCATCCTGGCCGGTGAGATCATGAACCGTGGCCAGATTACCGACCGGTTGATCCGATTCGCAGACCTGATCGTAGGACGGATCCGAGGAGCCCTGGCCCACGCTAACATCATTGCCAGCATGTTCTTCGGCGGGATTACGGGCTCGGCCGCGGCAGATACTTCTTCCATTGGTGCCATGCTGATTCCTGCCATGATCAAACAGGGGTATGATCCTGCCTTTACAGCTGCGGTTACCGCTTCATCCTCCCTTCAGGGGCCCA
>CALKLC010000174.1 GCA_937991975.1 uncultured Spirochaetales bacterium | reverse complement strand
GTAATCGCGGCTGCCCTGATCCTAATAGGCTCCATTTTTATGGTTATAGGGAAAATGGGAAAAACAAAAATTTAGGGGAGGATAGTAAAATGCCTAGAAAAGTTGTGTGGGAAGATATTCGTTGGGATGATTTTCACCCGGAGGTAAGCAGAAAAGTGTTGATGGGCGAAAAAATGATGATTGTCTTGTATAAGTTCAAAAAGGGATTGACCTGGCCTATGGAAAGACACGAAGCAGAGCAGGGCGGATATATTCTGAAAGGAAAAGTGGAATTCCGATCTGAAGGAACAGTTACCGTTCTGGGACCGGGGAATTCTTACCTGATTGAGTCGAACGCCCCCCATGAGTCGCATTTCTTGGAGGAAACGATCCTTTTAGATATATTCAGTCCACCCCGAAAGAATTTAATGGAAAAGGGAAAGGGCTTTGCCCCAGATCAAAGTAAAGAATAAAGGTTCAAATATAGTTCAAACACTTTTGATGAATCCCCCTTTAGGCAGGGTCACGTCCCACTTCTTTAGCCTCTTCTTACCCAAAAGGCGTATCACATTTTACGTGAAAGGTAATTACAAATATACAGAGGAAAAGGTGTTAACTCTTCCGCAAGAAACGGTAGAACATGCCAGCAGTGAGCATTTGCCAAATAAACGCCAGGGCTACCGGTAAGCCGACAAGAGGATGTGTTTTATAACTCGAAAGGGCTAAACCCACAGCGATAGGCAGATTTTTCATACCTGAGGAGAAGGTCACGGCAATTCGCTGTTCATAGCCGAATGCGTAGCGTCCCAGCCAGTGGGGTACAAGAAAACCGATGGGGAAAATAAGTGCAACGGGGAGCAGTAGCGCCGGCACGATAACCCAGCGTGCCAGAATGAGCGGAATATTTACGTTGCATGTAGCAAACATCAAAAGAACAGCCGTCAGAGCGGAGAGCGCCGGCAGCACTGGCAGGTAAGGCTGCCAGAAACGATCTGCCACCGAGCGCAAAGCGACGCCCAACAAAAGGGGGATGAGTAGGATAATTGTTAATTTCTGGAACATCACCCAGGGATTGACCTGCACGCCTCCGCTCGCCAGAAGACTCATCAGCGGCGGGATGAGGAACGGTGCCAGTAACATGGTAAGGGCGTTGATTGCCATGCCTAAGGGCACATCTCCTTTTAAAAGCGCTGTCCAAACCGCTGCCATGCCTGCGCATGGTACCACACCAACCAGAATAATACCGGTCGCAAGGTCAGAGTCCCCTGCCAGAACTCGCGCCAATTCCCAGCAAACCAGTGGCATAAAAATGAAATTTAACGCCATCCCCGCCAACACCGCTCCCGGCTGTTTCGACACCAGCAGGAACTGGCGAGGGGTGATGGTCAGGCTGATAAAAAGGATCATCAAAAAAGTCAACACTTGGGAGTATCTTTGTAGAGCTTTCCCAGGAGCGGAAGTGAATAATCCAAGGAATAGTCCCAACCCGACTGAAACCAAAATAATCGTTGGATAATGTTTTCGAATGTACTCAGCAAATTGATTCATTTTTTTCTACACTTCCTTTATGTTAAATGATGGTATAAAAACTATCACTCGCTTTTTTGAAAAATGCTTTTGATAAGTGAATATAGAGCTGGCCTGATTTGGTTGTCAACATTGATAGAAGACGAGTTGCCTGTTTAGAACATATTTCTTACTTTTTTAGTATGAATAATAAACACCTGGGGAGTTCGAGGAGACATCTCGATTTTCGCATAAAGGAAACCTCGTCTTACAAAGGACTTTTGTGGACCAGGGGCTTGGTTCCGATATCCTCGGATAGAAAGACTGTAAGCATAGGGAGATTGTAATGAAAATCATACATCGAAAGGAATATGGGTATTTGTTCTTTTTTCTGGGGATGAGTCTGTATACAGGGATGAACATCCAGACTGCGGTAGGGGCCGAAGGACATGTAATAGCAGAAAAAACCTCAAAGGCAGTAAGCTTCCGGGTTGTACGATTAGCTTCAGGACTGGAAAACCCCTGGAGTATAGCCTTCCTACCAGAGGGAGACCTATTAGTAACTGAGAGGCCAGGCAGGCTTTTGATTATCGATTCCCGTGGGGATCGTCAGACCGTGCAAGGGCTGCCAAACATTACTGCCACAGGTCAGGGCGGGCTTCTAGATATTGTTCTGGACCCGGATTTCAGTCGAAACAGATACGTGTACTTTTCCTACAGTGCACCAGGGCCGCGGGGAACTTCCGGAACCGCGGTGGCCAGGGCTCGTTTGGAAGGTAACCGCCTTGTTAACCTCCGAGTTCTGTACGAGATGAAGAAAAAAACTTCAGGGGGTTTGCATTTTGGTTCCAGGCTTCTTTTTGGAGTAGACGGCATGCTCTATATTTCCACTGGAGAGCGGGGGGAACGGGACCGAGCGCAGGATTTGACAGATACTGCAGGCAAAGTGCTTCGTATGTTTCCCGATGGCCGTATTCCCCAGGATAATCCCTTTATTTCCAGAGTGCGGGAGGGTATAGCACCGGAAATTTACACCTATGGGCACCGAAATATTCAGGGTATGGCAGTGCACCCTGTAACAGGTAAGATCTGGGTCCATGAACACGGCCCACGGGGAGGGGATGAAATTAACATCCTGAAACCGGGAGCGAACTACGGGTGGCCTGTCATTACATATGGCAGGGAATACTTCGGAAATCTTCCCATTGGTGAAGGCACTCATAAGGAAGGGATGGAACAGCCTGTCCTGCAGTGGACACCTTCCATCGCCCCTTCCGGTATGACTTTTTACACGGGGGAACGCTTTGCAGCATGGAAAGGAAATTTATTTGTGGGAGCCTTAGCAGGACAACATCTTCGCCGAATCGTTCTTGAGGGAGAGAGGGTAGTGGAGGAGGAAGTTTTACTCCATCGGGAGCGGGAGCTGGGAAGGATCCGTGACGTACGAACCGGTCCGGATGGTCTTATTTACCTTCTTACAGATGAGCGGAACGGGGGAGTATATCGGATAGAGCCTATCCATTGATCGATATAAAATGAAAGATAGAATCGATGATTTCTCTACCGCAACACCAGGACTGCTGCAACTGTGAAGGAAGTAGCGCTCAAAGCTCCTGTTATTTTATGCAAATCACTTCCTTTTTCGGTGAGAAAGAGATTCGATACAAGACCAGCTGTTCCGATAAAGGCGAAGGCTCCATGAGCAAACCGGAGGGATCCCCCTGTACGAATAAGCCCTAAAGTGGTATTGGTAACCGCCAGGGCAGCAGTGGTATAGGCCACAGGGCCATGATACGGATTGGGAGCAAAGATCCCTAACAGAACAGTGGCCGCTACCCCTGTAAATACCGCGTACCCGGTGAATCGGTGCATTTCGCCTAGGCTGGGCAGACGGAAGGAGGATGCACTGCTCTGTGAGTATTGAGTGCTCTTCTCCAGGTATGAGGACCTGCTTTCGACGTGTAAAATAGAATCAGCCGTTTCCAGAGGGTATACGGGAAAAAGCCCCATAAGTAAAAGAATACCCGCCGCAATAGATATAAGGGGAGAATTCCTTCTTTTGTAAGAATCGTAATATTTCATCCGCGCACCCCTTCTTCCTGCACCGTAACAGGAAAACATGAGTATTATGCTAAATATAATGCATGTTCCCCTGGCGGGGCAATAAAAGAGTCTGCGAAAGCTTTGAATAGCCGCCTCAATTAAGTTTAAGTTGTCCTTGTTAGTGGTGCCATTTGGTACAATTTTGGTACCCCTTCTTTATCCTTTCACCACCGCAAGCGGCTGGAGTTCCAGTACAACATCCACCAGATCCTTCTGAGCGTCCATCACCTGGCGGATGTCCTTGTACGCGCCCGAGGCTTCGTCCAGGTCTTTCGGTTTACGAACCGCGTGGATAATCCCGAGACTTTCCAGGCGGCGGACTTCTTCCTGCAGATCGAGACGTTTACGGGCTTCGTTTCGGCCCAGTCGGCGGCCTGCCCCGTGACTGCAGGACTTGAAGGAGAGGGGGTTATCTTTCCCTTCTACAATATAACTGGGGGTTCCCTGGGAACCGGGGATGATCCCTTTTAGAGCTTTGTGGGCGGCAGTAGCCCCTTTCCGATGCACGATCACCTCTTTCCCATAGTGTTTTTCAGGGGCAGCGTAGTTGTGGTGAATATCGATCCTCTCTATCACTTCGAAGGGCCCTGCAGTCTCTTCCATGATGGAGAGAATATCCTCCATGATCTGACGGCGGTTCTCCCGGGCAAACCGGAGGGCGAAGTTCATCCCTTCCAGGTACTCCCGGCCCAGACGGCTGTCTACAGGAAGGTAGGCGAGATTCGAGTCTGGAAGGTGTATCTTATGCTCCGAGCAGTAGTTCTTTGCCTTTCGATTATACTCTTCGGCGATCTTCAAGCCGAAGTGCCGGCTTCCTGAATGAACCATCACCCAGAGAGAACCGGTATGATCTTTCTGCAGTTCTATAAAGTGGTTCCCACCTCCGAGGGTACCAAGCTGGTGCCGGGCAGATTCCAGTTCCTGCTGTACAATACCGAGATCGGGGGCTTCTTTAAAACCTTCCCATGATCGGGGGTGCTTGTGGTGCTCGAAGCCTAAGGGAATGCGGCTACGGATCTTAGCCACTATGTCAGCCAGCGTTTCGCGCGGAAGATCCTTCAACGTAGTACGAACCGCGTGCATTCCGCAGCCGATATCCACCCCCACCGCATTCGGTATAATGGCATCCTCCGTGGCAAGGACCCCTCCGATGGGCATACCGAACCCCACATGCGCATCAGGCATCAGGGCCACATGGTGGTATGCTACGGGTAGGTTAGCGATGTTCTTCGTTTGCCGGAGGGTTTCTTCATCCACCTCTTCAGCCCAGATGTAAATGGGAATCCGTTCGCTTTCGAGCTTTCTCATTATCCTAGGATATACTAAGGGTGGAATTCGGAGTCAACCTGAAATCTTCTTGATTATGTATTGACTTTACACACTGTTTTCTTTATCCTATTACTAAGATTAGGGGAGTCCGAGATAAACGGGCTGAGAGGAGAGCGGTGGCTCTCGACCCATAGAACCTGATCCGGGTAATGCCGGCGGAGGGAATGTATGTATAGAAAAAAAACCTTTACATAAAATTCCTTTAAAATTCCTTTACATTCCTATTGTCGAAGTGCACGAAAGGGCCGCCGCTTTTCTTAGTTCCGAAAAATCCTCGTTCTTCCCCAGAAGGGAGGAAGCATGTTCTGCGGTGCACAGTTATCTCTGTATCCTATGACGGACCGGTTTGTGGATATTATTCTGCAAGCCATTGAAGTGTTCAAACATACAGATGGAATTCGGCTGGAAACGGATGATCTTAGTACATGTGTAATTGGCACTCCAAAAAAGGTATTTGAGGTAGCCCAGGGGTTGTTCCAACCTGCGGCCGTCACAGGTGTTCATGTAGTATTGAATGCTCTGTTTTCCCGTGGTTGCCCTGGTGAACCGGATGATCCCATTTGTACCCCCTGTACTCCTGATAAGCCCGCTACTGAAGCAGATCTAATCGATCTTTCAACCCTTCCGAGCACGGGGATCCCTGTCTCGGCTCAGTACTCTCTCTACCCTTTGGGGGCTGAGAACTACATGGAGCATATTTATCAACAAATCGACGAGGCAAAGAAGGAAGGGACCTACGGGGGTGGAAAACATTTTGCCACACGTCTGGAAGGAGACCTGGGAAAGGTATTTGCTACCCTGTACAACGCTTTCACCCGCACTTCGTTAGTGGCAGGGCATGTGGTAGTGCATGCAACCCTTTCCGCCAACAGTCCCAGCCGGAAGAAAAATGAAAAGTGAAAAATACCGATTCATAGACTTTGAGGAGGAGCTTTATTATGGAAAATAAAGAAAAGAAACAAACCTGGACTTTAAGAGAAATCGTTGTAGCTGCTGCCATTGGGGTGGTTTTTGGTTTCCTGTACCTGGCCTGGGTGCAGTTCTGGTTAGTATTACGCGGAGTGATAGGGCCTCTCTCCATGGACCTCGTATTTGGTTTCTGGTTTGCGGGATCTACAGTAGCAGCCTACGCGATACAGAAGCCATGGGCTGCACTGGGGGTTGCCATGGCAGCGGTTGTTACAGAAATATTGGCGGGAAGTCCTTCCGGAGCGATTCTATTGCTTACTGGAGTTGTACAGGGACTTGGGTCCGAGGTTCCGTTCCTGCTCACCAGGTGGAAACGATACTCCATGCCTGTTCTGCTAGCTTCCGGTGGTTGTGCATCTGTATTCAGTTATATATACACCTGGTTCCGGTTCAGTTACTGGACCCTGGCTCCGGGCCTGCTGGTTGCAATGTTTGTGCTACGGGTGGCAAGCGGGATTCTGTTAGGGGGGCTTTTTGGAAAAGTGATCGCGGATCAGGTGAAACGAACAGGGGTGTTTCGGGGCCTGGCTGTAGATCCTGTGGTGTAATTCCTGCTTTAGCAGCAGATAAACATGGCGAATTCTACCATTCTCGAACTAGAAAATCTGTGGATACGCTATTCCTCAAGGGACAGATGGCTTTTTGAGGGTGTTTCTTTTTCCATGCGGCCGGGGGATCGTGTTCTGTTGACCGGGCCATCAGGATCTGGAAAAAGCACCCTACTGTACAGCATAGCTGGACTCATACCTGATCATGTGCCAGCTATTCTCCAAGGGGCGATACGGATACAGGGGCGGGAAGTTGGGGAACTTACACCGCTGGAACGTTCCCAATCAGTAGGGATTGTGTTTCAGGATCCAGAAACCCAGTTTTGTACTCTTTCGGTAGAAGATGAACTGGCCTTTGGTTTAGAAAACCTGAACGTGCATCCACAGATTATCGAAGAAAGAATCCATCAGGTACTTACAGTATTACGCCTCGAGCATATACGGTATCGAAAGATTAGCCGGTTAAGCGGAGGAGAAAAACAACTGGTAGCCCTCGCCTCCGTACTATCCCTTAAACCGAAACTGCTGCTCCTGGATGAGGTTGCTTCTAACTTAGACCCGGAGAACGCTCGCCTTGTGTACCATACCCTCGCGGAGCTTTTTTCCTCCATGAATGATCTTTCCTGCATGTGTGTGGAACATCGTCCACAAGCTGTGCTTTCGTGGATGACTCACTGGGCCCATCTCGATGGAAGGGGAAAGATAGAATGGAAGCAGATACCCCTTACTGACGGCGCAGGAACGGCAGCATCGAGAGGGGAGATAGAATCAGATTGCCCCGGCGGTTCTTCTGATCCAGATGGCCCTGTGGTGGTCATCTGTAAGGATCTGTCCTTTGCCTACCCTATCACCGGGGATCTTACTCCCGGTCGCAGGCAAACCTTGCATAAAGTATCGCTTGAACTACGGCAGGGAGAAATCGTGGCTCTTTTAGGCAGGAACGGAAGCGGCAAAACTACTTTATTGAAGCTTCTTGTAGGAGCTCTCCATCCTCAAAGCGGGATTGTACGCATCTGCGGAAAAGATCCCACCCGGATGACAGCGAAAGAGCTTTCCCGCTGCTGCAGTTTCCTCTTTCAAAATCCCGAGCACCAGTTTATACGGGATACAGTCAGAGAAGAAATTCTCCAAAGTCTGTCAGGAAGAGAGGACGTAACCCTCCTTTCAGAGACTACCGTGGCCGACCTCTTAAAAAAAGTCAGCTTGGATGGGAAGGAACAGGCGAACCCTTTTGCCCTATCGATGGGAGAAAAACGGAGGCTTACCCTTGCCTGTGCGTTAGCCGTGGGAAGCCAGGTATTCCTACTGGATGAACCCACTTTTGGTCAGGATCCGGATACAGCCAGGCAGTTAGGCTGCCTACTATTGGACATGAAACAGCAGGGGCATACCCTCCTGATGGTTACTCACGATGAGGAGTTCGCCCAGCAATACGCGGACAGGATTTTGCGTATGGAGGAACTGCAGTACGACTCTGATCCGTCCGGCGGGCTGGCCGCAGAGGAGAAAGAAGGCCAGAACTCCCTACAGGGTGTAACGAAGAGGGATAACAGAAGAAAGCGGATACCGGCTGTGTCTTCCGGGGGAGGGTTTCGGGTATTTACCCAGTATGAGCAGGATTCCTGGTTGGCCCGGGTTAATCCTCTCTGCAAGCTTTCTGTTTCTCTTGCCTTTATGCTTTTTTCCACGATAGTGTTTGATGTACGTCTCCTTGCTGTTTGGTCTGCGGGGGCTTTTGTAGGGCTTTGGGGATTAGGGAAGGTGTCCCCCCGGTTAATTGTTCGCAGTACCCTCCCCTTTTTTCTACTGGGGCTTGGCTTTTTATGGGCCAATGTACTGTTTCCTGGGGCAAGGAATCCGATAGAAGTTCCCCTTTTGGCACTGGGCCCGATTTCTGTATTTTCCTCTTCGATCCTGTTTGGGCTGACTATGGTAGCCCGTTCTATAACCTTTGGGTTATTCTCCTTTTTATTTGTAAGCACAACGGATCCCATGGATTTTATCGTTTCGCTGATGCATCAGGCACACCTTTCTCCCAGAAAAGCCTTT
>CALKLC010000173.1 GCA_937991975.1 uncultured Spirochaetales bacterium | reverse complement strand
ACGGTGTTAGGATAAACTTTCTATCATTGTGAGTCCTTGGCGTAGCCGGCATTTGCTGGAGTATAAGAAGGTAAGATTGTAGCTTTTCTACCCCCTCCACAATTTTGGCACCACTTAAAATTTTTTATATCATTGCACGATTTTCTTGATTTTGTTCAGCGTCAAGTCCACAACATAGAGGTTTCCCTCTGCGTCTACGCAAATACCGCTGGGTACAGTGAACTTTGATTCGGCAGCGGTGCCGTCTGCATCTCCTGATGCGGCCCGTCCGACCAGAGTGGTAACGACACCCTACGGCGTGATCTTCCGGATCAATGCGTTGTTACTGTCTGCCACATAGATCATTCGCCGGGCATCCACCGCGATGCTATAAGGAGAGTTGAAGGAGGAATCAGCCAAGGTCGAGACCATAATCGAGACCGTCGTGGCTTTCATTGCAGAGCTCTTTGCGCCCTTACCTACAGAGTTGGTTGCTGAAACCTTGTACCAGTGTCAATGGTATGATTTTCTTTTGCATTATCAGGAATTAAAGGATGTACAAAATTTTTTGATGGCGACTACAGATTTGATACAACACAGGCAGGAACTCTTAAAATGGACTGAAGCTTTTCTAGGGAATTAAAGTGAGCCCACCTATCAGCGCAAAAAGCTAGGATCATTTATTCGATCTTCTGATTGAAACTCGAATCACCCGTATGCTACAGTACAAATATGATTAAAACTACGGTTATCGGAAGTTATCCAGTACCTGACTGGCTCGTAGCCTTCCCCACAGAGCAGGCCCTGATTGATGCAACCCGTGTAGTGTTCAGCATCCAGGAAAATGCGGGTATCGATGTGATTGCAGATGGTGAATTGTACCGTTTTGACATCAATCATCCCGATACAAACGGGATGATTGAATATTTTATTCAGCGAATGGACAACGTTCGGACTACCTTCGGCAGGAAAGATATCGAAGAGTTCCGTAAGGATCCTCAGATGGATTTTCGTGCCAAACCGAGCGGAGTTGTTATAGGCCCCATCGGGGAAGGCACTCTAGACCTTCCATCTGATTGTCATCGAGCCCGGCGCCTAACTAAAACAGCCATGAAGTTTACGTTGACAGGCCCTCACATGCTCAGCAAAACACTTCTGAATAGGCACTATAAAGATCGGCCGACCCTCTGTTTCGCCATAGCCGATGTTCTGGCTTCTCAGGTTGCACTGCTCGATGCAGATGTGGTGCAGGTGGACGAAGCGAACCTTCCTGGCCACCCCGAGGAAGCCGATTGGGCCCTGGAGGCGGTGAATAGGGTATTGGACGCAGTGAAGACAACTCCTGCGGTACACCTTTGTTTTGGTAACTATGGAGGCCAAACAATCCAGAAGGGGGAATGGAAAAACCTTATCAGTTTTATAAACGGTCTGCATGCCGACCATGTACTGTTAGAGACCGCCCACCGGGGGAGCTGGGAACTGGCAAACCTTGCAAAGATAGATACACGGATCGGGATAGGTCTTGGGGTGGTGGACATTAAAACTAATGTAGTCGAAACCCCTGAAGATATAGCCCGCCGGATTGAAGAAGCGGTAAAAGTCCTGGGCGAGGGAAGAGTAACCTATATCAATCCTGATTGCGGGTTCTGGATGCTGAAACGCAGTGTTGCAGATCGCAAGATAGAGGCATTGGTAAAGGGAAGAAACCTTTTTGAAGGACGCAGATAAATATTTAATAGTCTCCCCTGCAGTGCCTGGATGAGAGATTTCCCTCTATTCGTATGTCCCTTTTCCCCTGGGGCTTACGGGGGGGCATCTCCAGCCAATGCTCACCATTGACATCTCCATTCCCATCCCATTAAACTGAATTGCTTTTCCAATCATTAGTTAGCAGGAGTAAACAATATGAAACAAACGATTCGAGCTGTAGCTTCGATTCTTACTGTTCTTGTTGTTAGTTTCGCGTTGGTATCGATCCTGGGTTGCTCCAAACAAGAAGCCCCGAAAGGTGCGTCACAGGCGAAAGGGGAAACGGAAAAAACGATATCCGCGGGTCCTAAGGTCAAGATCACGGTGGCGAGCGATTGTACCTGGCCTCCGATGGAGTTCGTCAATGAGAACAAAGAGATCGTGGGATTCGATATCGATCTGATGAAAGCGATTGCCGAAGCGGCCGGGTTCGAGGTGGAGATCAAGAATACGGCGTGGGACGGGATCTTTGCAGGGCTGGCCAACGATAGCTACGATGCGGTGATCTCCTCTGTCACCATCACGGATGAACGGAAGGCCACAATGGATTTCTCCGAACCCTACATCAATGCAGGACAGGTATTGATCGTGCAGGCTTCCACCCAGGGGGTTACCAAGATCGCCGATCTAAAGGGTAAGGCCCTGGGCGCTCAGATCGGCACCACAGGAGCTATGGAAATCCAGAAGGTGCAGGGAGTCACCCTGAAAACCTACGACGAGCTGGGCCTGGCTATCGAGGATCTGGTGAACGGGCGGATCACCGGTGTGGTGGCAGATACCCCCATTGCGGCCGATTATGTTTTCAAGAACAAGAGCTATCAGGGTAAGCTGAAAATCGTAGGTGAACCTTTCACCCAGGAGTACTACGGCATCGCAGTGAAAAAGGGAAACAGCAAGGTGCTGGACCTGATCAACGCGGGGTTAAAGAAGGTAAAAGACTCAGGGAAGATCAAGGAACTGGAGAACAAGTGGTTCTGGGGAAAGTGAGCACGAGGCGGCGCAATAGGATTTTTACTCAGCCCCAGCCTAGGGTATATAGTAGGAGTAAGGAAGGGGGCCTGGATTAGCCTAAATCGATCCGAGCTTGAATTGCAGCAAGGAGAAAATTGGTACCGTGGCAGAAGAAAAACCGAAGATCGAAATCACCGATAGTACCCTGATCCCCGAGCGAGGGTCGGGGACGATCTTCTCTGCCTGGAAGATCTCCTTCTTTGGGGCCCTCCTCCTGCTTGTTCTTCTTCCTCTTCTTATGCCGGAACCCTACTGGGACATTCTGAAGTTTGTACCGGACGGCGTTCTGGTCACCTTCGAGGTAACTCTCCTTTCCATTGCACTGGCCCTGGTAATCGGGCTTCTAACCGGACTGGGACAGATCTCCCGTATCACCTTTGTGAATCGTCTGGCCACCGTGTACGTGGAAGTGATCCGGGGCATACCTCTGCTCGTGCAGCTCTTCTATATCTACTTTGCCCTGGGGAAAGTTCTTCGTCTGCAGGGGATCCCCGCGGCGGTCATTGCCATGGCGGTTTGTTACGGCGCGTACATGGGGGAAATCTTCCGGGCCGGCATACAGGCCATCCCTAAAGGACAGATGGAAGCAGCCCTGGCCCTCGGTCTGAGCCGTACCCAGGCACTCTGGCGGGTAATTCTTCCTCAAACGATCAAGATCATCCTGCCTCCCATTGGAAACGAGTTTATCGCCCTTTTGAAGGACTCCTCCCTCGTTTCGATCCTTGCCATAGCGGACCTCCTGCGCCGGGGAAGGGAGTACGCCTCCACTACCTTCCGGTACTTCGAGAGTTACACGATGGTGGCCCTCGTGTACCTGGTATTGACCCTGTTCCTCTCCCGCCTGGTAGGGATCATGGAAGAGCATCTCCATCGGAAAGGGAGGTAAGGGGAGTGGAGCATCGAACCCTTCAAGCCCTCTCGTTCCTCGATACTCCTCCAGGGGGAAACCCCCGGGTCCGGATCCGGGGGGTCAGTAAGAACTTCGGTTCTGTACAGGCTCTGCGGAACGTGAGCCTCGATGTGTGGCCGGGAGAGGTGGTTCTCATCATCGGCCCATCGGGAAGCGGGAAGAGCACCCTCCTTCGGTGTGTGAACCGACTGGAACGGCCCAGTAGCGGAGAAATCTGGGTGGATCATGACTGCGTCACGGATCCCAGGACAGATATTCGGAAGATCCGTGAAGAGGCGGGGATGGTGTTCCAGAGTTTCAACCTCTTCAATCACCTCACTGCCCTGGAAAATATTACCCTGGCCCCGCAGATCGTAAAAAAGCTCCCCCGGGAGGAAGCGGAACAGAAGGCTCGGGCCTTGCTGGCCCGGGTGGGTCTGCAGGACAAAGAAGCTTCATACCCTTCCCAGCTATCCGGCGGTCAACAGCAGCGGGTGGCAATTGCCCGGGCCCTTGCCATGGAACCGAAGGTGATGCTCTTCGACGAGCCCACTTCTGCGCTGGATCCGGAAATGATCAAGGAAGTACTGGATGTGATGCTCGCTCTGGCAAAGGAAGGGATGACGATGATGGTGGTTTCCCATGAAATGGGATTTGCCCGGGCAGCAGCGGACAAAGTGGTTTTCATGGACAAGGGGGAGATCATCGAGATGGGGACTCCAGACGAACTCTTTTCCACTCCCAAAGAGGAGCGGACCAGGCGGTTCCTTCAACACATTCTGTGACAGGAGACATGCATGACAAAAGAAGAACGCAGCTGGGTACTGTACGATTGGGCTAATTCGGCCTATTCTATCATCATCACCACCGCGATCTTTCCGATCTACTTCAAGAATGTGGCTGCCAGGGGGGTGGACCCCTTCCTTTCTACCGCTTACTGGGGGTACGCCAATAGCTTCTATACCCTCCTTCTGGCGGTATTAGCCCCCTTGCTGGGGACTCTGGCCGATTTCAAGGCCATGAAGAAAAGGCTTTTCCTCGCTTTTCTCATCCTGGGCACAGGCACTACGGCTACCCTCACTCTCACAGGAGAAGGCCAGGTGTGGCAAGCCCTCGCGTTGTATGTACTGTCAGCCCTTGGGTTTGCCGGTGCCAACATTTTCTACGATTCCTTCCTAACCGATGTAACGACCGAGGAGCGGATGGACTGGATTTCTTCCAGCGGATTCGGATGGGGCTACATCGGGAGCGTGATTCCCTTTGTGTTGAGCATTCTCCTCATCATGAATTACCGGCTTTTCGGATTTAATTCCAGTGTGCCGGCCGTACGCCTTTCCTTCCTCATCACTGCGTTATGGTGGTTGGGGTTTTCCATCCCCCTATTGAAGAACGTACACCAGAGGTACTTCCTGGAGCCTGTAGCCCATCCGGTGCGGAGTACTTTCGAGCGGATCTGGGAAACGGTGCGGGATCTGCGCCGGTATCGAGTAATCGCCCTATTCCTCCTATCCTATTTCTTCTACATCGACGGGGTGGATACGATCATCAAGATGGCCACTCCTATTGCATTGGATGTAGGGATTTCGGAGAACGCCCTCTTGCTTGTCCTGCTGATGATCCAGATCGTCGCGTTCCCTTTCGCGATCCTATATGGGAAACTTGCCCGCCTCTGGTCAGCCAAAGTGATGCTCTTCATCGGGATCGGAATCTATGTGTGTATCACCCTGATTGCTTTCTTTCTGCCAGGGTTACCCACGGTGGGGTTAAAGACTGGTGTGTTCTGGGTGTTAGCCTTTCTGGTGGCAACCTCGCAAGGTGGAATCCAGGCACTGAGCCGCTCCTACTATGGAAAGCTGGTGCCAAAGGAAAAGTCTGCCGAATTTTTCGGCTTTTACAATGTGTTCGGGAAGTTCGCCGCTATCATGGGCCCGGCGATGGTGGGTTTTGTTTCTACCATCGCCCAGAACACTGCGTACGGGATCCTTAGTGTGAACATCCTCTTCCTCATCGGCGGAATCCTCCTTATTTTTGTACCGTAAGTATGCCGAAGGAACTCACCCACTGGTATGTAGCGAAGAGGGTAGCAGAGGCGATCGGGGGGGTATCCCGGAGGGAGGCTGGTTCGTCTGAGCCGACGCTTCAAAGGGGGGCTCGTTCGTTCGAGCCGGCGCCTCGGTGGGGAAAGGCCCCAAAAGCAATATCGGGGTACGAAAAAAAAGACCACCCAACCCAGACAGGGAAATCGCCCAGCCAATCGTATCCTACACTTGCCCACTGTATCATAAATGCCCCGAATACCTTTCTTCTAGGCTCTGTGGGGCCTGATTTTCTCTTTTACTATCTAGCGGGGCCGGAAAAGGAATCTTTCCGAAAAGCCGCCATGATTCTTCATGGCCGGGATGGGGGGAATACCCT
>CALKLC010000172.1 GCA_937991975.1 uncultured Spirochaetales bacterium | reverse complement strand
CACGATATCGTACACCATCAACTTGTACCCTGCCTTGAGCAGGTTCTTCGACATAGGTTTTCCCATGATTCCCAGTCCAATGAATCCAATCTTCATATATATTCCTCCTGATGTTGGTTTACTGTGCTATCTATCATTATAATATAAATGCTGTTGCAAAGCGCGGGAGTCCCCCGCGCAATAGATCTACAAATCACACCCCTCTCATTTTCAGGCCCCTCCTAGGACCCCACTAACGACCGAACAGTATCGGCGATGGCCTTCGATGTTAGACCATACGCTTCCAGCAACTCTTCGTACCCTTTGGCCGAAGTACCGAACTTGTCCTGGATGCCGATGAACTCGATGGGGGGATGAGCCTCTTTCCGTAGAGCCTCTGTAATCGCGGAACCCAGTCCCCCGATGACACTGTGTTCCTCTACCGTTACGATCGCCTTCACTCCCTTTGCATGGGAAACAACCGCCTTCGCGTCTAAGGGCTTAATGGTACTTACGTTCAGCACCCGTACCTCGATCCCTTCACGTGAAAGCTCTTCCGCTGCATCGAGGGCCTTCTTCACCATGTAGCCGGTTGCAAATACTGCCACATCGTTCCCTTTCCGTAATTCCCAGATCTTTCCTATCCCGTATGGTTCATTTTCCGGGGTGACGATGGGAAGATCGTTCCGATTGATCCGAATGTACACAGGACCATCCACATCCAGCATCTCTTCCATCATCATGACGGTTTCTACCGCGTCTGCCGGCGAGAGAACTGTCATGTTGGGGATCGCTCGAAGAATGGCAATATCTTCGACGGATTGATGGGTTTTCCCATCTCCGAAATCAGATAACCCACAGGATGAACCGCCGATACGCACTTTCAGCTTGGGGATGCAGATGGAGTTCCGGATTTGATCAAACGCTCTGCCGGATGCAAATACGGCAAAGGAATTATAGAAGGGAATCTTGCCAGCCAGAGCGAATCCCGTTGCCGTAGAAGCCATGTTCTGTTCCGCAATCCCCATTTCAAAGAATCGGTCGGGGAAGGCTTCCTTGAAGAGCACTGTCCGGGTAGACTTCCCTAGATCTGCTTCCAGCACCACCACATTCTTATTCCGTTTCCCCAGTTCCACCAAACACTGGCCATAAGCTTCCCGTAGACTCTTTGTTTCTAACTTTATCATCATAGAAGTTCCCCCTGTTTCCTTAATTCTTCCTGGGCTTGCTTGAACAGTTCTTCCGTTAGGGCCGCGTTATGGTATGCGGCGGAGTTCTCTGCAAAGGAGAACCCTTTGCCCTTCACTGTATGGGCAATAATCACCGTAGGCTTGCCCTTTACCGTTTCGGCCTCATCGAGGGCTCCTGCAATCTGGGGAATATCATGCCCGTCGATTTCGATCACATGCCACCCAAAAGCCTTCCACTTTGCAGGGATGTCTCCGGTATCGAACACCTCTTTTATGGGCCCTGTGGCTTGAATTTTGTTGTAATCCACAATACCTACCAGGTTATCCACCTTGAAGTTGGCGGATGCCATCGCTGCTTCCCACAGCTGACCTTCAGAAAGCTCCCCATCCCCCATGATCACGTACACACGAGCCGGGTTCTTTTCCAGCCGTAAAGCCAATGCCATTCCATTAGCTATGGATAGTCCCTGGCCTAGAGAGCCGGTAACCGCTTCGATCCCCGGGGTTTTCATATCCGGATGACCCTGCAACAATCCTTCGAGAGTCTTTACTTTCTTCAATTCTTCTCGTGGGAAGTACCCTAATTCTGCCAATGCAGCATACTGGATCAACACTGCATGCCCCTTGCTGAGAAGGAACCGGTCCCGTTTCGGGTCTTTCGGATCTTTCGGGTTCAGTCGCATCTTGTGGAAATACAACACTGCCGTGATTTCCGCCAGTGAACTGGACCCTCCCAGATGCCCCGCTTTACCCACTCCCACCATCTCCAGCACATTGGATCGGAGTTTCAAGGCGACCTTTTTCAGCTCTACTACTTTCTCTGCCTCCATTGTCCACCTCTATACCTAAAAATATTGCTTTGCCATAAGGCTAGTTACGCCATGTTCGGATAAAGCGGAGTAGCTCCCCCGCTTCTTCCATCGAAGGTGAAATGATATGGAAGAACAACCCCCGTAATGGAAGTCTTCTCTTGATAATTTCAAGGTCCTGTATGGTCAAGTCTCCCCACAGGATCAGATTCTTATGAACAAGGATCTTTTCCAGGACCGGAAGCATCTCTTCCACTGAAGGGCCTCCCACATCCTTGTTCACTTCTACTGCCTTAAGCCTATCATTGGATAGAATTTCATCCAGAAGAAAAAAGGATGCCGGATGGAGATGTACCGCTGTATAGGGAAACCCCTCACAGATCCTTCGAGAGGTGGGGGCTAAAAAAGTTCTAAAAAGCTCTGGCGAAAGCAATGCCGAAAGATCGTCCTGGTACCAGATAGAGGGACCCGGACACCACACATGGTAGAACCCTAATGCCCATCCTCCAAAGAAAGGGGGAATCCGAGCGCGCTGTAGCTCCTGCACCTGAAGAAAGATCTCAGTGACTTTGAGAAACAGACTCTTCATTCGATCCGGTTCGTCCTGGAGAGCGTACACCATCTCTGCCTGACCCATCAAAGCTCCTACCATGTCAGAGGGGCCCCGCATGATGGGCATCCCCACAGGAAACCTTCCGGCTGAAACATTCACGAGGCGATCGGTAAACTCCAGATACTTCTGTAGCCATGGATTTTCTAGATCCAGCCGTATCTCATCTGCCTGGGCAAGATCTTTGAGCCAGGGTTTGGAAATGAAACTTTCCTCTGCCGCGTAGATCTCGCACCCGAGAATCGCCTCCATCCAGGGGATACCGGTGAAGGGTTCCGCAGTCCAGAAACCGTCCTGCCCGATTTGCTCTGAAACCTGGAACATCCGTTCATAGTCGGGCAGAAACTTCTCCACCGATAGCATCCCGGGGATGATCCGTTTACCCGGTTCCAGTAAGGTGTGGGCTGCCTGGAAATGACGACTGAAGAAGAAGTCCTTCTCCACCCGAAAGGCTGCCAGGGGATACGGCTGTTCTTCCCGCTCCCAATACAATCGATGCATGCGGAGTCTCTCGGAGGTACCGGGACGATGATGGACGCCTGAGCTACCGCTGATCATAGACTTCCCCCTTCTCTCCGCCCTCCTTCAGCCGCTGGATCGTACGATCTACGTGTTCCCGCATCAGACCCTCCGCTTTTACCGCATCCTTATCCCGCAAGGCCTGGAGGATCTGCCGGTGGTAATGCAGCCCATCCCGTATCCCCAGAGCACGCACAATGCCTTCCATCGATGCATTGAGAATATCCCGGATAATGGTATTCACCTTGATGAAAATGGGATTCCGGGTAGCTTTGGCAATGGTAAGATGGAATTCCAGATCTGCCCGAGCAAAGGCCTTGTAGTCCACCGTATATTCTTCCATCTGGTGGTAGATCCGTTCGAGTTCTGCCAGGTCCTCTTCAGTGGCCCTTTCAGTAGCCAGCCCTACGGCTCCCGGATCCATCACCCTTCGGTATTCCAGCACATCGAAAATATTCGTCCTGGAAAGAGCTAAAAGAGGAAACAGAGCATTGAAATAGAGGTCGCCAGAAAGTTCCCGTACATAGGTCCCTTCCCCATGGCGAGTTTCTAAAAGCCCGAGGGCAGACAGCATGTGCAGAGCCGATCGAACAGAGACCCTACTTACATTCAACTGTTTGGCCAGCTCATTCTCGGAAGGAAGTTTCGTACCCGCAGGCCATTTGCCTTTCACGATTTGCTCTTTCAGTTGATCGAAGACTTGCCGGCTGACCCGTTCCTTTCGGACAGGCTTCAATACAGGCTTCTCAGTGACTCTTCTTCCCATGGATAGTTGTATGATAACTCACATGTTATGGTTAGTCAATTCCTAGTTTTCAAAAATCTATTATTTCTGTATTATATTTGCATGCCCCCCTGGAAACGGAACCTCATCGTGCTCTGGATCACACAAGTACTTTCATTGATGGGATTCAATTTTGTGCTTCCCTTTCTCCCCTACTATATCCAGGATTTAGGGGTGCAGGAAGCAGAATCCCTCCGCATGTGGACAGGAATCATTGCATCCGCTCCTGCGTTGAGCTTTGCTGCGGTGTCTCCCTTCTGGGGGATGGCAGCAGACAGGTGGGGGAAAAAATTGATGATTCTCCGTGCCATGATCGCAGGGGGGATCATCATGATGCTGTATGCTTTCTGTACCACTGTCCAGGCTGTAGCTACCTTACGGGTTATCCAGGGACTTTTCACCGGAACCATCGCAGCTTCCACCACCATGGTGGCGGCTGGAACACCTCGAAACAAACTTTCCTATGCCCTCGGCTTTCTCTCTTCTTCCAACTATATCGGTACCTCGTTAGGACCTCTCGTGGGAGGGGTGTTTGCGGAATCCTTTGGATTCCGCATGACCTTCATTGTCGGAGGGATCATCCTATTCATCGGTGCTGTTATCGTGATCGTATACGTGGAAGAGTTGAACGAAGAAGAAGCTCGAGAAACTCTTGCAATCCCCGAGAAAGAGATCCCGCGCAGGGACATGGGTACAGCAGCATTCCCCCTTCGGAACATGCTGCATCGCTCTTTTCTAACCCTGTTCTTTTTACTGTTCATCCTCCGCATTGCCCGAAACATTGCGAACCCTTTCATTGCTCTGTACATCCAGGATGTCAGAGGGACGATTGTAGGAGCCCCTTCCCTCATGGGAGTGATCAGCGCGGGCTCGGGTCTCATCACCGCGCTGGCAGGGGTTACTCTGGTACGGTTGGGAGACTTTAGACCTCGAGAGCGGCTACTAAAGAATCTATTCCTTATCAGCGCCATTACCGCTTTACCTATGGGATTCACAGGCTCTGTGCTGGGGTTCAGCCTATCCTTTTTAGTTTCCTCCTATTTTATGGGAGGAATAGAACCCATCATACAGTCTTCCATGAGTATGATCGCGCCCCAAAACCGGAAGGGGATCGTGTTCGGAGTCCAAACCACTATTGGATCGTTGGGATGGTTCGTAGCACCCCTTCTAGGGAGTTATGTCAGCATCCAGTTTGGCCTCCATGAGGTTTTCCTGGCCTTGAGTATCGTTCTGTTCCTTTCCTGGGGAGCCAGCGAATACCTATTCAGGAGGTTTCCCCAAACCTCAGAAGAAGATCTTTCCCAGGTGGGGATAAAACATATACACTGATCTTAAAGGAGGCATGGAATGGTACCGGAAAAAAAGACCCTTTTCTCTCAGCCTTCATGGATCATCCGAAGCGATGAGGTGGAGCTGGCAGTGACAGAACTGGGGGGGCATATGGCTCCCGTTACCTTTTTCCGCAATGACCGCCCCTTCGAACCCTACTACATCAACCCCTGGCACGCGGAAGACATTCCTATCGAGACGCCTGTACTGAAACCCCTCCGGGGAGACTTCTTCTGTATGCCCTTTGGAGAGAGGAACTCCTACCGGGACGAAGTACACGAAGTGCATGGAGAGACAGCCACTGGATACTGGGTGTTAGCCGATTCGGGTCGTAAAGGGAACGTTGTGTCTATCTCTCTTACGATGGATACAAAAATCCGTCCAGGGCGAACCACGAAAATCCTCAAGTTGGTGGACGGGCACAATGCGGTGTACTGCCAACATATCCTGGAGGGGTATTCCGGCAAGATGTGTCTAGGCCATCATGCCACTCTGGACCCCCATGGGGATGCAGATACGATGTACATTTCGGTCAGCCCCATCAAGTTCGGCCTAACGAATCCCCACCTTACGGGTCAGGAAAACAACGGTGAGTACTACGCTTTAGAGTCAAACAAAAGCTTCAAAGACCTTGAAAAAGTACCAACCGTGTGGAAGGAGTATCCCTATGACGACCTGACCATTTTCCCCCGCCGACGAGGGTTCGTGGATATCGTACAGGTATATAATAAAAAGAAAAAGAAACCCGGCTGGGTTTGTGCTGTATATCCAAAAGAAGGGTTTCTCTGGTATGCGTTGAAGGATGCCCATATGTTACCCTCTACGGTCATCTGGATGGAGAATCATGGTCGGCATCAGCCTCCCTGGAATGGAAGGAACTGTTGCATAGGGCTTGAGGATGTGTGTGCATATTTAGCCCTGGGCCTTAGAGAATCGGTTCGGAAAAACCGTGCCTCGGAAAAGGGGGTCTCCACCTACTTGAACCTCTCCGAAAAGAAGCCTACTATCATCAATTACATACAGGGCGCAGCTAAAATCCCAAAAGGATTCGACAAAGTACGAAAGGTGAAGGTGGGGGCTGGAGAAGTCACGTTCCTCTCCTACTCGGAAAAGAGCGTTACCGTGCCCTTATACCATTGGTTCCTCTATACAGGTACGTTAGAGGAGCCTCAAGATACACTTTAGGAAGGAGTGAACGAGTATGGTTGTACAGAGAGCCAGTATGCCTGTCCAGGAAACTACCCTACGGGGAGGGCCAGGCACCCTGTTCATGACAGACCTTACGGGTGGCAATGGCCCCTGTAAAAACTCCAGACTGATTTCCGACATCAGGATTCCGCCCGGTGCAGGGATCGGAAAACACCAGCATCTCCATGAAACCGAGTACTACATCATCCTGGAAGGGTCCGGGATCGTGATGGACGATGGGAAGGAAATACGGGTTTCTGCAGGGGATTGCGTGATCACAGGGCATGGGGCCGAGCACTCCATCCTGAACGACCAGAAAACCGATTTACGGCTTATCGCGGTAATTATCACCCATGGAACTACTTAACTAAAAGAAACCAGGCAAAATAGGAGAAATACAAATGAGTGAAAGAATGCGAAATTCAGTATGGGATCGACATGGAGTAATCGGAGCCATCGTAAGCCAGTGCAATGTACCCCGAATGGCAAGGGTAAAGCAAACCTTCGAAGATAATCGGCTGAAGGACATCCCGGGGACCATTACCAGAGAATTCCAGAAACCGGAGATCGCCTCCCGGATTAAACCTGGAATGCGGATTGCTGTTACCTCGGGAAGCAGGGGGATTGCCCATATTGCCGAAATCACGAAGGAAATCGTGAAACAGATTCAGAAACTGGGAGGCAAACCCTTTATCTTTCCTGCCATGGGGAGTCATGGGGGGGCTACGGCAGAAGGGCAGAGAGAGGTGCTGGAAAGTTACGGTATTACGGAAAAAACCATGGGAGTCCCCATCGTTTCCAGCATGGAAACGGTGGTGATCGGTCATACCCCAGAAGGCAAACCTGTCTACATCGATAAAAACGCCTCTGAAGCGGATGGAATCGTGGTGGTGGGTCGGATCAAACCCCACACTGGGTTCAGGGGAGATTGGGAAAGCGGCTTGTTGAAAATGATGGTGATCGGGATGGGGAAGCAGAAGGGAGCCGAGAGCTGCCATAATGAAGGGTTCGGCCGGATGGCTTACAACGTCGAGGTGTACGCTGATGTGATCATGGCAAAGATGAACATCCTCTTTGGAGTAGGAATCGTAGAAAATGCTTTCGATGATACCTACCTGATCGAGGCGATCCTTCCCCCGCAGTTCAAGAAGCGGGAGGCAGAACTCCTCGAACTGGCAAAGAAGCTGATGCCCAAAATCCTTATTCCAAAGTTCGACATCCTGATTGTAGACCAGATCGGCAAGAACTTCTCGGGGGACGGGGCAGACCCGAATATCACGGGAACCTACGTCACTCCCTATGCGACCGGCGGTCCAGAGTTCCAACGGTATGTGATCCTCGATCTATCCGAAGAAACCCATGGGAATGCCGTAGGAGTCGGGATGGCAGATTTTACCACCAAACGGGTGTTCGACAAGACGGATTTCGATGCCACGTATCCCAATGCCCTGACCGCTACGGTTGTGATGGGGGTTAAGATGCCTATGGTCCTAAAAAATGACCGGGAGGCTATCCAGGCTGCAATTTTCTGTTGTACTGGAATCGACAAATCCAAACCCAGAATCGTTCGGATCAAGAATACCTCCCATATCGATAAGATCATGGTTTCTGAAGCCCTCATCGAAGAGGTAAAACGGCACCCCCAGATGCAACTTCTGGAAGAGCCAAAGGATCTATCCTTCGATCAGGAGGGAAACCTTTCCTTCGATTGGTAAGGATAGGACACATGAGGGAGCTTTCTCTTGACCAAATCGCCTCTGTACTGGAAGGGCTTGAAGAGACCATCATCTATAAGCTGATCGACCGGATCCAATTCAAGAGGAATGAGACGGTATACCAAACAGGAAAAAGCGGCTTTCCCGGAGAGACTGCCAGCCTGTTCGAGCTTCGCCTGCGGTACCAGGAGGAGATGGATTCCCTATTCGGCCGTTTCATGGTTCCAGAGGAACGGCCCTTTACCTCAAACCTCCCTCCGCCCAAACGAAAGCGACTCGATCCCGACTCCCCCCTTCGTATCGCCGATTACAATCTGGTGAACCTCACAGAACACATCCAGAGAGATTACCTTGCCTTCCTTCCCCGGATCTGTCCTATGGGGGATGATGGACACTATGGTTCCAGTTGCGAGCATGATGTGTACGCCCTGCAGGCGATCTCCCGAAGGGTCCATTACGGAGCCTTCTATGTAGGAGAAGTGAAGTATCGAAAGGAGCCGGAAAAGTACGATCACCTCCTCTCCACCGGGGACCGGGAGGCCCTGCTTCTGGCTCTCACCCGCAAGGAAGTTGAAAACGCTATTGTAGAGCGGGTGCGGGAAAAGGCCCGTACGATCCAGGCCACTATTCGCACTCCGATTCGAACACACTTGAATGCAGAAATCGTGGCAGAGTTCTACCAAAACACCATCATCCCTCTCACAAAGGAAGGAGAACTTCTCTACCTCCAGCACCGTATCCGCCCATGAACTCCTGTTCCTGCTCCGTGTACGCGCCCGCAGTCTTCCTAACTCTATCTATAGAACCAAATCCGCTATCGCAGCTTCCGTAAGCATCCGTAAATCTTCCGGAGAGAGTTCCACCTGCACCCCCAGCGCGCCTCCACTGATGATGATTGTCCGATGAGTTAAACAGGAACTGTCGAGAAACGCAGGATAGGCTTTTTTCATTCCGATGGGGGAACAGCCTCCCCGTACGTATCCCGTAAGGGGCTCGAGATCCCGGACCCCGATAAGTTCTATCTTCTTCACTCCAGCGACTCTGGCGGCCTTTTTAAGATCCAACTCAGCCGATCCAGGAATACAGAACACGAGGATGCCGCCATCCGATTTACACACAAGAGTTTTAAACAATGCTTCGGGCGACTTTTCCAACTTTTCCGCCACAGACAGTGCATCGATCCTCCCATCGGAAGGATCATAGTACAACACCGAATGAGGAATCCCCCTCGCCTCCAGCAGTCGGATAACATTCGTTTTCCTCTGTTTCATTTTTTCTCCCATGTTCTGTCCGTTTCCACAAGAGTTAGAAGGTCGTGCGATTCGAGTCGCTTAAGCCTCTGCAATTCGGCACCCAGGGTAGTAGCCAGTTGTTTAGGACGATCCGTCACTTTCCCTTCCGGATGTGTATCCACGAATACTACGTGGATCCTTTCCTTGCGGATTAGCTCTGCCAATGCTGCCAGCTCCCTATCCCGATCGGTTCCCGGAACAAGAGGGACGTTCCCTTCCCCATCGGAAAGGATCACCAGCACGATCCGGCGTTTGGGGTTCTTGATCCGCTCAGTTCGAATAAGCTTCCAGCTCGTGTAAAGTCCATCTGCAAAGGGAGTCGCTCCGCCCGGAATGAGATAGGCAAGTTTCTGCCGTGCAAGATGGATGCTTGTGGTTGGAGGCAAAATCACCTGTGCCCGTTCACCCTGGAAAGCGATGAGAGATACCCTGTCCCGGCGGACATACGCACTGGATAGAAGGAGGAGAACAGCTCCCTTGGCTGCGGCAAGCTGCTGGGACACATCCATCGAATCGGAAGCATCCACGAGAAACACTACCAACCGGTTCCCCCACCCCTCCCGCACTTTTTCTCGAAGGTCCTGGAGTTCCACAAGGGGGGCGCCTCTTTTCTGGTTATTTGCTTTTTCCTGTTCGTCCTGTTTTACCTCAGCCTGGTTCGCCCTTTTTTCAGGGCTTGCTTCCCGCCTTTCAGGCCGATCGAGCGTACTGCGCTCTGCTTCCACGGCTTGTGGTCTATACTGTGTATTGGGCCCTTCTTCCTGGGTTTCGGTTCCATTCTGCGTATTGCGCCCTTCTCCCCGGGCCTCAAACCCCTCCAGGGCCTTTCTACCGGATTTCGGTGTGCGAGACCCATCGAAGCCCTTTTGACTTGATTCCTGTGCGACCGGCCCAACGAGACCCTTTCGTCTGGCATCGCCGGGGCCGAACCTTTCTCTCGTAAGGCGGCCTGCTTCCTCGGCGCTGAATTTTTCCAGGGTCCGTCGGATGGCCGAAGCTCTGAGAGTGGCATACAATGCAAGTTCCCGGATCCTGGAAGGGTCCCGGGGAATTCGGGCTCGAACGTAGTAGCCGCGTACGGATTCCTGCAAATCCCCCTTACCGCGTCCGCGAGGAGAGAGTTTCCGTTTATGTACAGAAAGATCGAAAGGTTCCTGAAAACGAAGGACTTCGGCGGGAATCAGGGAAGGAAGCGTTTTTTTTTAAGGAACTCGAACACGATGCTCCCTGCCGCCGTACTGCCCGGTACTTGCATTTCTTCCAGTACTGTAGGATCCACCCCATACTCTTCCTGGTAGATAGATTCCTCCTCGAGGGCGGCTCCCCGGGAATACGGTTTGGTAGGAATCTCCTTCCCTTCTGTCAACGCTTCGATCTGTTCCATGACCTTCCGTTCGTCCTGGAAAGGCCCCAGTTCGATCCGATGGGGAAGGACAAGGCGCGCTGCTTCATGGATATGTTCCTTCTGGATCTCCACTGCTTCCGTAAAAGCAGCCAGCGCACGGGCAGTCTTATAGATCGTAATTTCGGTACGGTGTCCTGCCGTACCCGCACGTTCAGCCAGACGCACGATCTCTCCGAGAGCCTCTTCGGACACTTGATACACACCCAATCGATTCTGAGCTTCCACGATACAGCGGGATAGAAATTGTTCCTCCTGGTCCCATTGAGCCATGAAGCTATGTGGATCCGCTTCGAACGCGATCTTCCGCCGGACGATCTCAGCCCGATCTTCCGCGCGAGACAACGTGGAAACCTGCACGCATAACCCAAACCGATCGAGGAACTGGGGGCGGAGTTCCCCTTCTTCGGGATTCATCGTACCAATCAGGATGAATCGGGCCGGATGACTGTAGGAAACTCCTTCCCGTTCCACACGGTTCACCCCTGTAGCCGCTGCATCCAGCAGGAGATCCACCAGGTGGTCTTCCAGAAGGTTCACCTCATCGATATACAGGATCCCCCGATTTGCCGTAGCCAGAAGCCCTGGTTCGAACCTGCGCTTTCCCTCATAGAGAGCCACCTCCAGCTGGAGAGTCCCCACGATACGGTCCTCCGTAGCGTTCAACGGAAGGTCCACCAGAGGAACGGGGATCGTTTCATCTGCCAAGGGTTCTCCCTTTTCGTACCGTTCCTTACAGGTTTCGCACATTTCGGCTGGATTGTCCGGCGGACAATGGTACACACACCCTTTCACAGCCCGAATTGGAGGAAGGATCGAACGGAGGGATCTTACGGCCGTGGTCTTTCCTGTACCTTTCTGCCCCCGTATCAGGACCCCTCCGATGGAAGGATCTATGGCATTCACGATGAGGGCTGTCTTCAATGCCTCTTGTCCCACAATGGCCGAAAAGGGGTACTGTAAGTCCCAGGATCGAGTTCGATTAGTCCACTGCATGATGCGTAGTCCTCTCTTCCCAGATCTTCGAGACGAGGTAACCCATTCCGATTCCCCCAAGAGTAGCTATAACTAGCCCCAACCGGTTGGGCCAGGAATAGGTGGCGACTGAAACGAAGCTTGCGGTTACGACCGCTACCGAAACGGATACAGTTCGGAGGTAAGGAACCAACATTCCAATAAAGGCTACAGGCATGGCAAAGTCCAGGCCCCAATCCGCAGCCCCCTGCATAGCGCTCCCGAACAATGCTCCCAGAAGGGAACAGAGCTGCCAGTTCACATACATCAGAAGGGAAGCTCCAAAATAGTAGAAGTGTCGATACTCCGGATCCCGGTCTGAAGTGTAACGGGCAGAAGACACGGCAAAGCTTTCGTCGGTAAGTATAAAAGCCATCAAGGCTCGGACCGCCGGGGAAAGATGTCTCGTTTTTGGAGCCAGGGTAGCAGCGTATAGGATATGTCGCAGGTTGACTACAAAAGTGGTAAGGATTAGAACCTCAGGGGTCGCTCCTGCTGCAAACAATCCTACAGCTACGAACTGGGCCGAGCCTGCGAATACGATGAGGGAAAGAGCCATCGTTTGCCCAAGAGTCAAACCGTTTTGAATAGCTAGGGTCCCAAAGATGATTCCAAAGGGAACAGCCCCCAGCACAAGGGGGCTACAGTCTCGCATTCCTTCGATGAATTCTCGTTTGCCTTTCGACATACACCCTCAGCATACAAAAAGGGAAGGGATTACGCAACAAGTGTAAGGAATCAGGTTTCCTTCGGCCGTACCCACAGCCCCAGTAACTGTACCCCCACCACCAGCAGGGTCGAGATAGCAATCATGATGATTCCCAGGGCAGAAAGCCTGCCCCAAAGACCATCATCGGAAAATCGCAGGATCTGTACGGCCAGAACCTCTGAACCGGGTCTTGACAGAACAACAGATAGGGTTAGTTCCCGGAAGAACATTGTAGCCATCAGAACCCAGCTCGATACCAGAGCAGGCACAAGGAGAGGAAGCAGGATCCGTCGGAGGGTAGTAAGGAAAGACGCCCCCGCTACACGGGAGGATTCTTCTAAATGCGGGTGAATCTGGATAAAGGCACTCGTGAGGGGTCTGATTCCATACGGGAGATAAGTAGAAATATAGCCGACGAGCAATGCCCAGGTGGTTGCGTATATAGGTGTACGCACAAAGAACCACATGAAGCCTACACCGATCACGATACCCGGAAAGGAGAAGGAGAGAAAACTCAAGGTTTCTAAAATCCCCCCCATCTTACCTTTAATCCTGACCAGCACATAGGAAACGAACACCGATAAAACGAGGCCAAGGGTAGCTCCCCCCACCCCCAGCATCACACTGTTTTTCAGGGCGATAAGGGAAAGGGGATCCCGGAACACGGCTATCCAGTGTTTCAACGTAAAGAGCGAAAAAGCACGAGGACTGGGGACCATAGAGTACGGGATGACTGAAATATAGAGGAGTGTGATAACAGGCAACACAATCAAGACAAAAGTGAGAAGAATGAGGAACAAAAACACGGG